>DGWW01000308.1 GCA_002395385.1 Myxococcales bacterium UBA4248
TTAGCAATTCGAGGATTCTCGATTATATTCTCAAAGAAAGAAGTTCTTTTAGCTTTAGACTTCACCTTTAGTTTTGCAAACTCAATTGCACATTGCTCATTGCTCATTCAAAACAATTCCGCATTCCGCATTCCGCATTCCGAATTAATCAGAGTCGCCCAAAGCTAAGGCATTCAAATGAAAATACGATCATTCCTTATTTCATTGTCAATTATCATTTTCCCGGCCTCTGCGATGGCGCAGTCATTCGACACCATCGATGCCTGCAAAAGCCTTCGTCAGGAAGTGACAGCAGCCGTCGAAGAAGCTAAGCCACTCTCGGGGCTTTTGGTCGATTCGGGGCTCACCGAAGAAGCTTTTCTTTCGCAGCTCTACGAGGGGGTCAAAATTCTCTCGAAATCGGGGGAAATGTTTTTTAAGGCGTCCGACAGTCACGAATCGACCTGCAAGACGATGCTGACGAATGCTGGTAAAATTGAGGAAATACGCCAGATTTATGACTGGTACCTCGAACCGAGCAAACAGGCCTATCAATTCTTCAGGCGCGCACGTGAAGCCGCGATTAAGCTCAACCGACAGGCGGATGTCGATGTTTTTAATGCGACGATGACCGAATATGATGCAGCCATCATGAAGCTCGTCGGCGTATGTGAATCGGATCTTGTCAATACGCCTTCGGCTTCGACGTGCGCTGTCTTGTCGACAAAATTGTCCGATGTGCTTCAGTAGCGGCTTTTGGGGTAACTGCTCAGCTCCTATGAGTTATCTAAAGAACTGAAGCTGAATCCAAACAGGCAGTAGGCAGTAGGCAGAAGTCAGCGCTCCCTGGGGAAAGGAATGGGTTTCGGGAAGTGTCTATCCTTCTGCCTGATTTGGTGCAATAATTATCCAACTGCGACAAAAATGCCATTTCCCCTCGGCAAAAAATCACGCTTTGGTGCGACAGTCCTAGATGATATTTTTGAAAACCTAGGATTTAAGCCAAAATGAACAAAATACCATCAAATATTTACAAAAGGCACATCATTTGCTAAATAGCCCCACAGCTTTCAGGGATTTACCTTGAAACATTTTTTCTAGTCTCATTGTTTAAGGCATTTTGCTTTAAACCTCAATTTAAAACCTTTTTGGAGGTCTCTAATGAAAAAGTCTCTCTTTTGGATGTTGAGTGCTCTCGCTGTTTCTGGTCTTTTCACCCTCGCCGCATGCGATGAAGATGAGAGTGAAGCCGTTCCTGCATGTGAAGAAGGCAACAATCCTTGTGGTGAAGGCGATTATGCAGGTTATCCTTATTGCCACAATGTTGGCGGTCAAGCCGTTTGTTCACTTCTTGAGAGCTGCCCGGCTGGAAGCACAATGGGTTCCGATGGCCGTTGCGCTGACACGACCAGTGGTAGTCTTGGTTCTACATGCCAAGGCCCGAACGATTGCCAAGGCGGTTTGGTTTGCACGAATAGTGTTTGCAGTGCACCAGACGATAAAGCATTCACGTATGTCCGTATTGATGATTTGAGCACCAAATGCACCGAAACTGAGAAAGGTTGTGGTGAGGATCCCGGTGCCGACATTGACGCCATTGTCTTGAAGAAAGGTGGCAACAATTCCACATTGAAGTATGCATCGGAAGTGGTTTCCTATCTGCGTGCTGACGGCAAACAGAGCTCGAATGCTGATAACAAGATGGCACTCAATCCAGAAAAAGCTCTTCATGCTCCAGACTCCTTCATCAATTATCCGAATGAAGACGGCATCTGCTATTACTGGGCCAAAGATACCAGTGACAATCGTACCTACGTTTCCTTGGGTGGTAAAGATGGTTATTTAGTTGTCCAGATGGAAGATAAGATTGAAGCGGGCGACACACTTGATGTTCTCGAAATTGGCGACTGCATGCTTTGGAATACGACTTCCAAACCCAATCAGGAATATCAGAAAGCTATCGACAATGAAGAGATCAAAATTCAGGTTTCCGTCAATAGCAATGATGGTTGGAAGATCGTTAAAGATAGCGGCAAAGCTACGAATGGTATCATTTCGACGATCATTACTGATGGCATGCTTCAGTAATTCTTAGTATTGATTGAAATAGCCCCGCATTGCGGGGCTTTTTTTTGATTTTTTGGGGGGAATGCAAACGCGCTATGTCCGAATCGCCACAAACGCTCTTTGATGCACTCGCCGAAGACTACGAATCCATGCGCGAAGAAGTCGGATGGAATCCCTTTGTCCACATCCGCGAAGTGTTCGAAAACAGTGTTTTATCAGGCAAAGCAATTCTCGATGCCGGATGTGGTACCGGAGAATGTACGCGCTGGTTTCAGTCACGCGGCGCTTCGCCCTATGGGCTCGATATTTCGCCGGAAATGTGTTTTAAAGCCGCCGAAAATTCCGAGAATATTCCCTATCTGTGCCACGATTTGAGCGAACCGCTTCCCTTTGAAGATGATCGCTTCGATGGCGCCGTTGCTCTGGGTTGCCTCGAATATATCCCAAATATCGAAGAGACCGTTCGGGAATTTGCACGCATACTCAAGCCCAACGGAGTGTTCCTGGGATGCTTTGAACGATGCGGGAAAGATTGCCCCGGTGGAAATGCGCTTTCCGTCGTCATGTTCGATGACTGGGTCCGGTTCCGCCTTCCCGAGAATGAAATACGCGCAATGATTTTAAGACACTTTGCACATGCAGAATTCAAACGTGTTCCGGGATTCAAGCTCACCGACGACGATGGCAAAGAGACGGGCAAGCAGACACAGTATTTGCGCGTGATTGCGGTCGTGTAAGTTTTTTAAACCCATGTTCGAAGGAACTGGTCAAGAGAAAGAACTCGAACGGTGGCACAAGGTGGGTCTTGCAACTACATTAAAAAGAGAGGGGAATTCAGGGTAACCCAAGGGTTACCTCTCTCCCATTCCCGCCCGCCGACTCACCGTCCTAACCCAGATTGACTGCGAGTTTGCACACCAACACCTTTCCGACATGCATGGCCGTAAAAAAAGCATCCAGATGTGCTTGGCATACACAACACTTCAGCATGATGCTCCGCGTCCGGTTCAAAAATGCTGTAAACCGCCCCTCGGTTGGTTGTATATTATGTGATGGGGACATCAGATGTCATGTAAAACCGGATGTATACATATATTATCGTTACTATTCAGCCGGGGCGCTGAGCTTTTTTTCAAAATCAATACAATAACAAGGCATGAGGCATGAGGCATGAGGCATGAGTTTGCCAAACACATTGCTCAATCTGTATTCAGATACACACAATTTCCCTATGGAACACTTACTGCTGCCTTCTGCCTACTGCCTTCTGCCTGGATTGACTCAGCTTCAGTTCTTCAGATTAGAGCATGGGGGCTGAACAGTTACTATTATCTCATCAAACAGGAAGGATGATTCCTTCGCTAATATGATGCCATCGAAAATGGCATTGTTACATTTTTTTTTTGCATCTATGAAACAGGCACAGTGGTTTTCACATACCCTGCGGGGATGGTTTTTAAAGAACGGGCGCACATTGCCATGGCGAAATAATCCCACACCCTATCAGGTATGGGTTTCGGAGATCATGCTCCAACAGACCCAGGTCGTGACCGTCATTCCCTATTACGAACGCTGGATTCAAGTCTTTCCCGATGTGAAATCACTCGCTGGGGCTGCAATAGAGGATGTCCTGAAATTGTGGGCAGGATTGGGATATTATCGGCGTGCTCGCTATTTGCACGAAGGCGCTAAAGTCATCGTCGAACAGTATTGTGGCGAATTTCCGCATGAAATCAGGGAACTCAGGAAAATTCCCGGGATCGGTGCTTATACGGCGGGGGCAATTGCATCGTTTGCCTTTAAGCAGGATGTGCCCGCAATCGATGGCAATGCCGAACGCGTACTATCCCGCTTTTTTGGTATTCTTGGGGATATAAGGGGAACCGAAAGACGCGTGCTCGAAAGCATTGCCAGCGAGGTGGCTTCATTCGGTCATTGCAGCGATGTCAATCAGGCCATTATGGATTTGGGCGCAAGCCTTTGCGGCAAATCTGCTCAGTGTGCGCAATGTCCCCTTGCAGACAAATGTTATGCTTTTGAGCATCAAATGACAGAATCATTGCCCGCTCCCAAAGTGCGCATCGAAAAAACGGATGAGTTTCGCGTGGCACTGAGATTGATTTCTCCCTTCGGGAAAACCCTGCTGGCAAAACGCAGCAAGGATGCACTGCTCGGAGGTTTATGGGAATTCCCGATGGTGACGCTGTCGCGCGGAAGGGGGAAGGAACATCGCGACAATGCACTCGACCTGTTGCGCGAGTCGCGCGATGCGCGCTGGCGCGCGTGGTGCCATGAAAAGAATCTATGTTTAAAGGAATGGCACAACACCGAAAAGTATATATCGCATACGTTTACCCATATTCAAATGCGCGTCGACCTGGATGAAGGTTTGTGCAACAACGAGCCTGCCATTTTACCCAATGGCGATTATGAGGACTTTAGATGGGTAGAATACGATGAGATCGGCACGAAATATCCCATATCGACATTGATGAAGAAAATCATGAGAATGAGCGTATTGGGAGAATCATGAAATAGATGATTACGTGCAGTTTTTATATTTTTTGTCTGAACTCGGGGCTGCCGGTTTTTTTGACCAGGCCTTATATGTCTTGCAGTAATTGTCTTTGCTCAATTTGGTTGCTCGCCAAAATATATTCGTAATCGTAGCGGATTTTACTTTCCAGTCAGCGAGGTTTTGATTGAAGCTTTCGGCTAAATCGAACATGTTTGTCATATCTTTTACATTGGCTACTTTCCATTTATTCAGCGGCTGGTTAAATTTTGAAGTGTAACCTTTGTTGAGCTTTCCATCGGTATATTTTCCACCGTTGGAAAACATGTATGCCATATCCGTGACATTCGAAACGTCCCAGCCATTGAGTGGTTTGTTAAAAGTGACAGCCCCTCGAAACATTTTATACATATTGGTGACCTTGGAAACATTCCAACTACTGAGATCCTGGTCAAATTTGAGAGCCATAAAAAATGCTTCGGCCATATTTGTGACATTAGATACATCCCAGCTATAGAGAGGTTGATTATAATTTACTGCGTTTGCAAATATCCTGTAGATATTGGTTACATTCGACGTCTTCCAGGTGTTGATGTTTTGGTTGAATTTCTTCGCATTATGAAACACCCTGGACATGTTTTGGACGTTTGAGACATTCCATTTACCCAGGGGCTGGTTAAAACTAGCGGCATCATAAAATAATGCAGTCATATCTGTGACACTGGATACATCCCAGTCATTGAGTGGCTGGTTAAAGCCAGTCGCATGTGCAAAAACACCGATCATGTTTGTGACATTCGAGACGTTCCAGCGATTGAGCGGCTGATTAAACTTAGGATTGGTGTGGAACAGATAGCGCAGGGTTGTGACATGGGAGACGTCCCAGTTTTCGATGTTTCGGTTAAAATCAGAATAACTGAACATGCCATACATGGAAGTCATTTGGGTGGCATCCGGAATATCCACGGCCGATAGTTGCGTCAAATTGCTGCAGGCACAAAAAGCACCGGGGCCGAGGTCAATCGGGCCAAAGGCCAGGATGCCTGTCAACAGGGAATTGACATTTTTATTAATCGGTTCATAGCTCGTATCGGTTGTAGAAGGTTTGCATAAGGAAAAATCAGGATATTCAAAGTTTCCCGATTTGTTTTTGGACAGGGTGATGGTGTATTGATCGGATAAGCTGTAGGTATGCTGTAATGCCATGGCATTGTTGCAGTTGTCAATGTCCTCTTCTTGGCCGTCTCCCCAGTTGATATGGAACTGACATCTTTTCGAAGTGGGAAGCTGTACTGTGGTATTCGCGTTCTCAGTCGTCCATACCGTTACAAACGCGTCCGGTGCACATCGGCCATCGGGACGGCAAATATAATGGAAATCATCTGCAGCATTATCGACGCATTGCGAGTCCTTGGTACATCGAGCTGAACAGATGTAGTTCAGAAAACTGTCACAGAATCCATTTTCACCGCAATCAGCATCCACCCGGCAGGATTTGCCCAGCTGGCTGCCAACTTCTTCCGAGTCCATCAGGTGATTGTGATTGGCATCTTTGAGTTTGCATTTGTTCGCTTCATTGCAATAACATTCGTTGCCGTTGCAATATGCAACCTCTTCGCATGCCTTGTCATTCTCACAACTACCTTCTTCATAACAAAATCCATTGTTCAGACAGCCGGCCTCACATGTACTCGGACATTTGCAGCTCCCATCTTCGTTCCATCCCTGTTTGCATTGACTGTCCTGTTTACAGTTGCCATCTTCGTCGCAGCCGAACTGACATGTATCCATGCATGTGCATTTCAGTGATAAGTCGCAGCCATATTTACAATGATCCGGACAACAGTCGCCATTGGGGTTGCATTGTTGTTCGCAGCTGATGTCACACTCACATTGCCCATTATCATAACAGCCATGGTTGCAATTCTTTTCGCAGCAGGTTTTCCAATCGTTGTCACAGCCATTTAGGCAGCCATCCGGGCATTTGCATTCGCCCTCTTCTGTACATCCGCTGGAACATTCCTCTGGGCAAACACAGGTTCCGTCCGACTTATAACCGTTAGAACATTGTTTTGTATTGCAGACGCCTGCCTCATTGCAGTTGTCTTCACACTCTTCGGGACATTTGCAGCTGCCATCATAATTCCAGGACTGCGTGGCACAATTTGTCGAGTTAATGCAGGAACCGTCCTTATTTGTCCCCAAAAGACAATTCATATCACACGAGCCGTCCGCATTGAACTTTTCGGATTTGCAATTCTCATCTTGCTTGCACGCATTTGTATTCAAATCGCATCCATAAAGGCAGATCGAACTGACTTTAAAAAACTTATCTTTGTTGTCCTTGACGCACGTATAGAGGAAGTCATTTTCACATAAAGATTCGCCTTCGGTACAATTTTCATCGACTGTAATCTTTTCACAACTTGCCATGACGGAGCCGATTGCCACAAAAAGAAGAATGCTCTGAAGGTATTTCATGGACGGGCTCCTTTAAAAGTGAATCGAAAAAGTATTGTGATACCCGGAAAGCTGAACCGAAACTGTGTTGTTATCGAAAAAATGCTTGTATTTGTAGCCGTACACGCCGGCGAGTACCGCGCCAATGACAGTCATGGCACCACCGACGCCCACAAGCGCCCAGCCAGCTGAATGAACGAGCGATTCTTCATATTGGTCCGGGGCATTGCCGTGGCCGGAATAAAATTCGGCAGGTTCGGATGTGAGTGCCATGGCAAGCCCCGCGCCAGCGACGGCCAGACCGCCAATTCCAATACCTGTCCCAGCCCACATGACAGATTTGTAGACCTTCATTTCCTCAGATTTGTCGGCATTGGCATGCTGGAGAGATTCGATTTGCTGTTTATATGATTCGATACTTTCGGGCGACGCTTCGGGATGGGCGACGATGTACTTTTCGGACCACATCTTATCGAGCAGATTTTTATCGACGGCAAAACGTTCGGTATTTTGTGTCGCTTTTTGCAAATAGAAAAGATACTTTTCGTTATCGTTACGATTTTTATGAATGCGGGCAATCGTATAGTTGAGCGCGGGCGAAAATTCGCAAATGTCTTCGAGTTGCCGGGAAATTCGAATGGCTTCTTTCCAGTTTTCGGATTGAAACTCGAGAATGAGTTGGTCGAATCCATTTTGCCATTCGGGATTTTGATCGAGATTCTCGCAGCCATCCGCATGGGCGGGTTTTGCAGCGCCTGCCAGGGTGCATGCAATAAGGACAAGGCACAAAACCGAGATGAGCCACTCGACAACCGAATTATGAACAACCATGATCCATCCCAATTGCTGTCAACGTCAGGAACGAACTCGCTGTTACAAGTATTGTCTCCGAACGCATGAAGAGAACTAACCATAATATAAACTTATTTTATATGGATGACAACTTCACGGCATGGAGCTGGCTCGCCTTTGCGCACACGCGGTGCGCATACGGCTTTGCCTTCGGGCTATTTGCACCTTTGTGCAAATACGCCCTTTTACGCGTGCCTTTTGTACTGCGTACAATACGGCACGCGCATGCTCGGTGTGGTTGTACGCAGGGGCAGAATGATTTTTGCCGACGGAACGCACTTTTGGGCAAAATCAGGATAATTTTAGCCGCCGGAACGTACTTTTTGACAATTTTAAAATAATTTTAACCGCCGGAACGTGCTTTTAGGCAATTTTAAAATAATTTTAGGCGAAGGAACGCACTTTTTGATAAAATCAGGATGATTCTTCGAAAAGGAATCTACTTTTTAGAAGACTCATCGGAATTTTGACCAAAAAAAAAGGTAACAATTCAGCTTCTGCGCTTTCATCTTGAGCAAAAAAAAGTAACGATTCACCCAGGCGTTTTCATCATTTAAAAATGTTGCGATAGAAGTCCGTTAGGACTTCACGTTTAATAGCCCCCGGTTGGAGCCGAAGGCGACTACCGGGGATTAGATGACACCAAATGAATAAGATCCCCGTAGGGGATCAATATTGAACACCTACGGCGTTCAAATCATAATAGTATCGTTCAGAATTGAACACCTACGGCGTTCAAATCATAATAGTATCGTTCAGATCCCCCCGGTAGGCGCTACGCGCCAACCGGGGGCTATTGATATTGAACGCCTACGGCGTTCAATTACCGGCTGAACAGTTACAATGATCTGTTACTACTCAGCCCCCCGGTGCTTTCATCTAAAGACCCGAAGACAAGTCAAACGAGGCGGTAGGCAGTAGGCAACAGTAAGTGCTCTATAGGGAAATTGTGTGATTAATGAATTCAGATTGGGCAATGTGTTTGGCAAATTCCTACCTGATGCCTCCTGCCTGATGCCTTGTTATTGGATTGACTTGGGAAAAAAGTTCACTCCCGACTGAATAGTTACAAGAAAAGGTAACTGTCAAGCTCGGGAAAGCATCATGAAGCGTATTGCGAGGCGTATGGGCGCAAGCCCATAGCCGCAGCGAGCGAGCCGTATGCGCAAAGCGCAAAGGCGAGCAAAAAAAAGCCCCGCAAAAAAGCGAGGCTTAAAGGCAAGATGAAAAAGGATTAGTCAGCTGTGGTCGCCTGGAAAGCGGGCTTAGCTTCGGGAGCAATACCTTTTTCGACGAGTTCGATGCGAACCATTGGGGCGTTGTCGCCGTGGCGCGTACCGAGTTTGATGATACGGGTGTAACCGCCGGGGCGATTGGCATTGCGTTTTGCAATATCATCAAAGAGTTTATTGAGGAGGGAATTGTGCTGTTTCGCATCGGCGGGATCGGTGCGATCGACGACGCGCTGGTTGAGTCTGGCAGCGACGAGACGACGTGCATGCATATCACCGCGTTTTGCGAGTGTAATCAATTTATCAACGACGGAGCGGAGCTCTTTTGCCTTAGGTTCAGTCGTCTGAATGGCTTCATAATCGAGGAGTTGTGTCGCAAGATTATCGAGCATAGCATGACGATGAGCAGTAGGGCGGCTAAAATGACGACCGGATTTACGATGTCTCATGGTATGTTCCTAAAAAAGATAAAGAGTCATGGATCAGCGTGAGCTGAAAGAGTAGCCAAAGGAACTAGGCTGGTGGTTCCCAATTGTCGACGGTCATGCCGAGCGTGAGTCCCATACGAGAGAGAATATCTTTGATTTCGCGCAGGCTCTTACGTCCGAAGTTTTTGGTTTTGAGCATATCGGCTTCGGTACGCTGAACGAGTTCGCCAATGTAACGGATATTGGCGTTTTGCAGGCAGTTAGCGGAACGAACGGAGAGTTCGAGTTCGCCGACAGAGCGATCGAGATATTCATTGGAGCTGACTTCGACGACTTCGCCAACGGTTTCGACAGGAACGATATTTTCATCGAAGTTGATGAAGATGGAGACCTGTTCTTTGAGGATTTTAGCGGCGAAAGCGACGGCGTCATCGGGAGCGACGGAGCCATCGGTCCAGACTTCGAGAGTCAATTTATCGTAGTCGGTGTGTTGTCCGACGCGTGCATTTGTGACGGTATAATTGACGCGTTGAACGGGTGAGAAGAGGGCATCGACGACGATGGTGCCAATGGGGAGATCGGGATCGCGAGTTTCGTCGGCTCTGCGGTAACCTTTACCGGTATCGACGCACAGATCAGCGGAGAAGTGAGCATCTTCACCGAGTGTGCAGATGATATGGTCGGGGTTTAAGATCTCGACATTGGGTGGCGTTTCGATATCGCGGGCGTAGAGGTAACCGGGGCCGTCTTTTTCGACGTGCATCCAGGTAGGTTCCGTGACATCGGATTTGATGAGGAGTTCCTTAATATTAAGGATAATGATGGTGACATCTTCCTTAACATCAGGGAGAGACATGAATTCGTGAAGTGCGCCGTCGATACGGACGGCGGTGACGGCAGCTCCCTGCAGAGAGCTTAAGAGAATACGGCGCAGGGCATTACCGAGTGTATGACCATAACCTCTTTCGAGAGGTTCGCAGATAAAGCGGCAATACGTATTAGACCGTGATTCATTATCAATCTCAACGCCTTTCGGTTTAATGAGATTAGTCCAGTTTCGATGCATGCGTTCCTCCGCATTCGAAAGGTGACACACAATAAAGCGCCGGCAAGGGTTGACTTAACCGGCGTGACATATAGAACGTCCAAAACGGCAGGAATTAGACGCGGCGACGTTTTGGTGGGCGGCAACCGTTGTGAGGGATGGGCGTCACATCGCGAATGAGAGTAACTTTGAGGCCGGCGGCCTGGAGAGCGCGGAGAGCAGCTTCGCGACCGGAACCAGGTCCTTTTGCATAGACGGCGATAGAACGCATGCCGTGATCCATTGCTTTGTGGGCGGCGTCATCGGCGGCGACCTGAGCGGCGAACGGTGTGGACTTACGGGAGCCTTTGAAGCCCTTTGTACCGCATGTGCACCAGGAGACGGCTTCACCGTTATTATCGGTAATGGTAATAATGGTATTATTGAAAGTGGAACGAATGTGAGCGACACCGCTCTGGACATTCTTTTTAACGTGTTTTTTCACAACACGTCGGGATTTTGCATCTTTAGCCACAGTTTTTCCTCTTAAAGCAAATCAGGGACATCCGGCTGACAGAGTGCATGGAGTACCGGATGAACAATCCTGCGAGTTGTGAGTAATTATTTTTTCTTCTTGACGGCGAGGCGGCTTGGACCTTTGCGGGTGCGGGCGTTTGTTTTGGTACGCTGACCGCGGACCGGCAGTCCACGACGGTGACGGAGGCCGCGATAGCAGCCGAGATCCATCAGACGTTTAATGTTCATGCGGACGAGTCTGCGCAGATCGCCTTCGACCTGATAATGAGCATCAATGACGTCACGGATAGCGCGGATTTCGGCTTCGGTGAGATCATCGCTGTTACGGTCATAAGGAACTTTAGCTTCATCCAAAATATCTTTTGCGCGCGAGCGGCCAATCCCATAGATGCTCGTCAAAGCGATTTCCATACGCTTACGTCGCGGCAAATCAATACCAGCAATACGTGCCATGCGGTTTTTTCTCCTCTATTAGCCCTGACGTTGTTTATGACGTGGATTCTCACAGATCACGCGAACAACACCGTGACGTTTAATCAGTTTACATTTATCACAAATTTTCTTTACTGACGGCCGAACTTTCATGTTCGTCTCTCCTTAGCAAATCAACACAAGCAACACATAATTCATGCTGCAATCTCAAGGGTGAAGCTTTTAACAAAGCACCGAAGAAGATTCAACAAAAAAAGTGGCTGTGTAAAAATTTTCTTTTGACAAGAGAAAAACTCTTAGAACTCAAGAACTTTTCGAATGGCTTCGAAAACGTCATTCACGGGTGCATCGCCCTGGATGGCGAAGAGGACACCGCGCTGACGGTAGTAGTCGACCAGCGGCTGAGTCTGAGCATGATAGGCTTTGAGTCGTTCGCGAACGACTTCTTCCTTGTCATCGGGGCGCTGTACGAGGTCGGCGCCGCAGACATCGCATTTGCCGGCAACTTTGGGGGGCATGGTGACTTTGTGGAAGACGGCGCCGCACTGGCCGCAGCTGAGACGGCCGACGATGCGGGCGACGAGATTTTCGTCGGGAACATCGATGAGGATGACGGCATCCACTTTTTCACCGGCAGCTTCGAGGGCATCGGCCTGAGCGACAGTACGGGGATATCCATCGAGGAGATATCCATTTTTTTCGCCTGACAGCCGCTCGGCGACGATACCATTGACGAGTTCATCGGGAACGAGTTGCCCCGCAGAAATGAAGGCATCCGCTTTTTTGCCGAGTTCGGTGCCCTCACGGCGAGCTGCACGCAGCATATCGCCGGTTGAAATATGAGGGATGTCCATGGCGGCAGAAAGTGATTTTGCCTGAGTTCCTTTACCGCCTCCCGGCGGCCCCATAAGAATGACACGTCTTTTCATGAGAATGACTCTTTATCCGTTAGGCGCTTTTTCGCAAACGCGGACGATTGGATGGTGCGTTGAACCCTTCATAATGCCGGTTGGTGAGATGATCTTCGATTTGACGAACTGTATCGAGTGCAACACCTACGACGATGAGGAGTGAAGTACCACCGAAATAGAACTGAATCTGGAAGTTTGAGGCAAGGATTTCCGGCAGAATACAAACGAGCGAGATATAGATAGCGCCAACGACGGTGATGCGGCTCAAAGCACGGTCGATGTATTCAGCTGTCATTTTACCTGGACGAATCCCCGGAATACTGGCCTGATTTTTCTTGAGATTATCTGCGACATCTACGGGATTGAAAACAACCGCGGTATAGAAGAAGCAGAAGAAAACGATAAGACCGACGTAGAACAGGATGTGAGTCCATTCACCGGGCATCAAAGAAACGCGAATTTTCTGTAGAATTTCGCTGTTTGGGAACATTCCGGCGACGGTAGCCGGGAACATGAGGATCGAACTGGCAAAAATGGGAGGGATAACGCCGGAGGTATTGAGTTTGAGTGGCAGGTAGGAGGCCTGATCGGAAAACGCATCGCGTCCGACCATGCGTTTCGCATGTTGAATAGGGATACGTCGCTGGGCTTTCTCGAAGAAGCAGATGAATGCAATCGTGACGAGAACGATCACAGCGAGAATGATAACCTGATACATGGAAAGGCCGACCGTACCGGAAGTATCGCCGAGGGCCTGTTCGTAGAGAGTAAACAGTGCATTCGGCAATCGCGCCACGATACCGGCGAAGATGACAAGGGAGATGCCGTTACCTATCCCCCGATCATTTATTTGCTCACCGAGCCACATGATGAAGACGGCTCCGGTTGTCAAAGAAAGGATTGTCAACAGCTTAAATCCCCAAACACTCCCCATTGTCACGAGGCCTGCGACTTCGCCCGAGCTTGACATGTTCTGCAGGTAGGTGGCCATAAAGGCGCCCTGGACAATTGAAATACCGAGAGTCAGATATCGCGTCCATTGGTTGATAGCTCTACGACCTGCCTCACCCTCTTTTTGTTTTCTTTCGACTGCCGGAACGACGACGCCGAGCAGCTGGAAGATAATGGAGGAGCTGATGTAGGGCATGATGCCGAGTGCAAAGATGGACATCTGTTCGAGGGCGCCGCCAGAGAAGAAGTTGAAGATACTCATCATTCCCTGGCTGTCCCCCCCGAAGAGGGAGTTCATTTTAATGCGGTCGACACCCGGTGTCGTAATAAAGCATCCAATACGATAAACCGCAAGAAGCGCAAGCGTAAAGATGATACGCTTGCGCAACTCGGGGATTTTAAACATGTTTGAAAATCCGCTAGCCACTACAAACCTCTACACTGCCGCCGGCCTTCTCAATTTTTTCGCGAGCGGAGGCGCTGACAGCATCGACAATGACATTCAGTTTAACGTTGACATCGCCGTTACCAAGGATTTTGACGCCATCGACCTGGCCGCGAACGAGACCGGCGAGGCGAAGTGCAACGACATCGACGGGGTTGGAGCCGTCAAAGAGGTTGAGATCCTTGACGTTGACGACAGCAATATTTTTTGCGAAAATATTTTTGAAACCGCGTTTGGGCAGACGGCGGCTCAATGGCATCTGACCGCCTTCAAAACCGACGCGTGGCGAACCACCGGCACGTGATTTCTGGCCTTTCTGGCCACGACCGGCTGTTTTTCCGTTTCCGCTGCTGGGGCCACGGCCGACGCGTTTGCGTGAATGTGTGCTGCCAGGAGCTGGGGAAAGACTACTTAAATCAATCATAATAAAACCTCAATGTCTGTTATGCACTAGTCAGCGACGGGTGCAACCTTGACCATGTGTTCGACGCGTTTGATCATACCGCGGATGACGGGAGTATCTTCGACGACGACAGAATGATTTACCTTACGAAGACCGAGATGCTTCAAAGTTTCAATCTGCGCATCAATGCGGCAAATACCACTGCGCGTACGCGTAATTTTAATCTTGCTCATGATATGCTCCAGAGAAACTAGTCTTCGGTTTTACCGAGTTTTGCGAGATAGCGTTCACGGCTGGCGAGTTTGCTTAAACCATCGAGGGTAGCACGCACCAGGTTATGGGGATTGGTGGAGCCAATCGCCTTGGAGAGAACGTTTTCGACGCCGCATGCTTCGAGAACGGCACGGACGGCACCACCGGCGATGACACCGGTACCTTTGCCGGCGGGGCGAAGGTAAACTTTGGATGCGCCATAGCGTCCAACGACTTCGTGAGGAAGCGTACCATCGACAACAGTATATTTGGACATCATGCGTTTTGCGCGTTCTGTCCCTTTGCTGATGGCTTCGGGAACTTCATTTGCTTTACCGTGAGCGCAGCCAACATTGCCTTTACCGTCACCGACGACGACGATGGCACCAAAGCTGAAACGACGGCCGCCCTTGACGACCTTGGCAACACGGTTGATATATACGACCTTTTCGATCAGATCACTTTCAGGTATAACTCGAGCAGTTGTCACACTCATTCTCCTTCGATTATTCAGGCTTCCAGGACAGGAAGCCGTCATTCATTAGAAATCCAAACCACCTTCTCGAGCACCCGCAGCAACGGCTTCGATGCGACCATGATAGATAAATCCATTGCGGTCGAAAGCGACTTTGCTGATGGATTTTTCTGCACAAAGCTTTGCTAACTCTTTGCCAAGGATATTGGCCTGCTCTACCGGTTTTTTACCTGCGACCATTGCCTTGACATTGCTGTTCAGGGTGGAAAGGGCCACAAGCGTGGTGCCATTGGTATCGTCAATGATTTGGCAATACATATGGTTGTTGCTTCTAAAAACGCTCAGACGAGGACGATCAGCCGTCCCACGGACGCGACCGCGGACAGATTTCTGACGACGAAGGCGAAGTTCTTGTTTCTTCTTACAAATATTACTCATTTGGAATCCTCCGGTCCTAAATCTTACTTACCTGAAGTCTTGCCAGCTTTGCGCTGAATGACTTCGTCAACATATTTAACGCCTTTGCCTTTGTAGGGTTCAGGCTTACGGAAAGAGCGGATTTCCGCTGCAGTCTGTCCAATGAGTTCCTTGTCAGCCGAGTGCAGGGTAATCTTGTTATCCTTGGACACTTCTGCGGTGACACCATCGGGGAGCTCATAGAGGATAGGATGAGAGTATCCCAGTGCGAAGAGAATCTCGCGGGCATTTTTCATATCGGCACGATAGCCGGTACCAATGATTTCGAGTTTCTTTTCGAATCCTTCGGAAACGCCGACGACCATGTTGTGCAGGAGGGCGCGATAGAGACCGCTCTTGGCACGGCCATCGGTATCGAGCTGTTTGAGATCGATGAGGGCATGGCCATTTTCGACCTTGACTTCAACGCAGTCACCGAAGGTTTTGGAGATATTGCCTTTGGGGCCTTTGACATTGACTGTGTTTCCGGAGACGGTCACAACGACACCCTGGGGGAGGGCAACCGGAGCTTTACCGATACGTGATTTCTTAAATGTTTCGTTCATATCCGTGCTCCTAGTAAACCGTGCAAATCAGCTCACCGCCGAGGCGTTTTTCGCGAGCTTCTTTTCCGGACATGACACCGCGGGAGGTGCTAACAATGCAGAGGCCGAGACCGCCGAGAACTTCGGGGATAGCCTGGTGTTTCACATAGACACGACGACCGGGTTTGGATTCACGGGTAATATTTTTAATGACAGGTGCATTGTCGAAATATTTCAGTGAAATCTCAGCAACCGCGATCGGGTCTTTCGTCACGGTATAATCAGCAATATAACCTTCGTCCTTGAGGATGCGAAGGATTTCGCTGCGAAAACGCGACGTCTTAACTGTAACTGTATCGTGTTTTGCCAATTGAGCATTACGAATTCGCGTCAGCAAATCCGCGATAGGATCGGTCATCATAATATGTAATCTCCTATAGCTTACCAGCTGGCTTTCGTAACGCCGGGAAGCTCGCCTTCGAGAGCGAGTTTACGGAAACAAATACGGCAAAGACCAAACTTTCTTAAATATGCATGTGAACGTCCACAGACAGAGCAACGCGTATAGTTGCGAACGGCGTATTTCTGTTTGCTCTGCTGCTTCATAATCATAGCTTTACGAGCCACCGCGTACCTCCTACTTCTTAAAAGGCATACCTAAATATTTTAACAATGCGCGAGCTTCATCATCCGTTTTGGCGCTCGTCACAACACAAATATTCAACCCGTAAACCTTCTCGATCTTGTCGATAGCGATTTCGGGGAAAATGATGTGTTCCTTAATCCCAAGTGCATAGTTTCCTTTGCCGTCGAAGGCTTTCGGACTTACGCCTCTAAAGTCGCGCACGCGGGGCAGAGCAACATTCATCAGTCGATCTAAGAATTCATACATACGATCACGGCGCAGTGTTACCATGACACCGATCGGCATACCCTGACGAAGTTTGAAGGAAGCGATGGACTTCTTCGCTTTCGTCACGACTGCTTTCTGTCCCGTGATTGCAGCAACTTCATTTGAAACAACCTCAATGAGCTTGGCATTGCTGACAGCATCGCCCAGACCAACATTGAGCACTACTTTCTCGATACGAGGAATTTCCATTGGATTGGTGTAACCGAACTCTTTTTTGAGTGCCGGAATTGCCTCGTTCGTATAACGATCGTATAGCCGAGTCACAGACTCCTCCTGCCTATTCAATACAAACTATTTAAAAATTTCGCCGGTTTTAACACAATAACGCACTTTGGCGACATGTTTGACCGGATCACTGAAACTGTCCATTGCTTCACGTTTTGACGTGTAAAGCTTGTCGTCCTGACCGACATAACGGGAGCAGACTCGCACACCGCGTTTGAGTTTTTCACTGTAAAGCGCGACGTTGCTTACATGCACACTTGCTTCTTTGCTAATGATACCAGCTTCCTGACCAAGTGCATTCGCCTTGCGATGGACCTTAACGATATTACGGCCTTCAACAAAAACACGATCACTCTTAGTATCAACGCGCAGAACGCGTCCCTGCATGCCCCGCTCTTTACCCGATAGAATGATGACAACATCATTTCTTTTGATCTTCATATCATACCTCGTTTTAAAGAACTTCTGGAGCAAGCGAAATGATCTTCACGTAGCTCTTGGCACGCAGCTCACGGGCAACCGGCCCAAAAATACGCGTACCAATAGGATTCTTCTGCGCATCGATTAAAACAGCTGCATTGCCGTCAAAACGGATAAAGCTGCCATCTTTGCGGGCGATTTCCTTAGCCGTACGAACGACGACTGCATGGTGAACATCACCTTTCTTGACTTTAGAATTTGGAAGAGCTTCTTTGACGGAAACAACAATCACATCGCCAATTCCGGCATATTTGCGCTTTGAACCGCCAATTACCTTAATACACTGAACTTTTTTGGCTCCCGAATTATCAGCAACTGAGAGCACTGACTGCATCTGAATCACGGCTATTTCCCCTTAAACAGAATTCGCTGTTTATAAAACAGGTGCGCGGCGAATGATTTCTTTTAAGCGCCAGCACTTATTCTTAGAGATCGGTCGCGTCTCCTCAATCATGACATGATCGCCGATACGGGCGGTATTCTCGCTGTCCTGAGCCATGTAGCGCGAACGACTTTTGACATACTTCTTATAAACTGGATGCAACACACGGCGTTCTACAACGACGACGATGGTTTTTTCCATTTTGTCACTGACGACGGTTCCAACGCGCGTTTTACGGTTACCACGCTTTACATTTTCCATATTACCCTCTCACGCGCTCGCGAATCACGGTATTCAATCTCGCAATGTCTTTGCGAAGTTTAACCATATCTGATACTTTTTCGAGCTGACCCGTTGCCTGACGCATTTTCAGCCGAAAATACTCTCTGCGGCTTTCCTCGAGCATCGACTCAAGCTCTGCCTGGCTCTTTTCTTTCAATTCTGACGCTTTCATTAGATCTGCTCCCGACAAACGAATTTTGTTTTCAAAGGCAGTTTATTGGACGCGAGGCGGAAGGCTTCACGGGCTACATCCTCGGGAACTCCATCCATCTCATAGAGAATTCTGCCTGGCTGAACAACGGCTACCCAGTATTCCGGATTACCTTTACCTTTACCCATACGGGTGTCGGCTGGCTTCTGCGTAATCGGCTTATCGGGGAAAATGCGAATCCAAATATTACCACCACGCTTGGCGTAACGTGTCATGGCAACACGGGCAGCCTCGATCTGGCGTGCGGTAATGCGCGACGGCTCTATGGCCATCAAACCATACTCACCAAAGCTCACATCAGAACCACGCATGGCTTTGCCACGCATACGGCCCTTCTGGACTTTTCTCCATTGTACTTTCTTAGGACTTAACATTGCCTACTCCTGCGAATGATCCCTCATTCGATTCTTTATGTATTGTGCAATTATACCCCACGCTCGTACGACCCTATTTTTTTAGAGCCCTCACAAGGCGCACACACATACACCTACTCTAACTAAATGTCAAAGCAGAAAAACAGGTAATGCAAAAAAAATGCATTACCTGATGGCGATATTATTGTGCGTTGACACGAAGGGGGTCACCGAGGATTTCACCTTTGAAAATCCAAACCTTAATACCAATGATGCCGTATGCGGTTTTGGCTTCTGCAAAACCGTAATCGATGTCAGCACGGAGCGTGTGAAGAGGTACACGACCTTCACGATACCACTCTGTGCGGCTCATCTCTGCACCACCGAGACGTCCGGCGCAATTGACGCGAATGCCTTTCGCTCCGAGCTTAAGCGCGGATTGAACGCTCTTCTTCATGGCACGCCTAAAGCTCACACGGTGCTCAAGATTGCGGGCTACGCCTTCGGCAACCAGCTGGGCATCCATCTCTGCTTTGCGAAGTTCCTGGATGTTCAGGAATACTTCACTGCCGCTCATCTTGCGGAGTTTTTCCTTAAGAACTTCGACGTCTTTGCCTTTTTTTCCAATAATGATACCCGGTTTCGCAGTGTAGACACTGACTTTGACCTTGTTCGCAGCTCGTTCAATCTCGATGCGATTGATCCCCGTGTGACCATATTCGTCTTTTATAAATTTCTTTATGCGAAGGTCTTCTTTGAGCCACTTCGCATAATTGCCCTCTTCATACCATTTGGACGACCAGGTTCTGATCACGCCGATGCGGAGACCTGTCGGATTACTTTTCTGACCCAAGGAAACCTCCCACTAGTCTTCGGCTGCGGCTTTTTGACCGCGCTCGTTGCTGTTAAGTTCAATATGAATGTGGCATGTCCTCTTGCGGATACGCGTGGCACGACCCTGGGCACGAGGCATGTAACGACGAAGCGTCGGACCCTCATTCACCCATGCACGGCTCACTTTTAATGAATCCACATCCTGATCACCTTTCTTCTCAATATTGCTCAGGGCTGATTCAATCAGCTTCTCAATGATGATGGCACCACGCTTGTTCGTATAACGGAGCACACTCAAGGCATCGATCACCTCAAGACCACGAATCATGTCTACGATGATTCTAGCCTTGCGAGGCGCTAGACGCACACTCATTGCACTCACGCGATTGACGCTGTGATGCTCACTCTTTAATGAAGGCTTGCTCATTTGCTATTCTCCATTTTGCGTTCCAGCGCGAACTACTTCTTGGCTACTTTACGATCGGCCGCATGTCCACGGAACGTACGGGTCATCGAAAATTCACCCAGTTTGTGACCAACCATGTTTTCGGTTACGAAAACAGGAATAAATGCTTTACCGTTATGAACCGCAAACGTCATTCCTACCATCTCCGGTAAGATCATGCTGCGGCGTGACCATGTCTTAATGACTTTTTTTGCTGTCCCTTCATTAGCCTCGACTTTCTTGGCAAGGTGTTCATCGATGAAAGGACCTTTTTTAATGGATCGTGGCATTGAATAGTCTCCTCAACTATTTGCTGCGTCGTTTGACGATGAATTTGCTACTGACTTTATTATGACGCGTCTTCTTACCTTTTGTCGGGATACCCCACGGAGTGACTGGATGACGGCCACCACTGGTACGGCCTTCACCACCACCGTGCGGGTGATCGACTGGGTTCATAACGACGCCACGGACCGACGGACGAACGCCCAACCAACGTTTGCGACCGGCTTTGCCGAGTGAAACATTGGAATGATCGCTCAAACCTACGCGACCGATGGTTGCGCGGCATTCAACATGGATTTTGCGGAGTTCACCGGAGGGCAGACGAACGAGCGCATAATTGCCTTCGCGAGCCATGAGCTGAGCGGCAACACCAGCACTGCGGACGAGCTGACCGCCTTTGCCTGGATGCATTTCAACATTGTGAATTTCGGTGCCGAGGGGGATGTATTTCAGTTTGAGGCAGTTGCCAACTTTGATATCGGCATGAGCACTCGAAATGACTTCCAATCCAACTTCGAGACCATCCGGGCACAAAATATAACGCTTGTCGCCGTCGGCATAGCATACCAAAGCAATGCGGCAAGTTCTGTTGGGATCGTATTCTACCGAAACAACGCGACCGGGAATGCCGACCTTGTTGCGACGGAAATCGACGATACGATAACGACGTTTGTGACCGCCACCGTGATGACGGCATGTAATTCTACCGAGATTGTTGCGGCCGCCATTCTTCGTCAGCTTGGCAACAAGTTTGCGTTCCGGTTTGTCTGTGGTGACATCTTCGTGGCTCAAAACCGTCATGAAACGACGGCTAGCCGATGTCGGTTTAAAACTCTTAAGCGTCATTTTTCACCTCTTAATGCTTAATCGCTGAAACCTAGGCTTCTGCCGTTTCTGCGGCTTCTTCGGCTTTGTCAAAGAAGTCAATTTCCTGTCCTGCTGCCAACGTCACGACGGCTTTTTTCCATTTGCCGACATGGCCAATGTGGCGGCCAAAACGTTTGTCTTTTCCTGGCATGACCAGCGTGTTGACAGAGGCAACCTTCACGTTGAAAAGTGTCGAAATTGCTTCGCTGATTTCCTGCTTGTTCGCTTTCAAATCAACTGCAAATACATACTGGTTGCCAAATCTACGGCATAATGTCGACTTCTCATTGATGATCGGGCGACGAATCACATCTTCTATACGCTTCATCCTTTTAACCTCGCTTCCAATTTTTCAAGGCCTTCACGCGTCACAACGACACCGCCATAGTGCAGAACATCGTAAACATTGACACCTTCCGGACGAAGATATTTGTAATTCTGGAGATTACGAACACTCAGACGAAGATTTTCATTGTTGAGCGTCGTGTACTGCTGATCACCAGCCTTGCAGTCAACAACGAGTGCGCGTTCCACATTGAGGGTATTTAATGTAGAAGCAACGGCTTTCGTTTTAATTTCTGCAACATCAAAATTATCGACAACTTTAATTTTACCCTCGCTCACAACCATGCTCAGAACGCTGCAGAGTGCCGCACGGCATTTCTTCTTGTTCAGGGAATAGCTGTAATCACGATTGCGCTTGGCAAATGCCCAGCCGCCGCCGACCATGTGCGGGGAACGGCTTGTACCCTGGCGGGCATGGCCTGTACCTTTCTGTTTGAACGGCTTCTTACCACCACCGCTCACTTCTGCTCTCGTCTTGCCTTTATGAGTTCCGCGGCGACGATTCGCCAGCTGCATCTTCACCACTTCGTGGAAAAGATGCGGACGAACATCTGCACCGAATACCTCATCAGACACTTCCACCTCACCGATCTTTTCATTGGTCAGGTTGTATAAGTCCAATTTCATCTCGATTCTCCGTTCCTTTCGCAGCTTCTCAATGTTCTGCGTATCCTTCAATTAGTCGCGAAGGCGAATCTTGATATCCACGCCTGCCGACAAATCCAATTTCATCAATGCATCCACCGTCTGCTCGTTCGTTTCAATGTCGATCAGACGCTTGTGGGTACGAATCTCAAACTGCTCACGGCTCTTCTTGTCAACGTGCGGGCTTCTCAATACTGTGAAGCGGCTCACTTGCGTAGGAAGAGGAATCGGGCCGGCAATCTTGGCACCCGTTCGCTGTGCTGCACTGATAATTTCCTGAACTGAGGCATCTAACAGTCTGTGATCGTATGCCTTCAGCTTAATACGAATTCTATCGCCCATTTTTGAGGCTCTCCTTTATGAAATCTGAATTCTTACGAATTCACTCTCGCACCAAAACGCTCTATCAGCTCCTCCGACAATGCTGCCGGAAGCGGCTCATAACACTTGAACTGCATTGTATAGCTCGCCCGACCCTGTGTTGCCGAACGAAGCGATGTCGCATAACCAAACATTTCAGACAAAGGCACCGCTGCACGAATCGCTTGCACGCCCTTGCGCGGCTCCAAATCCTGGATGCGACCACGACGACTGTTCAAGTCGCCAATGACGTCGCCTGTATACTCCTCTGGCGTGATAACCTCAACATCAAAAACGGGTTCTAGCAGCTGAGCACCACTTTTTTTACACCCATCCTTAAATGCCATCGATCCCGCTACCTGAAATGCCATCTCACTCGAGTCTACCTCGTGGAACGATCCATCGATCAAATCCACATGCACATCCACTACAGGATAACCAGCCAAGACACCCGTCTCCGCTGCACTGCGTATGCCTTTCTCTACTGCAGGCCAGTATTCACGAGGAACAACACCACCCACAATCTTAGACTCAAATGTGATCCCTTTGCCCGGTTCATTCGGTGTCAATACCAATTTTACATGGCCATATTGACCACGACCACCAGACTGACGCACAAAACGACATTCCGATTCGCGCGTTTTGGTAATGGTCTCACGATACGCTACCTGAGGTCGTCCAACTTTGGCATTGACACCAAATTCGCGCTTCAGACGCGATGCAATGATGTCAAGGTGTAATTCACCCATTCCGCCAATGACTGTCTGACCTGTTTCCTTGTCTGTGCTCACTTTGAATGAAGGATCTTCTGCCGCCAGCTTCTGCAGCGCAATGCCAAGACGATTCACATCGTCCTGAGTGTCGGGTTCAATCGACATGCTGATCACCGGCGCAGGGAATGTCATCGATTCCAATACGACATCCAGCCCTTCTTCACAAAGCGTGTCACCCGTTACCGTACTCTTTAACCCAAGTACCGCAACAATTTCTCCTGCAAATGCCTCATCAATATCCTCACGTTTATTTGCGTGCATTCTCAACAGGCGGCCAATTCTCTCGCGTCTGTGTTTGTTCGTATTGAACACAGATTCACCAGAAACCAACTTGCCTGAATAGACACGCACAAACGTTAGTTGCCCGACATACGGATCGGCCATGAGTTTGAAGGCGAGGCCAGCAAACTGTCCATTATCGGAGACCTTCAATTCGAATTTTTCCTCATCCGTTACGTCGCCTTCTTCACGCTCCTGACGCGAATAGGCTTCGTAAGGGGCAACCATGGGACCAGGGATCTCAATCGGACTCGGCAGATAGTCAACCACACCGTCGAGTACTCGCTGCACACCCTTATTCTTGAATGCTGAACCGCAGAACACAGGAACGATCCCCTGCGCAATACAGCCTTTACGAAGTGCTGCGCGAATCTCTTCCGCATCCACTTCTTCACCATTGAGATAACGCTCCATCAGATTCTCATCGAAATCCGATGCCTTCACAATCAGCGTCTCACGGTATTCGGCGATTTCGTCGGCCATGTCGGCAGGCATCTCGCCCTCTTCCGTGTCGAGCGTCTCTTCATTAAAATAAAGCGCCTTGTTCTCTACGAGATCAATTACGCCCGTGAAATTATCTTCCGAGCCTATGGGCAGCTGCACAGCTACCGGATTCGCGCTCAAACGGGATTCCATCTGCGATAAGACTGCTTTGAAATCCGCACCGACGCGGTCCATCTTGTTGACAAACGCAATTCTTGGTACGTGGTATTTATCTGCCTGACGCCATACCGTTTCACTCTGCGGCTGTACACCGCCTACGGCACAAAAAACAGCTACCGCACCATCCAATACACGAAGGCAGCGCTCTACTTCAATCGTAAAGTCGACATGGCCCGGCGTATCTATTATATTGATACGATGCTTGCCCCTTCGATTCCAATAGCAAACAGTCGCCGCGCTCGTAATGGTTATGCCGCGCTCCTGCTCCTCTGCCATCCAGTCCATCGTCGCTGCACCATCATGGACTTCGCCTATCCGGTGCGTGCGCCCCGTAAAATACAGAATGCGCTCCGATGTCGTCGTCTTGCCTGCGTCTATGTGCGCCATAATGCCTATGTTGCGCACTCGACTTAATTCTACATCACGTCCCACGTTATGCTCTCGTAAACAAATATCGCACGCTTCTCAGCAGCCATACCTGACCTCGCGGCCTTTGCGGCTTACGTGCCTTAAACACCCAATGAACTTCGGAATACTACTGAGAATTACCAGCGATAGTGAGCAAACGCTTTGTTCGCTTCCGCCATGCGGTGCGTATCCTCTTTCTTCTTAATCGTCGTACCACGATTGTTGTACGCATCCAGTAATTCTGCTGCAAAACGCTCAACCATCGATTTCTCAGGACGCTTGCGGGCATTGCCGATCAACCAGCGAAATGCCAGTGCCGTGCGGCGATCAGCTCTAATCTCGACAGGAACCTGATAGGTCGAACCACCCACGCGGCGGCTCTTGACTTCGACTGTAGGACGCGCATTGTCCACTGCTTTCTTGAAAACATCCAGACTGCTGTCCTCGCCACCTTTCGTTCTCGCACCCAATAAATCCAGCGTGCCGTACATGATGGATTCTGCTGTGCTCTTCTTGCCGTCATACATCAACGCATTGATGCATTTGGCCACCAATTTGTCGTGATACTGCGGATCGGGCAGAATATCGCGTTTTTCGACTTCACGTCGTCTTGGCATTGCTTAACTCCTCTCTTACTTAGGACGCTTCGCACCGTATTTCGAACGGCCCGCACGTCTTGCATTGACACCCATTGAATCCAGCGTACCACGGATAATGTGATAACGCACACCGGGGAGGTCCTTCACACGGCCACCACGAATCAGAACAACACTGTGCTCCTGAAGATTGTGGCCTTCACCGGGAATGTAGCTCGAAACTTCCATTCCACTTGTTAAACGAACACGAGCCACTTTACGAAGAGCCGAATTCGGTTTCTTCGGCGTCGTCGTGCTTACACGCACACAGACACCACGGCGCTGCGGGCAGCTCTTTAATGCCGGCGAGTTCGTCTTCGACGTCTTGCGCTCGCGGCCTTTTCTTACCAGCTGATTGATTGTCGGCATTGTATCTCCTCTTTCTTGTAATGCCTTTTAACCCCAAAACAATTCCAGGGCCATTTTAAAACCAAAGCAGTATAGTGATAAAAAATCTATTGTCAAGATATTCCACTTGACACACCTGTAATACTTTGGGCGACATACTGCCACTTCGTGGCCTGTCACCACTTTTCTCCGGTGAGCCTGTGACCTGCAAAAGTCTATCGGCCCACTTTCGGCGCGCGCCTCTACCATTTTTTGTCTCAAAATGCAAGCCGTTTCGTTCTTTTTACGCTCGCTTGCACCTGCGGCGCTACGCTCGCTTTGCGGCCTATTTCGCTTCGCTCAATACGGCCGCATACTTCTTGTCTGGGAGACTGCGTCACGATTATCAAAACAAATCCATGACATTCGGCATTTGGCAACGGGGCTGCCCGATTCGTTTGCCGATTGCCGTTTGCCGCGTCTGTGCGGGCTTAATCATTACATGGCGAGCGATAGTTATGATTCATTTGATATCGGATCGCCGTATTTCAAAAATATCTTTCCCCAATGCACCCTTGAGGACTTTTCCCGGCTCATCCTTTAAAAATGGCTTCAATACATCTTCGTCGAAAGTCAAATCTTTTTTCGCGTACTTTAAATATTTCTCGTATTTAGAATCCACTTTGGGAATGTATTCACTGTACTTTAATGCAGCATTTTGGGCTTTGTCACGCTCTTCTTTTGTCGAGAACTGCAGTTCCATTCTTCGGTGTTTTGTCTCGTACTGCCATGTGTTTTGGTTCAGTGCCAGCTTGCCTTCGTATAATTCTGCCTTTAACCATTCGCCGCATCCGCGTTCACCACAGCCATTCACCGATTTGATGAGCAGCCTTTCGGGATAATAGCCAATCTGGCGGTGATCTTCTCCCGCAAAGATGTAATGTCGGTCTTCGATTTCTGCGTTTTCTCCCCGACAGTCGAGGCCGTCCACCGAGCGTTCATGGTCGCAGTCACTGCCGCTCGTTTTTTTGCTCAGGATGACATGAATCGCCGCTGTGTCGCCAAGTGACTCCGTATACGCGTTGTGGATTTCATATTCAAAAGACTCGTTCCAAAAGTCTATGTTCCCGCAATCCGAATAGACGTCACCTATCCAGTGCACATCGACTTTATCTGTCTCGTGGTCGCGGATATTCAGGAACAAGCCGATGGGATAACCCGTATATCCGTCGGCATCACAGCTTTCCTCTTCGTATTCCCCCTTGTCATCGAGGATTTCCCATTGAACGAGAGCGACCGACAGCGCATTGCTGATTTTGGCCTGTGTTGTGGTGCATTCGCCATATTTTCTGGGATATTCCCGAGGCACACTGGACATCTGTCTGGCAAATCCTTCCGCTAGATCGATGTTATCGTTGCCATGATAATACGGTTTTTTAAACGTTTCTTTTGTCTCGTTCCATTTGAGGCTCGAATTATCTGTAAACGTCCTGTCACCGGTTTTAGATGCAACCGCTTCGCCGTCGAGCGGATAACCGTATTCGGGAACGCTGTTGCAGTATTCGCCTTTGTCGATTTTGACATTCGTGCAGACGCAGCCTGTATCGGCAATACACCGCAGACCTTTGGCTTTGGGGTAAAAATACGAATCCTCGTACCCCATGCCGGCGTTCGAGCCGACCTCAAATTCACAGACGTACTGGTCGCGGTATTGCCTCGGAATGTACCATGCATCGCAGGCGTAGCGAATTTCGCAGCGTTCGGGTTCGAGCTTTGAGTTCATCAGACAATCTTCGTTCAGACTGCCATATAATGCATCCCCGCGCTCGACTTCTTCTTTGCATTCCTCGGTCAGGACGCGTTTGGGCAGTTCTTTGGCAAAACGCTCAAATGCCGAATAATCTCTTTTAAAGGCTTCGGCGCTCTTGCGGCCGCACAGTTCCAAAAGCTCGCTATCGCCGACTTCTTTTTGCAGTTTGCTGTCTGCATAGAAATTGCTCGTTTCGACGTCGATGCCGTTGTCGGATGTGCAAACGTTTTCGGAATCTTCTTCGTCATCACCCATTTGTTTTAAATAGGCATATTTTTCATTGCAGCCAAAGATGACGGAATAATCCATAGATTCGCAAGTAAATTTCCCGAAATCTTCCGTCTGAATGTAGATATCGTCGTGCTTGAATGGCAACTCTGCAAATCCGAGGCAGTAACATTTGTCGTTGAGGCACCAGGCATTTTTGGCACAGTGGCCTTTGCCGCATAGACAATTGCCGGTTTCGCATTTTTTGCCTTCGGCGGGATCGGGTGCTTTGGGCCAGATCTTTGTATTTTTAAATTTTTGTCGATTGGGATTGGCGGCACCTGCATCGGGCATTTGGGGCTGTGCGGCAGGATTTGTGTCAGATGCCGGCAGGCTGTTGCCATCGGTGGGGATGGTGTCTGCGGGATTTGCGGCGACGGCCTGGGGGGCACCTGCATCCGGCGGAGTAGTTTGCGGATTTTGGGCATCGACATTTTGGGCGGGTGTGTCGGCGGGTGCAGGTTCCTGCCTGGTTTTGCTGCATCCCATGGCGAGCGATACGAGTGCTAATGCGACGAATAGACGATGGAGCGGGGTCATGTTTATCCTGGTGTTTAAAACAAAAAAAGCGCCCGCGTATTGGTGACAAGGGGGCATGCCACCTTGCCAATAGCGGGCGCCAGCGAGCCGTAGGGACGTGTCGCGACACGTCTCAAGGCGAGCAGAGACGTGCGAAACGCACGTCTCACAAAAATTATTTATCCAATGCGATCAAGCCGCATTTGCCGTCTTCGAGGCGATAAAGGACGTTCGTCAGTTTGGTGTCGGCATTGATAAAGACGACGACGGGAAGCGCTTCGAGGCTCAATTTCATAGCAGCATCGTCCATGCTCATTTCGACGAGTGCGAGCTGTTCGTGTTTAATGACCTTGGCACTGGCCGATTCGACAGCTTCTTCTTTCACTGCGACTTCTTCGACGACTTCTTCTTCGACGACGTCTTCATCTTCATCTGCATCAGGAAGTTCAACGACGGCGACATCGAGTGTGCGGGCAACATTGACATTGCCGGGTTTGTGGTCGCGAAGTTTGCCTTTATAGCGATGAATCTGGCGCTCGAGTTTGTCAAGTGCGAGATCGATCGATTTGTACATATCATCGCTGCTTTCTTCACATTTAATCGAAATGCCCTTGTAGGAAAGGTGCAATTTGGCAATGTGACGGAATTTTTCAACGGCAAGTGTAATCTGTGCATCAAAATCATCACGGATATGCTTGCGAATTACACGACGGATCTTTTCGTCAGCATAATCCCTGAGTGTGTCAGAGGGTTCCATGTGACGGAAGCTGATATCGATCTGCATCGTTATCTCCTTTGTGTTTGCTGTTCCCATAGCGGGAGTTGATAAAACGGCATCCTGCCGTAGATTGACTCACAGCCCGTAGGCCTACAATTTGCTATATATCACCTGTCACACTTTTTTAAACGCTATTTTTTTGTATTCCTAGCCTTATTTATACCATTCAGCCAGTAGCGGTTGGTTTTGCCTTAGAATGATGCATTCCCCCGTGGGTTGCGCTATGCTCCACCCACGGTTATGTGCTACGGATGTATCGCCCCTCCGGGGCGTGCCGATCATTATGCATTCCCCCGTGGGTTGCGCTATGCTCCACCCACGGTTATTTGCTACGGATGTATCGCCCCTCCGGGGCGTGCCGATCATTATGCATTCCCCCGTGGGTTGCGCTGTGCTCCACCCACGGTTATTTGCTACGGATGTATCGCCCCTCCGGGGCGTGCGGATCATTATGCATTCAGCATTATGCATTCAGCATTATGCATTCAGCATTATGCATTCAGCATTATGCATTCAGCATTATGCATTACTTATCCCTCTTTCCATCTCGTACCATTTCTACCGGCATAATCTGACATGCCGGTGAATTGGATGACCATTCGATTGTGCGCGTGGGGAATGCGAATCCAGTTCCATTGCGTTCGACAATGCGCATGATTTCGAGTCCGAATGTCTGTCTGTCCGCATAAAATTGGGCATAGCCTTTGTTATGTGTAAAGGCCACGACATCGATGTCGAGGCTCGAATCGCCAAATCCCTTAAATCCAACGTAATAACTCGGTCCAAACAATTCCGTATGTTCGCTTAAATATTGTTTGATATCCGAGACAATTTGCTCAATTTGTTCAGCCTTGGTCGAATACAGCACGCCAAAGCTGCAGTTCATTTTTCGGTATTCGCGGCGCTCCCAGTTGTTGACGCATGCATTGGTCAGATAGGAGTTTGGCATCATGACGAGTGAGTTGTCAAAGGTGCGAATCATGGTCGTCCTGAAACGGATTTCCTCGACGGTACCTTCAAATCCGTTCAGACTGATCCAGTCGCCAACATTAAATGGGCGATCGAGAAACACGACGAGTGCACCGAACATGTTGGCTAATGTATCTTTCGATGCCAGTGCCAGTGCCGCGCCGCCGATGCCGAGACCGGTAATCAGAGACGAAACCGAATACCCGAGGTTTTGAACGACGAGCAGTACGCCGATAGTCACCAAAATGACCTTGACGGTTCCCGAAACCATCGGGACGATCATATCATCGAGTTTGTCTTCCGTTTCTCCGGCTTTTTTAGCGGCAAACAGAGTCACCTTGTCTGTAACGAGCAGCAAGTACCAGATGATGCACCAGATGGTGATGGCTCGCATGATGATGAAAATCCATCTGAAGACTTCGGTTCCCCAGCTCGGTGTAGGAATGATGGCAAGGCCGAGTCCGCATGTCAGGGCCAGGCACAGCACATGCAGAGGTTTGGCAAGCGATCCCAAAAGAGCGCTCTTTAAAGCCGAACCGGGTTTGCCTGGAGTAATACGAGCCGCTAGACATTTAATGATATATTGGGCGAGTTTGTCGATCAAATACGTGCAAAGCGTACATCCAATGACGATGATAATGCTTTGAATGCTGATTTCTGCAAAGCTGAAGTGCAGGATTTCCTGGATAGTATCAAACATAGGGGATTGTCCTCATATATTAAGAATGCAAGGAAAACATAGAACTCGATGGTCTTGGGGTGTTTACACAGAATTAATCGACATTCCCGAGCCATGCGTCGACCAGTGGTGTTTGAATGACAAACCAGTTTCGCATCGTCTTTTCGACAGAATAGGGAATGGGCATGCCATTTTCGTTTTTGTATTTGTACAGGCATAGATAGAGAATTTCCTGTGCTCGCTTGACTTCGGGGATGGCAGCCATGGCGACGCGGTATTTTTCGGCTTCGAGTGCTTTTTCCTGCTCTGTCATATTGTTCGTTTTTTGGGTCAAATCGGAGACCGCCAGGCTGAGTGCATCGCCATTTTGGGCGATAAAGCGTTTGAGCGCTTCGTCGAGCTGTGCACAGAGCGTCGGCTCCTGGACCAGAACCGAATAGCCAATATTGGCGTCCTCAGATTCGTAAGGCGTATCGGGGTACTTGAGCTGAAATTCCCGCTTTTCGAGCTGTGCGCGCTCGTAACGCTGCAAATACCGTTCGACTTGTTTGGCTTTGGCGTCGAACGTCATGATGAGGCGGTACATGTCGCGCTGCAGAGTGATCAGGCGATCGAGCGAATCACTGTTGCCGGATGTTGTGATTTTGTCGGTTGGTGCACTGTTTTCGAGTGGGACAAAGATGCCAGCTTCGGGCGTCTGTGCGTTTGCAGTAAAACTGCTCCAAAGCATAAGGCCGAAGACGAAAATATATAGGAAAGATGGGCGGATTTTCATGATACAGAGTAGACAGGATGCACGAAATGTTGCAAGACGAATGGCATTATCATAAAAAGCCATTTGCGGTGTTATCTATCATGGATAAGCCGTGTGTAAAAAAAAGCGATTGTGCCGCGTATCGCAGATAGCGGCACATGCAGGGCGTATTTGGGGCACAGGCCCAAATAGCCCGCACGACACAATGTTATTTCCCCAAAAAGGCAATCATCATGGCAAGATCGACCAAGTACATTTTTGTGACAGGTGGTGTCATCAGCTCACTGGGCAAGGGCATTTCGGCGGCGGCGATTGGTGCGCTGCTCGAATCGCGGGGCCTGCGCATCAATTTTCTCAAGATGGACCCTTATATCAATGTCGATCCGGGCACGATGAATCCGTTGCAGCATGGCGAGGTTTATGTCACGGAGGATGGCGCCGAGACGGATATGGATTTGGGGCATTACGAACGTTTTACGCATACGCGCACGCGTCAGGCCAACAATTTTACGGCAGGGCGCATCTATTATCGCGTGATTACCAAGGAACGGCGCGGGGATTATCTCGGCGGCACGGTTCAGGTTATTCCGCATATCACCGACGAAATTCAGCTCGCTTTTATCGAAGGATCGCAGAATTGCGATGTGGCGATTATCGAAGTCGGCGGGACGGTTGGCGATATCGAATCGCTGCCTTTCCTGGAGGCAATCCGCCAGTTCCGCGCCAAACAGAATCGCGACGATGTCATCAATATCCATGTGACGCTCGTGCCGTACATCAAAACGGCCGATGAGCTCAAGACCAAGCCGTCGCAGCACAGCGTCGCAGCGCTGCGCGAAATCGGCATTCAGCCGGATATCCTTTTGTGCCGCGGCGAACGCGATTTGCCGCTCGACATCCGCAAAAAACTCGCGCTGTTCTGCAACGTCCGCGAGGACTGCATTTATGGGGCGCGCGATGTCGAAAGCATTTATATGATGCCGACTTATTTTCATGCGCAGAATCTCGACGGCAAAATTTGTGAGCTGCTCAATATCTGGTCGAAAGAACCCGAAATTGAAGCGTGGGAACGCATTTGCGATATCATCCGCCATCCGGCCAAAGAAGTGCATATCGCGCTCGTCGGCAAATACGTCAAACTGCACGAATCGTACAAAAGTCTCATCGAAGCGCTCAATCATGGCGGCTATGCCAACGATGCCAAGGTCAGGCTGCATTATATCGATAGCGAGGAACTGGAATCGCTCGATGAAAAAGAGATTGCTGAAATATTGGGACAGGTGAAAGGCATTTTGGTTCCCGGTGGTTTTGGTGTTCGCGGCACCGAAGGCAAGATTCGCGCAATCGAATATGCTCGCACGCACCGCGTTCCGCTTTTTGGCATTTGCCTGGGCATGCAGATGGCACTCGTCGAATATGCACGGCACATCTGTGGATGGGAGGATGCCAATTCTTCAGAATTCGTGCCCGATACCCCGCATCCCGTCATTCATTTGATGGCATCTCAGGAAGCTGTCACCGATAAAGGCGGTACAATGCGTCTCGGCGCCTATCCCTGCAAACTTGCCGATGATTCGAAGGTCCGCGCCATCTATGGTCAGCGCGACATTAGCGAGCGACATCGCCACCGCTATGAAGTGAACAATGCGCTGCGTCCGCAGCTCGAGGCGGCCGGCATTAAATTTTCGGGAACATCTCCCGATAACAGTCTCGTTGAAATCTTTGAGCTGCCGGATCACCCCTGGTACATCTGCACTCAGTTCCATCCGGAATATCAATCCAAACCGACGGCCGCACACCCGCTTTTCGCGAGTTTTATCAAGGCAGCACTGGAAAATTAGCAATGTGCAATGTGCAATTGGGATGCAAAACTAAAGGGAGTCTCTAAAGTTAAAAATTCTTCATTCTTTAGATAAATCATTGAGAATGCCCAAATTGCTAACTGCTAACTGCTAATTGCTAATTGCTAACTGATAATTGATAATTGTTGAGGGGGCCGAGCCCCCTGCGCGGCTATCGCAAAGCGATACGCCGCTACCCCCGATGCGGGGCAAGCCCCGCAACGCCCCATAATCATCCCGATATGAAAAAAATCATCCTCACAACAATCAGTCTCATCCTTATGGCGAGTGCGGCCCAGGCCGAACCCCAGGAATATTCGTCCCCCGATTTGCGTCCGGTCAAAGTCAAGGAAAATCGGGCAATGGGGCGTATTCTCGTTCAGGCCAACTTCAGCTCGCACCGAATCATTGTGGATGGTGCAGAATATCCTGCCTATCTTGCGGATTATGGGATCGAAGTGACCTCCAATGAACTTCATGATGTGACGGTTTCGAATTCTGCGGGTGCAGAAAAAAAATACCGTCTGAGTGTCAATCCCAATGAAACTCTGATGCTCTATGTTGATTTGGGCTCTACGGCTGCCAAAAAAGACAACAATTCCAAAAAAGAGGAAGAGAAAAAAGACGAAAAGAAGGATGATGCTTCGACGGGATATGTGACGATTACGGCCGAATCCGAGGCCCAAATCTACATTGACGGCAAACTTGTTGCATCCAAAACGCCGCTTAAAAAGCACGAAGTAAATGTCGGTTCCCACACGATCCGCGTTTATTTCTTTGATACGCGTAAGTTCTCGAAATCGCGCGAAGTCTATGTTGGCAAAGGTGCGACAATGAGTTTGAATTTTACGAAAGAATAGGCACTCGCCTGATGGTTTGATGGCTCGGTATGCAGAGTTTTGGGAAATAACTCATCAGCTTATGGCCGAATGGTTACCTGGTCAGGGGTGAGAGTAAGAACAAAAAAAAGGGCTGTATAAGCCCTTTTTTTAAAGCAGGTAACCGGCAACTATTCTGCGGGTGTGGTCGAAACGGGAACACTACTGGATTTGTTGGCAACGCCCTTGGCTTTGTACATGTCATCGGGCATGCAATAATAAGCGGAGGTACCTTTAATAAATTCTACGCAATGGCCATTTTCTGGGCATGTGGTTTTACAATCTTTGCCTTCTGGGCATTTGCAGAACTCGGGATGTTCCTTGTTATTGCATTCACTTGCCGAAGGAACGCAACGGTGTGTGCAAAATGCATCTGAACTATCATAAATACCGCAGATGAGGCTGTCGCAGTCAAAAACATAGTCAACTGCACATGTGGCAGATTTAGATGCACCAGTTGGCGAGCAAGCGACGGTATGTGCTTTGGTATTAGGGATTGAACAGGGACCATATTCCTCGGGGGAGCATGCTGTTAAGCAGGCGGCCATTCCGATTAGAATTCCAAGACTACGAAGTACATTGATTTTAGACATTCTCAACACTCCAACGTTGACAGACGCTTATACGCCAAACACGCAACTGAAAATCTTTTACCACTTTATGAAATGGACTGCAAGTCCAAAAGAGAAATGCGTAATGTAAAGGTTACTGCTCAGCCGGGGTTTTGCCCCGTACCCCGTCAGGCGGCTCAGCCCAAATGCGCATGATTCGTTATTCACTATTAAGTATTCACTAAAAAAGTTCAATGGATTTAGCAGAACGAAAGGGTGACTCTAAAACTAAAGAAATGATTATTTATAGCGTGACCTTGAAAAAGCCAAGGTCATTGCGAATTACAATTAGAACAGTGACTTGAATTTAAATTCTGTTCGTCCAAGACGAATGGTATCGTTGTCGATTAAGTCGGATTTGGTAACACGTTTTTGATTGACGAAGGTACCGTTCATCGAATCCAGGTCTGTGACCTGAAAATTGCCATTTTCGTGTCGTATGGTGCAATGTTTTGCTGACAGGAATGGGTCGGTAATGACGATATCGCAATCAGCTGCAGTACCGAGAATATTTTTGCCGTCGAAAATTCTGAAATCTTCACCACGATGGTTGCCATTTTGAGCGACAATCCATCCGACGACAGTTCGTCTTTGGTCTATGTTAAGGGCATCCAGATTCAAGGCCATCGTTTTTTCGCCCGATTCGACAGGCTGTGGTACGCCGGGCATGGGCTGTGGGGCAGACGGCCCTCCCAATTGCCCAACGGGGGTACCGCAAAATGGGCACATATCCCAATCAGGCTGAAGTCCCGAACCACAATTCATGCAAGACATCGAGAGTGCTTGCTGTCTTTTGTTTCTCTTTCCTTTACCCATCTTCGATGATTCCTGTTGTTTTGCAGATACATGGCCTGCTGCCCCTCTGCCGCCGCCAGCATTCCCTCCGCCAGCGTGGGCCATCCCGCCACCTGCGGCGCCGGCATTCCCTCCGCCGGCGTGGACATTGCCACCACCCATGTGGCCACCACCACCGCCTGCACGTGCATTGCCTGCGGCACCACCGCCTGCACGTGCATTGCCTGCGGCACCACCGCCGCCTGCACGTGCATTGCCTGCAGCACCACCACCGCCTGCACCGCTATTCACATTTCCGGATGCTGCCTGCTTGCGCTGATTGGCCAGCTCAGCTCCTGATTTATTCTTGTTCTTATCCATGCCGGTCATGTTGTCTGTCGCATGGTAAGCTTTTTTGTCGAGGTTGGCCATTGCGCCCATGGCTTTGGCCTGGACTCTGCCGATTGTTGCTCGACGTACCTGTGCCGCCGCACGATCCTTATAACGGTTCGCGGACGACCTAAACATCGATGTAAACATTCGTGAAAAGAAATCCATATTCCTACCTCTTTAAGCGCGCAAATACGCGCCTAATCCCTATAGCACACAAGCTTTGGGCAAACAAGATTTCGCATTCAAATGGCATGGCGTTAGGGTAACTATTCAACCCTGCAGTACGCTCCTGTTTTCACAAATAATTAAAATCTCTTTAACTCATAACGCTGAATTCATAATGCTGAATGATTTTGTAAAACCAAAGGAATCATCCAAATCTTCCGAGTATGACATTTCATGATGCATTCATAATTATACATTATGCATTAACGATTGTTTTAACGTTTGCTTTTCTCTGAGGCCGGGATGATTTTAGGTTTCTTAAACAATCCTAAAAAACCTTTCGTTTCACCGGAAGATTCAGATGGCGTTTTGCCTGATCCCACATCGTTATCCTCCTCATCTTCACCCTCGTAAAATGCACTTTCAAGGCTAATGGTCGTCTTTTCGCCATAGAGGGCTTCTTCATCATTCTCGATAAAATCATCCAGAAATTCATCTTCATCCCCAGACCAGTTGTCAGTCGCCAGGGCAAGACCATCTTTTTGATGTGATTGAATCGATTCTTCCTCGAATGGATGTGATTGAATCGATTCTTCCTCGAAGTCTTCCGGTGGCTCCAAATGCGGCTGCATGTCTGTCACACTTGGCAAGTCTCCCGATAAATCCACGGGTTCCGGAAGATCAAACATTGCCTGGGTTTTAGCTGGAATGATCTTGGGAGATTGGCTCAATCCCAGAGCCGGATTGTTCGATTGTGAAGGGGAGGCCGGCGCTGAAATCACCGGTTTTAATCGAGCAGATGAATAGCTGGATGGGGGGACGGGGGCAGCAGCCAGATCTATATGGGTGGTTGGCGAAATACTTTCCTGTGAGGGGATGGATGACGAAGCGGGATAGAAAAGTGCCTCTTCGGATGAAGGAGCTGTCATAGGTGCCGAAACAGGTCTGGATGGCGATCTTCCTGCCGTCGGTGCGGCCATGGGTGCCGAAACGGGGCTGGATGGGGATCTTACCGCAGTCGTTGCGGCCATGAGTGCCGAAACGGGGCTGGACGGGGATCTTACCGCAGCCGTTGCGGCCATGGGTGCCGAAACGGGGCTGGATGGCGATCTTCCTGCAGCCGGTGCGGCCATGGGGGATGAAACGGGGCTGGATGGCGATCTTCCTGCAGCCGTTGCGGCCATGGGGGCGGAGGGAGATTGATCAGAATGGGGGGCTGGCGCCGATATTTGATTGGAGGGGGATCCGGATACGGCCATTTCTGGCTGGGCAGCTGAATGCTTCTTGAACAAAGTCGATATCAGCACACCGAGACCAATGACTGTCATGACAATGGCAATCCCCTGTGAGGTGGAGAGGATTGTTGCGTGATCCGCGGGAACAAGGAAAATTTCATTGATAGTTTTGATGGATTTCTCAAAATAATACCCGCGTTCGGCATCGTCTCGCATAAATTCGACGATAAAACGCAGAATGCCATAGCAGGCAAACCAACAGCCAACCATGCGACCGGGCTTGGCCTTCTTTTTGTGCATCAACCACAAAAGCCCAAAGAGAATGAGTTCTCCAACGGCTTCATAAATCTGTGTGGCATGAAGCAGTGGCGTCTCACCGGTTTTGAGCATCATTTCATGCAGTTCCGGGCGCTTTACCAGTTCTGCAAATGCAAACGATTCTTTGCCGTATGTGAGCCCTATTGTCCCTGTTGTTATCGCTCCCCAGCAACAGCCGGCGGCTAAACAGCCTATGCGCCCAAGGGCGTGGGAAATGGCCAGGGCTGCCGCAAGTTTGTCGAGGACAGACAATATACCAATCGGCTGGTTGCGTTTTTTGCGGCGAACGAAAAAAACTGTCATGACGATCATGCCGGCAATTACACCGCCATAGAATGTCAGACCGCCCTCTCCAAAATTCAGTGCCCGCAGACAATTGCTCTCATTCAGACCTGCAAGTTCCGGATGAAAACAGGAATTCCAATAGGAGCTGAATTCAACAATGACGTGGGCTGCTCTTGCCCCTAAAAAACCTAAGATGATGAGCAGAATACAGAGTCTGGCCATCTCTTTGGGATCATCCCCACGATCTTTGGCCATCTTCATTGTGGTCAGCGTTCCAAGTGTCACGCCAATGAGAATGCAGAATGCATACGTGTGAATCACGAGAGGATTCTCAAAAACCAGGCTGTAATTCGGCTGAAAGGTTTTCAGAAAGCTCAGGCCTGACCAGATCAGGATGACGAAGACGATGATACACTGAATGATACCTTCTGCTTTCCGCCCTTTATATATCGTGATGACGCTGCTGATGATTCCCCAGATCATCAGCAGAGCAATCAGCAACCAAAGTATGCGTTCAAACATGATACCATGAAGTGTCACACCAAATATTTCGAGTAGATCTGGGTACATTTGCTTTTTAGAGTGGGGAGTAAATGAAAAATGCCCACAGCACATGTCTGAAGGCAGTCTAACGCCTGTACTTTATCGCGTCGTTTTCTGGACGTCTATGATTGCTGTGCAAAAAAAAACTTTTTTTTTAGTAGCTGTTCAGCCCATCCCTTGACCTTCGCTTTGTAATATGCATATCAAAACGATAAACATAAGAAAACATAATGTTTTGGTTCGGAATGGGG
>DGWW01000144.1:0-38069 GCA_002395385.1 Myxococcales bacterium UBA4248
TCGCATCTAACGATGCTCACTTTTCTAGTACGACTGTTAGCTGTTTTGTAGGTGCTGAGGCTAAAGTAAATACAAATACTGTAGAGAGATGGGGGAGGTGCCCCATCGAGAGATAAGTTGGCTGGGGCTACGAAAAGTGATGAAAAAACAATAAATGATTGTGGATTCCAAAGGGCTCAGCCCTTTGGCGGGGTTCGTGGCAGAGCCCCGGCTGAGTAGTAACAGAAAAGTAACTTTTTAAAATTCAGCCCCTTGAGATTTCGTTCTGATTTGTTTACAGAAGAATTGTTTTTTGGTTTGTGTTTCGGGGAGGATGTTCATGAAACGCTCAATTTATTTCATTTCGATAGTGGCTTGTTGTTCGCTTTGGCTCGAAGGCTGTAGCGATGACTCTACGATTAATGTGGGGTCGCAGGATCCCGTATGCCAGTGCGATACTGGGCAGATTTGCGACAATGCCGGAGAGTGCGTGGACGATCCGGACTATCAGAAACCAGACCCCAAGCCGACGGATGCCTGCAATAATAAATGCACTCCAGAACAAGAGTGCAAAGACGGAAAATGTGTCGATTTGGTAGATCCGATTCCCGATGTTTGCAAACCGGGGTGTACCGAAGAACAGGTTTGTACCGATACGGGGTGTGTCAACCGTTCGGAAATCTGCGATCCTCCTTGTGAAGGCGATCGCGTCTGCGTGCAGAATCAATGTGAATTCACCTGTGCGGTACATTGTGGAGACCAATGCTGTGAGGATGGCGGTGCTTGCGATGCCATTACAGGAGAATGCGGCATGACTTGTGATGACGGCACGCCCGAATGCAATGGGTTTTGCTGCGAAACGGGTTCTGTCTGTATGGAAGGGATCGGTTGTGTTGTCACCTGCCAGAGCGAGGAAGTTCAATGTATTAATCCTTCTTCGGGATATTCCTTCTGCTGTCCATCCGATCAGTTATGTGATTTGACGAATGATCTGTGCACGATCGATTGTGGCGAGAATGTCAAGTGCCAGGAAACTTGCTGCAAAGAGAATGAAGTCTGCCTGCACGATTCGGTTTGCAAGCCTGCATGCAAAGATAGCGAGACGCGCTGCGGATCAAATGAAGACCTCTGCTGTGATACTGCTTCTCAGATTTGTATTTTTGATAAATGTCTCGCCAAGGGCAAGGCATGCAAAGACTCCAATGCGTGTGATTTGGATGAATTTTGCGATACAGCAAGCAATACCTGTGTCAAGGCATCCGAATCGCCAAATGTCTGTGAATATCATCCGCCGATTGGCGAGTTTAAACCTAAAGTCAAATGGCACTGGGAGGGCAATGTCGAAACAGCCCCCGTTGTTATCAATTTGACGGATGATAATGGGGATGGTGTTGTCGATCAGAATGATATACCCGATATCGTCGTCGTCAGCTATCCTGATATGAAAGTTCGCGTGTTCAGCGGCGATGATGGCCACGAGATTGCTGTATCTGCGGCATCTAGTTTTAATGCTTTCAACGATCTTGCTGCAGCCAACATCGACGACGATCCACTTATCGAAATCCTCGTTCCTGTCAGTGACCCTGTCCTTGCAAACTCCGGCCTCGCTGCGCTCAATCTCGTCAAACAGGCAGACAATAGATACCAGCTGGTGTTAAAACAGTTTATCCATGCTCCGGACCTCGATCAAACCAGTTACAACAACAATGCCTATTGGGCTGACGTACACCCAACCATCGTGAATATCGATGGGGAAGGCTATCCCGAAGTCGTCACTACGCGCGGTGTCATCAAAGGCAATGATTGGAGCGATTACAAATGTAAACTCGCCATTCCCAGACGAGGAGCCTGGTATGCCGATTTCTTTGCGGTTGCAGATCTCGATCAGGATGGATACTCCGAAATTATCGCATCAGAAATATACGATCATAATTGTCAACCACTGACGAGTAATACCGACCGATGGTATTATATGGCGGTTGCAGATCTCCTCGAAGACGAAAAGGACGAAAATTATCCTGGTGAACTCGTTCCGGAAATCGTTCGTGTTGGCAACGGAATTCTCAGCGTCTGGAAAGTCTACAAAACGACGGATGCATCCGGCAATGTCAAATGGTCTCAGCGTAAAATCTGGCAAGAAAAAACGACCAGCAACTCTGGTGGCGGCAATCCTGTTGTCGCTGATTTCAATGGTGATAAAAAACCCGATATTGGCGTCGCAGGTCGAACCCATTACAGCGTTCATGATGGCCGCACGGGTAAAATTATTTGGGCCAGTCCAACGCAGGATGCTTCGAGCGAACGCACCGGATCGACGGTATTCGATTTCGAAGGCGATGGTAAAGCTGAAGTCGTCTATCGCGATGAAACCATGCTCCGAATTTACAACGGTGAAGGTACTGGGGTAGATGCGGATGGCGATACTTATCCCGATGGCAAAATTCTTTGGAGCGTTCAAAGTACTTCTACGACCGTCATTGAGTTCCCAATCGTCGTCGACGTCGATAATGATGGCAAAACAGAAATCGTCATGGTCAGTGAAAAGAATGGCCCGGATATTCCGCATGGGCTAACCGTCTACTCGGATACCTGGAATAACTGGGTGCGCACGCGCAGAATCTGGAACCAGCATGCCTATCACGTCACCAATATCAACGAAGACGGCTCTGTGCCCCAGCATGAAGAAGCCAACTGGCTAAAATACAACAATTATCGCCAGAATGTTCAGCCAGAAGGTGCGTTTAATGCTCCGAATTTCGTGACAGGCAAACTCGATTCCAAAGCACTGGGTTGTGAGCTTGGTAGTGCGACAATTCAATTAACTGCGCATGTTAAAAATGAGGGCTCATACGGTATAAAAGCTGGACTTCCGGTCAATTTTTATGTCGTCGATCCGAATGGCATCTCCGGTGAGTTCCTGATCGGTTCCGGCAAAACAGAAGGCCCACTTCCTCCCAGCGGTGAAACGACTGCAACTTTCGAATGGAATCGTCTGGTCGTCATCAGCGGGGAAAAGAAAACGGTCGATATGCCCGCCAAAATTCTTTTCATTGTCGATGAACCAACCGATGAAACTCCGAACGGTGAATATGCCGAATGCAACGAAAAGGACAACAAATCGGTGGTCACAGATGTGATTGGTTGCGGGATTAATTAAAAATGTAGATAGATAGTGGCCCGACTTAGCGCTTTGGTAATTGTTCAATCCCGTAGATTGTCTGATGACCAAGGCGCAACCCTTATTAGGGGACGATTCACTCCAATGAAATTGAGGATTCTTCATAGGTTGAATCGGTGCGCGCATTTACCTTTTTGAAGGTATTAAAATTGTCTCAGTCGGGTTATTGTGTTACAATCAAAAGGTGTGATTTCGCAGTCGAAATCTCAAATTGGAAAAATTTGTCTATCGGATGGACACCGTCGTTATCTTCATTAAAGCCACATAGATTGGCGTTATTCTTGATAATTTATCGATAGCTGGAGTGTTCAGATGTATAGATCCGCACTGTGTGTTGCGCTTACTTTAGGCCTCTCGTTGGGGGCCTCTGTGTCGTTTGCAGAACCGCAGGTGCCTTCGCGCATCATTCATCTGGTTTATGACGATTCCGGCAGTATGATTGCCGATCCTGAAACAAAATATAAAACTTATGTCGATACATGGTGCCAGGCTAAATATGCCATGGAAGTGCTGACTGCCATGCTCGGCGAAAATGATAAACTCAATGTTTATTACATGAGTTCTTACAATCTCGTGAAAAATCACGATTTTGCCGATTGTAAATCCAAAATAAAACCGCAGTCCGCTGGCATCCTAAATGTTCATGGCAGTACAAACGCCAGCATTATTCAGCAAAATGTCAATACCGTACAGGAAAATACGACGATTGACGGTGACACCCCTTTTTGCCCGGTCGTCGATGCCTACCAGGATCTCAAACTTAATATTAATGATGCAAAAGATAATAAATGGCTCGTCATTCTGACGGACGGCCAATTCGAAGATTCGACCTCGGAAGTTACACAAAAGTATTATAATGATTTCGCAAAAGATGTGAATGTCGTCGTACTTTCGATAGGCAAACTCGTCGATACGACGATCGTCCCCGACGAAGCCAATGGCCTGTTTATTCGACATGCTCAGACTTCGCAGGATGTGCTCAATGAACTGACGCAAATCGGCAATCGCATCTTCCAGCGAAACACCATTCCCATTGCTGCCGACAATACGTTCTCGCTGCAAATCCCGATGAAGCAGATCATCGTCTTTGCGCAGGGGCAGGGTGTCGATGTAACCTCGCTGACCAATTCCCAAAAACAAAAGAGCAATCGCCCTATAACGAGTGTGCGTGCCACGCAGCCCAAATTGGAACATGCAACCCTGCGAAAGCGTGATTTGCTTAAAATTGATGAGATCATCCGGGGGACGAATGGCAAACTCAATGGACAGCTTGCTACATTCTCTGGATTTCGGGATAAGCGCTATTTTGCACCGGATTCTTACCATGTCGATTTTGCCGGTGACGAAAGCCAGAATGTACAACTCTACTACGATCCATTTGTGGGCGTCGGTATTCATGTGACCGATACCCAAGGGCAGGCGGTCGATCCTAAAACGATGCAGCCCGGCAAATATCATGTCGATCTCCATTTTGAAAATCCCGATTCACATGAGACAATCGACAATCAGTTGCTCAAAAATCCCAAAACAGGCGAAGATCCTGTCATTCATGGTACGATCACCATTACGGGGATGAATCCCGATACCGGCGAAGAAATTCAAATCTCGAAATCGGATTTCGATATGTCTACCGATTTTGATCTGCAGCCCGGACAGCGCGCCAAAATCGAATATCACGGCCGATTCCTCGAATACAATACGGTAAGTTCCGATGGCTCGGGAGGCGCTTTTGTCCTTCCGTTCCAGGTGCCCAAGCCTAAATTGTCACTCGCTCCCAATGCCGATGGAAACGGTCAAAACCAGGCGGGTTATGGCATTACCGGTGCGGGGTTCCACGAGGATGGAAAACCCCTGCATTTTGCACTCGAAGCTAAAGATTATTACGACAAACCCGTTGAAATCAGCGACACCGATTGGAGCAGGCTCAACTTAAAGGTCGAGCCCTCCGAAATTGCGGGCATTGTTAAAACGCTCGAAATCAAAAAGAATCCCGATCGTTCATTCGATATCATTCCGCATTTTGTCGAAGGCGGGTTTGCCGATATTGCCTCGCAAAAAGCCGAGTTGACGATTACGCCCGAAATACAGTCCGATACACTCGATGTCGAGGGCAGCTTTAAGGGGTTGCTCGATTTTCACAATGACATCGAAAAAGACGAACTCGTCTGGACATCATTGACGGCGCCGAACTATTGTATTGTGTGCGAAGGTATTGCACCAAAGGATTCTCCCATCCGCATCAGCGCTTCATTTAAAGAACGCGAAATGACCGATGAAATCTGGAATGCCTTGCCTCCCCCGTCGCTGATGCTGATGCAGGAAAATAAGGCGGTGACGGGATTTGAGGATTGTCAGAAAACCGACGAAAAGGGCGTCTTTGCCTGTATGCCCGTTTGGAGTGATCTCGCGCTCAACAAGCCTTTCGATCATGAGGAAGGGTCGGTTCAGTATGTCATTAAGGGATCTGCGGTCAACTTGGATACGCTCATTGCCAAAAGCCCCGAACCTGCAAAAAGCGAATTCGCCATTGCGAGCGATATTTCTGCCAGCTGCTGGTTTATGCATTATATTGGCCGCATACTTGCAGCACTTGCCGGACTTACGCTGCTTTTGGGAGAATTGATTAAGCCCAGATTGCCCAAGATTAAGAGGGTGACGGGCAGTACACGCAGAATCACTGATCGCAATAAGGGCAAGGGGGAAAAAGATATATCTAATAAAATATATAAAAACTCGCCTTTGATACCATTCATTCCTCAAACGGGAATGTTTTATGGAACACCGGATCAGGATGTTCAGTTCAAAATTAAAGCGACAAGAAAGGGCATGGTTATTACAAATGTAGAAACATTAGCTCAACAAATTAAAAACGAAAAGATATCTATATCGATCGATGGACAAAAAATATCACCCGATGATATTCGGCCCATTCCGTTGTCAGCTGGTGAAAAAGTCATTGAGATTACAACACCCAAGCGAGTTCATACACTCGATATTGTATAATATTTGGCATCCATTCAACGTCATATACAAATCATAAAAAGATGATTTGCAGTTAAACGCATAAAAAGGAGTAAACATGATCGCACCCACGCTTCTCGTCGGCCTTGGCGGCATCGGTTCTAAAATTGTCGAAAAAGTTGCAAATCGGGTGAGAGAAGAAGTTCCGGAATCGCTTCAGAATCGCATTGCTTATGCTGTATTCGATACCGATATCAATGAACTGCAGGAAATTCACCTCAAGAATCCAAGGATTACCCCCATTCAGACTTCGACCAAACTGACAGTAGGCGAGTACCTCAACCTCGATGCTCATGCGCGGGATGGCTGGTTTCCGGTCAATCCCATTTTGAACAGCAAGACGTTGACCGAAGGTGCGGGGCAGGTGCGTGCCATTTCGCGTCTGGCTTTCGAAACTGCAATTCGTGCCGGTATGATGGAACCTCTGCATCAGACGATCGAATCGCTCTACAAACTCGAGCAGAATCAGGCCGAGCAGGCATTGCGCATCGTTGTGGCCAGCTCACTGTGCGGTGGTACGGGGTCTGGGCTCATTCTTCCTGTCGCTCTGTATATTCGCAATTACCTGACGACACGATTCCGCCAGAGTGCGAATATCATGCGTGGTTTCTTCCTGATGCCCGAAATCCTTTACCATGTCATTCCGGGCGAGGTCGAACGCAACAATCTGCGTTGCAATGCTTACGCAACGATCCGCGAGCTCGATGCTTTCTTAATGAAAGGCGACGGAACGCTCCCCGAGCAGTTCGAAGATACATTTGGTCTCGAATTCCCGCGCCCGGGCACGGACGAATACGATGAATACAAAGTTCGTCCCTACGATTTCTGCTTCCTCTTTGATGCACAGAATACACAGGGGCGCAAACTCAATAATTATGGGCAATATCTCGATCATGCTGCCAATTGTATTTATGCACAATCGATTGGTCCGATGAATAAACGCAGCAATTCGAGCGAGGACAATACTATCCGCGAATTGTGTGCCGAACGCGGGCGCAACCGTTATGCCGGTGCAGGCAGTGCCAGTATTGTGTATCCTCTTAAAGAGGTCGAAAAATATATCGCACTCAATTGGACGAAACAATGCGTCTCAGATTCGTGGCTCAAATTTGATCAGCGGTTTATCGAAAAAGGCAAAACAAAAGAGAAACGCGATAGAATGGGCGATTATTGCGGTTCTATCGATGATATGGCTAAAGATAATCACGAATTGGCAAAATATATTCGTGAACAATGTATCATTCCGTCCGATAATGCTGCCGATCCGGATAAATACCGGTGGAACGACTATGTCGGTGCTTTGCTCGACGAAGGTGCCGAACGCTGGCCCAATGAGAATGTCGCGGATGATATCAGCGATTGTGTTAAGAGCGTTAAGACACAAGACGGCGACCCCGAAGACAGCGTCGTTCGGTATAACATGAAGAAACTCGATACTCTGTCTAAAGAACTCAAGATTGGGTTGGATAACAGCGAAAATGATACCGCCAAGAGCCTCTTTGCGTTCCGTGATTTTACCGTCAAAGGCGAAGTGCCGCCCTATACATTGCTCAATTTTATCAAGGACAGCAATGGCAAATTGATGCATCCCAATGCAATTCGCTATTTCTTATATAAAGCCAAAGAAGCCGTCGAATCTGAATATACGCGAGTTGCCGATGAACTTGGCGATTCCTCCAAAGGAACCGGGAAAGTCAATGATATTCAATCATCCATGAAACTTCTGGATGATCTTAATAAAAATAAGAAAGCTTTTTTGACGGGTGGCACAACCGATAAACTCGAAGACAAATCGAGATGTATCGAATTGATCAAATCGCTCTCACGAAACCTCGAAGAGTACAAGACTTTGCGTCTGCAAAAAGCCATTCTTGGGTATGCCAAAGATCATTATCTCAAGAATTTATGCGATTCTTTTGAGGCATTTTACGATTCGTTGCTGGATGGCATTATGGAAGTGGATAAGGAGATTCGTACCATTTCTAAAAAATTCATGCCTTATCCCGGCCGGACGACGCGATATGTCTGTGCATCCAATGAAATGCTCGAAAAAATGGTTCAGGCAAATCCCTATATGGGCAACACCAATGCCGTCGATGAAGAGATGACATTAAATATATTGAATAAGGTGTTTGAGTTTGCCGATCTGAAAGCCACCGAACCCGAAAAACGGCAGGGATTCTTTACGGTCATGTTTAAAGAGCAGATCGTTGGGCACTTTGCCAAAGAACTTCGTGAGGCACATTCTTCGAAAGTTTATATGAATGTACTCGATGCCATTGAGCGCGAAGTTGAGCTGTCCCAGAACGAAGCTGATCCGACAAAACTCAGTCAGGCCGTGGCCGATATGATTGCCGATACACGAAAACTCGCCACGCCGTTCATCGAAACACCGCTTGGCGAGCATCGTTCGCCTGTGAGTGCATGTTCATACCACCCCTCACTCAATCCGCGCGATGATTCGCCGCGTTCTGCACTCGTCGGCAAAGTGCTCGACAATTTTGGTGCAGTACCCGACGAGGATATTCCGCCCGAAATGATCCTGTTCTACCAGTCGGTTTACGGGCTGCGCGCCAATAATTTGTCGAAATTTGCACCTGCCAAAAAACTCCTGGCGAGCAACGAAATTCGCGGGGCTGGCGAATACTTCAAATCGTATTTCGATATCGTCAATCAGATCGTGCCTAAAACGAGCAAAACACCAGTGATTACGCCGCATATCGACAGAACGTGGCATCTCACCAATGTTATGCCCGATCTGGATGATCAAAACCAGAAGAATCAGGAAGACCGCATCTATAGAGCATTCATGTTCGCCTGGTTGTATAAATGTATTCGTTACGAAAAGTATTATCACAACAAGATCTATGCGCTCAGCCTCAAGGGATCGAGGTCGGAGGAATTCGTCGTTTCGAACAAGACGCCTTGTGATCGCTATTACGAAGTACTCGATGCACTCATCATCAACCCAGTGATCGTCAGCCATATTCTCGAATATGCCGAAGAAAAAATGCACAAAGAACTCAACCGCAACTGCAATCTCAAATTTGCAAACAGCGAATTGGCTCGTGCATTAAAAGATTTAAAACTCAAAGAGGATGGCACGCGCAACGAAGATGGTGAGCTCGAAGAAGGGTTTAACTATTCGAATTTGTCGCTCATTGAACTCGCCATCGTGCTCAAACAATCGACGCCTCCCTCAGAGTTCCGCAACGAAGTCGGCTGCGACCTGCTCGTATCGATGATGCGCGCGATGCTCGATTACATCAAACGCATGACGGCACCGATGGAAGTTCCCGATGTTTTCGCTGCATTTGTCCGCGAACAGTACGATTTGTTCAAAGCCAATTACCCGCGGTATGAGCGCTTTGGATTTAATCACTATTTCTGGGCGCTCATTCGAACGATCGTCGAATTGCTCCAGAGTGACGAGTTTGCCGATACAGGCCTGTACGAAAAAGGTGAAGAAATCGACAAGGATTTTCTCAGTTTTACTGAAGACAGCGAGTAGTGTTGTTTTTTCAGGGGGCAGTCGCCCCCTGCGCGTCTATTGGCGCGGCGTATCGAGTGTAAGCGAGATAGCCGCGCCGCGGGCGCGTATGGAGCTGCAGAGACGTGTCGAGACACGTCTCTAAGCGACATAGCGCCGCGCCAATACGACGCTACCCCCACTGCGGGGTTACACCCCGCAACGCCCCCAATCCATTCCGCGATGTTTTGTTTTCGACTCAAATTGCTCCCAATCATTGAGATACGATTTCTCATGCGATAAGGCAGGTTAGTTTGTTCACCGTCATTTTTGTCAACAAGCGCACCGAGATTCAGCGCCAGAATTATCAATTTCTCTTTCAGCCCTTTGTGGATGCAGGAGAGATCTGCTTTTGCCACTGGGAGGAATCCGGGGAGTCTATCGACAAAGCTGTGTCAAATTTATATCCGCTTCTCAAGGGCAAAAAAGAGTGGCGCGCCATTATTCTGGATACGACATCTGCCGAAAAGAAAGACGGAAACGATGGCGTTCAGGCCAGGATGTCATCTGTGGAACAAAAGGCAGAGCCTGTGAAGCAGGTGGCTTTGAAGAGCGAGGCGGATGCAGGCCAGAAAACATCACAAGAGGCAATCCAACATCCAAAACTCAATCCCTTCGATTATTCTGGTGTGAATGATCCTGAGCAGATGCAAGGCAAAAATGGCAGCAACGTGCCGATCATTCGTTTGACGCACATGCTTGCGGGGTATGAGTTCAGCTCAATACAAGGGTTTAAGTCTGTTTTTGAATATGTCGATGAGCAGACACATCGTTCGTTCGAGATTCCGGAAAGCAGTTTCGATGCTTTCTTTGTCATCCAGAAGATCATCCACGATGATGTTCACAGCAAAGAGGTTCAGCTCATCTATTCTTCTTTGCCATCCGTATCAGAGCAAATTGATTCTCAGCCACAAGCCAATCCCAATGCCGAATCCGTTGCGCTGGATAACCGTCGCCTAAAGGCGCTCGAAAAGAAATGGCGCGATCCCAATATGATGAAACCGACGCAGGCATTGCTCGAGTTTCATCTAGGCGATGATTGCAATGGGCTGTCTCCCGATCGGATCTATTTTGAATATCGCAGGCCCAAGGATGATGATGATTTTGGCTGCGGCGAAGATGTTCGTCTCTCACTCGAGGATTATTGCCTGATCGGGGATATCTTAAAAAAAGAGGAGCCGGTTCGTTTTGTTTATAAGACGGAATTGGTTACACCAGAGCATCTTCAGGCGGATAATGAACTCAAGAATAAGTATCATTTTGCCGATCATCGTCCCTGCGAGCTGATACTTTTTGCGACGCGCGACAAATCCGATAAGGACGAAAAGAAAGCCATTCGCCAGGTGTGGAATCCGACAGAATTGAATGATTTGCCGGGCTTGTTCTGGCAGAACAACCGATATCCATCCTGCTGCCGTTTCGTTTATATGGATATTATGCAAAAAGACAATATCCGCTTTGAACTGGATATGTTCCAGTATTGGATGGCGGTTTTGTTATTGGCGCATAACAATCTTGGGTCAGATACACTCAAGGCGTACAATCTTTACCGAATTCATCTCGATTTGGATGAGGAACGGCTGTGTCAAATTCTCAATCATCAGCTCAATCAGCTCAATGCCGCCTATAAAGCGGTCGAAACGGAGCTTCAATACACGCAGGATCAGTCGTTTGCGCCCGATGATACGCTGTTGAGCGACGAGAGTGTGACAATCAGTTTTGGTAATGATAGTGCCGCAGAGATGGCAAATGCCAGAGAAATGTCGTATTTTACGCGTGGAGATCGGCGCGAAGCGCAAAAGCGACTTGAAGATGAGAATGAAAAAATAAAACAGGAGCAGATCAAGTCATCTAAAGAAGCCAACAAAATGCGCGAGTTCGACCGGGCAGTACAGAATATTCGAATGCGTGCACTTGGCTTTTTGCCGCGCCATTATTTGCTCGATGACTATCAAATAGAGGAATTGCGAGAAAAGAAGCGACAACTCGAGCGAGATTTGTTGTTGCACAGTTCAAATTCTCCAGAGGCCTTTAAGAAGATACTCAAGGAAGAAGCCGCAGAACAAGAGCAAAAGATGAATCAGGCCAATAGGGAGCGCGAAAAGGCCAATCTGAAAATTGCAGACTGGGGAGTGCTCAAAACAGTTGGGATTATTGCATTGAGTCTGATCGTGCTGGGCAATGGGACGTATATTGTCCAGTCGGCGATGCAAAAGCAAAGTACAGGCAGCAATTTGATCTCATTAGGGGGGGCGCTTTTGGTGACTTTGTTCATCGTTCTGTGCGGTGCAGTGTGCGTCTATATCGTTTTTAGGCGCTACCAGCGCGAGCTGGACAGCGTTGATGCTCAATATAAAGAAACCGTGCAGCATATTCAGGACAGCGATAAAAAACATGAGGCAAGCCGGGGCAATTTTTATTCGAATCTGCTGACCTATTTTAAATTGCAGGCAATATCTCGCGGAATGAATTACAAACACGAAACAGATATCGATGCGCGCAGGCGGCTTTTGGAATATACGCGTAAGATTCACAATGATATCAATAGGAATGAAAAGTGGCTGCGTTTATACAGTTTTGAGCGCGTTCCGGTTTCGTTGACGTATGCAGGCGACTTTTTGGAGAGTCCGCGCAAGAATCCGATCTTTTATTTCGAAACGGCCGACGAGGAAGATTACATCCCCTTGAATCAGACGGGGGAGGTGGCTTCGATCTATCCCTTTGTCAAACATGTCTGGATTGAGCGCGATTATCTTTTAGAAGAAGATGCCATTGATAATGGTGAAACATCGTGGGGGGACGCATGAATCTAACGGTAATAGAACAGATCAAACTGTTCATATTTCTCATTCCGTTCGTCCTGGTGTGTGTGTGTTGTTTTAAAACCAACCTCCCACGCAAATATCGCGGCCGTCAGGTTTTGATGCCGATATTGGCTATATTGCTGTCGATATATGCCATTTTTAAAGTTCAGCAGCTGACGGGTGAATTGAATGACTATCTCGACAAAGTGATCGAAAGCATCACATCGGTAGGCGAGCAGCCCATTAAGGACAATACATCCGTCAATACATTGATCGATCAAGCTCAGCAGGCGTTCGGGGAGGGCGGCGAAGCGAGCGAGACACTCAAAAAACAGCTTGGGGATACCGACATTCCCGATGCTGTTAAAGAAATCGTTACATCGCTCCAATCTTTTTTTGGCGACAATTTCGAACTCAATTTACTCATAGCCTATTTTGTCAATTTGGCCTGTGCACTGGCTTTCTTAATCATCAAAGGTATTTTGCTCCCCATCCTCAATCGGATATGGGCCAATGACGATTTGATGGCCGTGATGGTTTCGCGCTTTTATGATAAAAACGTTATCCCTTCGGATTATTATGAAAAGCACGATGATCCAGAGGTTCTGGCAAAGCGCAAAAAAGAAAAGAAAAAATCGAAGAAGAATTCCCCTCAGACAGAAAACCAAGAGACAGTGGGTTGGTTTGTTAAACCTCAGACGACGAGTTACCACAAGCTCCTGATGGGGGCGTATGTTGGCGTTTTTATAGCGGCATCGCTCGTTTTTCTCGTTTCGGTTTTTCATCCCGAGTGGGCCTTCTTTAAAGCGTCTTTCTATCCCGTCTTTATCATACTTGTCTTTGGTGAGGTCGTTGCGTTTTTGTATGGTCTCGAGTATGAAAAAGATTCGGAGCCAGAAAAAGTCGTAGAGCCACCGCCTGCGCCTCGCAATCCCAATTACCGCAAAATATGGGAAGAATTTAGAAATACCTATCCAGGCAATATTTTAAGACGCACGCCCGATCTCTTGGGGGATGAGCTTCCCGAGCAGCCTGCGGTGGATAAAGATCTCGGATTCCTGCTCAATTCGGAGGATGAGAATCTTAAAACGGTTGCGATGTATTTTGCACAATTCCCTCAGGAGGAGATCGAACCGAGCTATGCCAAAGGATGTGTGCAGCTTTTGCAGGGCAAGAGCACGCTCTTTTGCAATCCATTTTATGAAGATTTGGGGAGATATCTCTTTCCGCCGATTATCTATAATCTTTTGTCCTATAAAAAATGTCTGTTTATTATGGGGCGCGATTCGACATCTGAAGATTTTGTCGCATGGCTGCGCAAGGGCATTCGCGATTTTGTCGGTGCAGATGGATTATGGCAGACCGATATTCTCTCCGAAGCACCGGTCAATCTCGATTTGGGCGTTTTACAGTTCAGCGATATCTACAATCTTGAACTTCTCAATACCAACCGTGAATTTTTCTCGAAGATTGGTTTTGTATTTATTCTCGAACCATCGCGACTGCTTGCGACAGGCCAGTTGGCGCTGAGCCTCATCATTCAGCAGCTCGATTTGGAACATTGCGAAGATATTACTTATTGTGCGTGTGATCATAACTGCGATGGTCTCGTCGATTGCCTTTCGCATGCCCTAAAGACTAGTATGACGGATGTCGTAGCCACTTTGCCGGGAAATGGTTCGAATCTGCAGGTTTTCTGGGATGCCGACAGTCAGAATATGCAGTACAAAATCCTCGAAAATGTTACGCATTATCTCGGCATTGGTACCGAAATCGGGCTCATCGGTATGCGCAATCACGTCTGCAATACAGGGCCTGCGGCAGGCAGTGATGTTGCCCTTCAAAATGAATGCTGGTTCTCGTGTGATAAGTTCCCCGTCAAAGATATGATGTGGATTGCGGGACAATATTACAATCAGATTTGCCAATATATCAGGGCAGAAATCGGGCAGGAGCAGTTTAATAAAAACCTCGTCGTGCGTTCGAATATCTGGCATTGTCCCAAGGCCGAGAGTACCTATCTCATTGTCGAAGATGAATACAATAATCTCTTCGAGATGGCCCGAATCTTTTCGTCGCGATCGCTCAAGGAAGGATTTGTCAACGTCATCAGTGGGCATTATTTGCTGCGCGATTATATGATCGAGTATATCGATCTCTTTCAGAGTGATCCCAAGGCCATTCCGACAGTTGTGCCTGATTATGCCAGAACGGAGCGCAATATCCTGCTCAAGCTCCTGATGATGATGACAGCCCAGCCTTTGTCCGAAGAATTTATCCGCCGTGAGCTCATGCTCGGAGGCATGATCAAGAATGACAAGGCTAAACTTGGGGCAACCGATATCGACAGAAAAACCTATTCTGATGATCTTAAAGCAAAATTAGAGAACCGCATCATCAAGCATATCATTCAGTCCGAATCGACGCATTCGGACAGTAAAGAGGAATCTGTTGGGCTTTGCCGGATATGGCATGAAAAAACGCTCGAAGATGGTTTTACGATCGAATCAGAGCCTTTTTATGAGTTGGAAGCTAACGATACGCCCATTAAACGTTATTTGCATAACCTGAAAAATGCTTATTTTATCTGTGAAGATGAACAGGATGAAACGCATTTTATCAGTGCCAAACTGTATGGGCATGTTTTGCAAAGCTATTTGCCCAAGCAGTTTATCACGCTCGACGGTAAATATTATCAAATCGTCTCTATCTCGCACGATAATGGCATTGTATTGCGGCGTGCGGCAGATCATATTCATAAACGCCTCTATTACCGGCAGGTGCGCAACATTTCGCTCAGGGGGTGGTCACCTGATGGCTCGCTGGGTGCTTGTCATCATATTACATTTACTTCGGGCATGCGCATGGAAGTTGCCCGCGGGTTTGCCGATTACGATGTTAAAACACCGGGATACCTCGAATGTGCGCCTTATCACGATATAAAGCATGCACGTTATTTTGAATTGGATGATATTTTTGATCATACATTTGTTCCCAAAAGCGATCTAAAAATATATGATACTCCTACGATGAAAGGTAAACAGATCGCCACGATTACTAAAGAAAAGAATGAAAAAACAGGTCGCGAAAGCTATCGGGGATGTTATGTCGATGATAGTTATTATGGATGGTATAAGATTGAATATAAAGGTGCCGTAGGCTGGATATATCCGAAAAACGAGCTCGATCGTTCATATCATCATAAAATGACACTTCGCCTTCGACTGCCTAAAATTGCCCGGGAAGTGATTGATTATAAACTCAGGGATATTCAGGATTGCACCGTCGCAGCACTCGACGCCATGCGAAGAAAGTGCGATGCCGTCGATCGAAAAGTTCTCGAGGCCAAGAGCAAAGCCATGCTGGCGTGTGCCAACGATAAAAATCGATTGGAAGAACTCGAGAGTCGGGCGGATGAAGAGGGCTTTAAAGCCAAAAGGCAAGTTCGCCAAAATGCATCCTACAATCTGTCGTCAAGTTTAAAACTCCGCGATGCTCTTATACTTTGTGATAATAACGAACAGAGTGAAGCACAAAGTGGAGATACCGAAGAGACGATGCAACCGCAGCTGGCCGAAGTCGAGTTTGCAGATAACTCAGGCAATGATGTGCAGACTCAGAATCGTGCCTACCCAGGCAACCCGGATGAAGTCGAATTGCAGAACTCTGAGACTGTCTGTTTCGATAGATCGGTGGATGTCACTCAGTTAAATGATGATGTCCATCGTGCCATTGCCGAAACACATCAAAAAGAATTGCGCAAAACCATCGCAGAATTGATGATCGACGAACAGTTGGGCAAAGTTCAAAAACAAGTCGATGCCGATCGCAATTACCTTAAGAACGTCTTTAACAGCCTGAATGATCCTCAGGTCATGGAAAGAGTGCGGTTTACACTGTGCCTTTTGCTCAGTGAAATCTTTAAGACGACGTATCCAGAATCCTGGCAGTACATCGAAGTTGTCACACCGGTTGGCGATGCACTTTTGGAAGGCAGCAACCTCAAATATGCCAACTACCATTTCGATGATCAGCGTAAGAACTTCATGTCGGTTTTTGAGCATTCACAACGGTCAAAAGCTGCCAATGAAGATGAAATCCAACGCAATATTGCCGAAGGTGCAGGGAATCAGAATATTTCTGCTCCCACAGAGATGTTTGATCACGCCGTGACATCACCTGCTCGAGGTACAGCTCAGGAAGGGCAAACACGCTCTGAGCCGTTCGATCCCAATGTCATTGCTCATGACATTGAAGATTCTGCTGTTTCTGATGCACAGAATTCGGGTGAAGTGCCGACTGAGGCTGATAAAGCGAGTGCGCTCGATAACGTTCACTCTATAGAAGACATCTTTTCCAACGGGAATGTTTCTATTAGTGACTGGATTGGTTCGAAAACGGATGGTAACGCTCAAGGGCTCGAATTTAAAATTACACCAACAGGATCCTTTCGTTTGCTTCAGTCGGGCAAGGAGGTCGCCAAACTGCAGAACGAGAAAAAATCGATCATGGCGGACGATGGCAAGGAATCTCAAGATGATTCTGTTGTCGCAGAGGAACTGTCGAGCGGATCTTCGACCGTAAAAACGGATTTCTCGAAAGATGTCGATGAGATTTTGGAGGCCATTGATTCGGTACCAACGGAAGAAACGACTGCTGACGACCAGCTCGTCACTGAAGGCTTGGCGTTACGGAGTGAATCTGCAACGAATAGCGAAGCATCCGATATGGCGTCGCATACGGATGAAGATCCTGTTCAGAATGAATCAACCACAGTGGATGACGAAACTCCCGATACTGTGCAAAATTCTGACGAGGTATCTGTTCAGAGTGAAGCTTCGTCGGAGGATCCTGAGGTTGCCGATGATTCACACATCGAAGACATTCCTGAAGAACCAGAATGTACATCCATGAGTGATGAAAACTGGGATTACATCTATGTCTTTGAAGATAGCGAGATCGATCTTGGATTGACCGTATCGGTCGAGCGTTATCTGGATAAATATCTGGAAATGATTTACGATGTCCTCGTATGGCATACACAAAAAGTACATTCCGGGTATGATCCCAAAGATGATGCGAACGGAGATGAAGCACCTGAGGTTGAAATCAATCTCAATGTTGAGGCACATTTGCCCGAGGAACCCAAAGAAGAAAAGTCAAAAGGCTGGTTGGCGCGATTCCTTGAGTGGCTTAAAGAACTCTTTGAATCGAAAGAAACGCCTCCTGCTGAATCGACTGAAAATGCGACCGATCCGGAAGAAGAAATTCACGAAGACAAGCCGCTGCCAAAAGCATTGCACGACTATATCGATCAATGTTTCCTCAAGTATGGCGATACCAAATTTGATAAGGCACTCGCCATAAAGGAGACGATTGCCTATCTGGGATTGCTCGGTTACGATACCAACCGCTTTGACAAAGCACGTGCAAAGGCGCAGGAAACGAGAGATAAAAAAGAGGCTGAAGCCAAAGAAAAAAGTTCTGTTTAACGAGTGTGGATATTATTAAGATATTCCTCTCGTCAATGAGTGACTTTGCGAACAAGCCCCATGCCGAATTGGAGAGTTTTGAATTGAGAACTGTATGGGGCTTTCACCAACTAATGATTTGTATTTGATTTCAAATTGTTGCTATATTCTTCTTGATGTTGCCTGTTACTTAAAGTCTTAGAGGCTTCGGGGCAATAAGCGAAGTAAAGCATCACATTGGAAATGGGACAAATCCGAATAACGTCTATCTGAGAACGGAAGGTGAGGTCACTATTATGAAGAAGAAACTTGCTTTATCATTGTCGTGCTTGGTCGTGTTGGGACTATATGGGTGCAGTGAGGATGATTCTGGTACAAAACAGAGCGAACGAACCGAATGCACTTTTGAATCACCGTATTGTGAGGGCAATATTCTGCACGTATGTAAAGATGGTGTGGAAAATACCGAGATTTGTACGGAGAAATGCAGCGATGAAGAGGGCAGGTGCGTCGATGATGGAGAATCTCTGCACGATTGTGGTGAGAGTGGCTACTTCGATCAAGACAAAGGAGAATGTGTGGATGATCCCGAAATTCCTTCGTGTGATCCGGGCAAGCATTATGATGAAACCGCAGGTGAATGTGTGGATGATCCCGAAATTCCTTCGTGTGATTCGGGCAAGCATTATGATGAAAGCGCAGGTGAATGTGTGGACGATCCCGAAATTCCTTCGTGCGATGCGGGCAAGCATTATGATGAAAGCGCAGGTAAATGTGTGGATGATCCCGAAATTCCTTCGTGCGATCCGGGTAAGCATTATGATGAAACTGTAGGTGAATGTGTAGACGATCCCGAGCCTTCGTGCGATGCGGGCAAGCATTATGATGAAACCGCAGGTGAGTGTGTGGATGATTCCGAGCCTTCGTGCGATCCGGGTAAGCATTATGATGAGACGCTTAAAGAATGTGTAGCAGATGGGAATTGTTCACTAGGTTCGCATTTGGATGAAAAACTGGGTAAGTGTATCGAAGTCTGCAAGTGCGGCTATGTCTATGATGAGACACAGGGAAAATGCGTAGAAAAAGATTTATTCCCAGAACTGAGTGATTATGAAAAACGTCAGCTTGCACTTCGTGAAACGGCCATGGCTTTTTACAGAAAGGGAGATAACATTCAGTATGAAAGCTGGCGGCGGTCGCAATATATTTCGCCAGAAACTGCGTCTTCACAGCACATGGAGTTTTTAGTTTGCAGCGGATATGTTTATGCTGTGTTTTACCAGGCACTGGGTATAGAGTTGCCCAATGGCACCAATAAATATAATGCCTATGGGAAAGGATTTGCCAAGGCTAACGATGATATTATATTTTTTGCCGATGGAGATAATCTTGCAGGTAAAATTGAGAATAATGAAACTAAACAGAAATTTTTAGAAGAGCTGCTTAAGTTGATTAAGCTGGGGGATGCCATTAGTTATTATGGGTACATCAAAGATAAGGATGGTAAAGTAACGACAGATGCTGGCCATGTAATATTTGCATACGATTTTGTAAAAGATGACAAGGGAAATATCACGGATGTGGTCATACTTCATTCGACGAGCAATTATGAACCTTTGGCGCGCCGAACGACAAAATTGGGGAGTGGTACAACAAGTAGAAGTTTAAGTTGGCGAGCTAAGAAGAATGATGAAACCGGAGTTTCTGAAGGAACGGTTCAGAAGACGCTTCTTTCTAATTTAATCAAAGGTTTTTCGACGAAGAATAAATCAGAATTTGTTGTGCTTCGCCCCATCATTAAGGATAAGACATACAAGCATGTCGAATTTAGTGGTTATAAAGCAGCGGATTATCCGAATTGGAAAGAAAGTGCCACAATTATGGATGAAGCATACGATATAAAGGATGCGACATTATGCCGCATGCAGTATCATGATATAGAGATCGAAAAAACACTCGATGTTCATCCTGGCAGTACTGTCGAACCTGGCGAAATGCTTACTTATCAGATCGAGATAACGAACCATAGTGATAAAGCTTATCAAGATATATATATCACCGAAAATCTTTCTGAGAATGTTGTTCTCAAGGAAGCCAATGGGGGGATTGAGTATACCAATGCTGTTGCCTGGTTTGTGCCGAGCATCGACGCAGGAACAACACACAAGATAACCTATACCGTCGAAGTGAAAAATGATCCTGATTTAGTGGGTAAAAAAGTTATTTCGACGGGATCTGTTGCACAGATTCAGAGCAAAACCATTGAAAATGTCATTGCCTATAATTTATCAGCAGAAGAGATAAAAACGCTTAAGCTGGCGTATAAACTGATTGTCGAGGGAGGCAAGATCAAAGGGATAGAGGCTATTGAAAAATCGTATAAAGAAGCATTAGATTATGATTTAAGACTAAAGGATCTTGAACTGGGAGCTCTTTATTTGCGAGAGAAATCGAATCCGAATACCACATTTAAAAACTATCCGGATCAGATCCCCTATTACAAAAAAGATATACAGCATTACGATGAAGCCAAGAATGGTGCACTGTTAGTTTCATTGTATGGGAATTCAAGCACTGACTTTTTCCTGAATCAGAAACATGATTTGGCGAGTATGATTTTAAATCATTACTATTCTGGCGTATATTCTGCTTATGCTGCTGATACAAACAAAAAAGTGTATAGTTCGAGTGCCTATCCAAAGTTGTATGAAAACTCAATTAACGCACCGGATTCGCGAACAGATCGTGAAAATATGATTTATCCGGAAACTCTGCGCGACGGTGATATACTCATTTATGCCAATACAATGGATACCATTACTAAAGAGGACGGTCTTTATGCCTATCTCTTTCTGGATGGCAAGTTCCAGGGGGTGAACAGCAGCCCCAATGCGCCCAAAGAAATACTCGTCAAAGATGGCGTCGTTCCTGAGTTTTATAAGACTCACGATAAAGGCGAGCAAAAGAGTATGATTGAACGCTTTGGTGATCTTCCCAAATTGTTTGCCAAAGACTTTTATGTTATTTTAAGGCCTGCTCTTATGATGAAGAAGCCTGCGACAGATTCGAAACCTTAGTTTCTTTTGTTCAGATATAGCCTTTGGCAGCCGCAGGGAATAGACTGTATGGGAAAACTCATTTCTGAAAAGTATAAAGCCTGGGAACAGGAATGTGAAAAGCGCTTTAATCAGCTCAAATCCAATGAGGAGGAACTGAACCGCATTTTTATTGATATCTATGGCATGTCGGCGGAACTGACACCTGCGATAAAAGATAAGGATGTTACAGTCTATAAGGCTAATGCCGCTCGTGAAATAAAGAGCCTGCTTTCGTATGCTGTAGGATGTATGTTTGGTCGATATACACCCGAGAAGGCAGGCCTTTGTTTTGCGGGAGGCGATTTTTATGCATATTTTTCGGCAATGCCCTACCGTTCCAATAAGACTCGCTATTATTTGAAAACGTTGCTCTCATCTCAAAATGCGCATGAAAGCTCTCAAATGGATTGTCATTTCGGAGTAAATTCGGACAATATTATTCCGATTGCCGATGATGATTATTTTGATGAGGATATTGTAACGAGACTGGTGGAGTTTGTACAAATTATCTATGGCGCGGACACACTTGAGGCCAATTTGGATTATATTGCAGATAATTTAGGTGGAAAAGGAACATCGAGAGATATTATTCGTTCTTATTTTCTCAACGATTTTTATACAGATCATATAAAAATTTACCAAAAGCGCCCTGTTTACTGGCTATTTTCCTCTGGCAAGAAAAAAGGGTTTAAAGGACTGATGTATGTGCATCGCTATACTCCCGATACCCTTGTACAACTTGGCACGTATATCAAATATCTTCAAAATCGATATAAGCAGGCAATGACGAATCTTAAGGGACGGATGACGAGAACATTGGGTAATGACAATACCAGCCTTGAAAATCAGCTGACGAAGATTCGTGAACAGTCAGAAGAATTATTGATGTATGCTGGTAAGATACAGGACTTGGCAGAACAAAAGATTTTAATCGATTTGGATGATGGTATCAAACTCAATTATATGAAACTTGCGGATGTCCTTGAGGATGTGAGTTTTTAGAGAGTGGAAGAGGACGGGGTTTACCCTGCAACGTCCCCAAAACACGCACAGAGACTTGTTCGTTTATGATAGACAAGAATACCGTTAAGAAGTTTGCAGTCTGGGCACATGAGGAATTGGTCAGAGGTGTCAAGGCAAAGGCTCAGCATCTGGGGATAATTCATACTTCTGGAGTGATCGGAGATATCGGGTCTTCCTCTTTAGACAAAGATGAGCTCTTACTTCGCGATGTGCTGATTCGCCAAATTGAAACATCTGGTTTTGATCAGGTCATGGAATTGGCAGCAAGTACATGGTTTAATCGTTTTTGCGCTTTGCGTTTTATGGAGGTCAATGGATATCTGCCGGGCCATGTTCGTGTCTTTACTGATGAATATAATGCTTTTAGGCCGCAGATACTCAAGGATGTACTTCTTTTAAAAGATAATTTGGAGCACCTTGATATAGAAAAGGTTCGTGCATGGATAAAAAAATCGGATATGGATGCTTTGTATCAATATTTGATTCTCATGCAGTGCCGCACTCTGAACTCTATTTTGCCTGATATCTTTGCGGGTGAAAATGATGTTTTTGCACTCCTTTTGCCTGATCATTTGCTTTGTTCAGGAAGTGTGATTGATAGATTGATACAAAAAATACCGGAAGATAATTTTAATATTGCTTCGGGGCATGGGGAGGTCGAAATTATAGGGTGGCTGTATCAATATTATATGTCTGAAAAACATGATAAAGTGGTTGATCCACTCTATGGTAAATATATCACAAAAGAAGACGTGCCGGTTGCGACCCAGGTGTTTACGACAGACTGGATTGTTAAATATATTGTCGATAATACAGTCGGACGCTATTGGATGGAACATCATCCGGATAGCAGCCTCGTCCGTCATCTGGAATATTATATTGCGAATGACGGAATATCCCGTTCGACTTTTCATGATCATTTATGCCCGCAGGAGATTACCGTATTGGATCCTTGTGTCGGTACAGGGCATTTCCTCGTTTATGTGATAGATGTTCTGATGGAAATCTATAGGGAATGCGGCTATTCGGACTGTGACGCAATTGCGGAAATCATCCATCATAATTTATATGGTATCGATATTGACAATTCAGTTGCAGGATTGGCCCGATTCTCAATTATGATGAAGGCTTGTCAGTATGATCAAAACTTTTTAGGCCGTGGTTTGTACCCCAAAATATTCCGGTGTGTGGACAGTCGCTTTATTCGTGATGAGCTGCTTGAAGCTGTCTGCATGGGCGATGCTGCTCTGAGACGGGATGTCCAAAAACTCGCTGATGCGATGAGCCATGCCAATGAATTTGGTTCGATGATTCAAATACCAAAAGTAGATATTAAAAGAATTGAACAACGTGTTGCTGAACTCGAAACCAATGGCATTTCTGTGTCTGCGGACTCTATCAGATCGATGCGTATTTTTTTGAACATTGTGAATGTATTGTCCTTGCAGTATGCCGTTGTTGCAACCAATCCTCCGTATTTGAACAAGTATGATAAGCAGATTAAGGCTTATATTCAAAATAATTACAAAGATTATTCAGGTGATTTGTTTAGTGTATTCATGTACCGATGTATTCAATTTTGCAAGCCACAGGGATATGTTGGTTTGATGACTCCCAATGTTTGGATGTTCATCAGGAGTTATGAAAAATTACGTCGATATATTCTTCAAAATCATTCGATCATCACTTTGGTGCAGTTGGCTAAAGGCGCATTTTTCAGTGAAGCGACGGTGGATGTATGTGCATTTGTAATTCAGAGTCATTGTCCGGGGCTGGATGGTGTCTATTTCAGGCTCGAAGAGTTTGGCGGCAATATGGATTATCAGAATGCAAAACTCCTTCATGCAATTGAGAATCCATCGTGCAGCTATCGATATCATGCTTCATCAAAACGATTTGAGTCTCTCCCGGGCATGCCGATAGGTTACTGGGTGTCTGATGCGGTAATTCATGCATTTCAGCGTGGTGAATCTTTGAAGCAGAAAGCCTCTCCGCGACAGGGACTTGCAACGACGAATAATCGGCTTTATCTGCGCCGTTGGTATGAAGTTGATCTTTCCGGGATTGGTTTTGGTCTGGATAGGCAAACAGCGATTCATAGTGATATTAAATGGTTTCCCTACAATAAAGGCGGAGAATTTCGCAAATGGTATGGAAATCAGGATTATATCGTCAATTATCAGTATGATGGACGTGCCATAAAGCATGATGTTTTAACGAAATATCCGTATCTCAAGAATCCGGACTTTGTCGTAAAGAATCCCGAAACCTATTTCAGACCTAGTTTGAGCTGGTCAAAAATTTCGAGTGGCAGTGTCGCTTTTCGGTATTTCCCTCAGGGGTTTTTATATGATGTGTCAGGCTGCAGTATTTTTTTTGAGCAAGCATCCGATATGTATTATTATGCGGCTTTCCTTAATAGTATCGTTTGTTCGAAAATACTTGAGATTCTATCACCGACATTAAATTATGAAGCCGGTCATATTGGGATGCTTCCGATACTTTGGGCAGAGGAGCACAAGGAGCGAATCCGTGAACTTGTGCAGACGAATATCGAATTGTGCAAAGAATCGTGGGATAGTTTTGAGACCTCATGGGAATTCAAGCACCATCCGTTGTTATAAAAAGCCGCACGTATTGAGCCGCAAAGCGGCGAGTAGTGCGGCATGGCCGGCGAATGGAATCGCCGGCCACCCGAAGCGTATGGCGCAGCCATAGCGGAGGGCAAATCATGCGTGTAAAGAATCGGTTAAAATCTCACTTCGATACCGCCGTTGAGATCAACTCCCCATGAGGAACCGCCGAGCATTTCTGCGGCGATGTAGATTTTCCACTGTTTGGCGAGTTTGTAGGTGGCGATTCCCGAGATCAGGTATCGCATGGAGAGATCGTGGCATTCTTTGAATGCGGAGGGAGCGGTGTTTTCGTCTTCATCGAGTGCATTTTTGTCACTGGATTTGTCGTATCCGCATGCCTGTCCATAGCCGATGCCGGCGCCGACGGCGAAGTCGAATTTTTCGAAATCATCGTAACGCCATCGCATGGCGACAATGCCCATGTGGCCGGTAGCAGAAGCTTCATTGCCACCGCTCATGCGGTAAAGCAGTCCGACTTCGTATTTGCCGCGATAGACGGGTATAAGGGCTTCGACGCGCATCACCCAGGTATAGACATCCTGAGTGGAGAGCATGGCACCACCGCCGAGGCGCATGCCGAAGCGCGGATCACCTTCGGGTTCTTTGACGTATTCGGTCTGTCCCATACCTGCTTCGACGATTTGGCGCGAGGATGCGCAGTCGAGTCCCGCCTGAGCACCATAGACGGAGAGCAGTTTGACATTGGAACCAGGGACATATTCTCCGGTTTCGGGATTGGTATAACCGGATTGAGCATTTGCAAGTGTTTCGGCGTCGACCGAGCCGTCGTAGAGTGCAAGGCATCCTTCGTGTGTTTCGACGAGTCCGGTGTAGGGTGTGGGATCGAAATTGTCGGCAATTGGCTCGGTTTTTTGTGATGTCCTGAGGACGAGTGCCTGGTGTGCGTTATCGGTACCTTCGAGGGAGAGGATTCTTGCGCCAGAGAGCGGCACGATGGCCTGGGCATTTTCGACGCGTTCGATGCGCCATCGTTCATTGCTGGGCAGAGCTTCGTCGGAATTGCGCACGGCAAAGTAACACGCTTTGATTGCAGGTGGTTCTTGTGGTGTCAAACCTTGTGCACGTTGTTCTTCGGTAAGTTCTGGTGTCGGTCCGTATTCTTCGAGGCAGTCGCCGGTGAGAACGATGGTTCCGTCCTCTGCAGCCATGAGTTCACGCGTGGATGACAATACCGGATAGTGCGTGTTTCCATTTTTGAACTGATAATCGAGCAGTGTTTCGGCAACCCAGGCGGAGTCTGCTGTACGGGTATAGACAATTGCCGATGATGATCCATCGTTCGTTTCTTTGTCGCATACAAGGATGCCAAGTCCGTCAATACTGTCTGCGTAGAGGGGGGTGGTGCAATCATCGGGTGCAGCGATGGTTTCGATGGTACCTTCGGGGCGAATCATCCAGAGTGCGGGTACGGTTGTTTTGTCATCCGATGATTTTGCGGCGGGTATAAGACCGAGTCTGAAACCACCGTTGAGCTGTGGATGATAGGATAGTGTGGAGGGGGTAGAAATGATGGATTCCTGAGTTGCTTTGACCTGAGGAACGGTGAGCAGACAGAGTTCGCCATTTTCGTCGCTGGCAAACAGGGTCGTGTTTTCCTCGTTCGCAGTCTGGTCAGCAAGTGGCATCCAGTCGTGCATGCCGGCTATGGTTGCTTCGGTGTCTGGCTGGTGTCTGAGCGTCCATCGGTTTGCAAGATTCATGGGGCTGGCTTTCGGACATGTTTTTATCCAGACGGAGCCATCCTGACTTAAGACGAGATCTTCGCCATTCCAGATGCCCCCAAAGGCGTGGATGAGTGTTTGGGGTGCATTTTCATCGAGTGTCCAGGATTTTCCGTTGTCGTGTGTGATAAATGTTCGGATGTTCATGAGGCTTCGCAGGCGGATGATTCCTGTACCATCTTGACGCCACCAGATGCCCTGGATGTCAGCTACCTGTGTAGATGTTTCTTCCTGCTCTGCTTTCTTGCCCGATTTGCTCGATTTCTTCTTTTTGGCAGCAGCTTCTTCGGCGGCTTGTACAGCTTCGGGTGTCATTGCGGCGACTTTTGCATCATTAAAGAAATCGGCCAATTGTTTTTGCTGCATGGTACCGGAGGATAAGTCGATCAGATAGAGTTTTTCACTGTCTGCATAGGCGAGTGTGTTTGCCCCAATATCCATCGCTTTCACATCGGAGATGTTTAAAATTGAGGTAAATCCATCCGGATTTGCAGAATCCTGCCATGAATTTGCAGCGAACAGTGTGGATCCATTATGGGCGAGGATGCGATCTTTGTCATCGAGTGCAAACCATTGCGTATTTTCGGGTAAAGAAACCGATCCAAGCACATTCAAGCGGGTGTCTACGGCATAGAGTTTTCCGTCTGCCAGCTTTGCGATAGCCGTATTTTTGCCTGTCGTAAGGATTTCGGGTGATGCAGGTACAAAATCGACAGGGCGTGTATCCCTCCATGAAGCAACGGTCTGTATCGGATCGATCCAGACGGCACGAGGCGGTTCGACCGTTTGGCTGGCTTCTTCCTGGGCATAGCTCCAGGAGCACAAGGTGAGGGATGCAATGGCTAGGAAAAGCGTGTGTTTGATATGTCTCATTTGGATTTGTTTGATTATCAATTTTGGGTTCAGTCCCAAGTTGAGAAAGTGTGCGAAATGCACCTGGGGGAGGCATATACCATAGATAGAAAGTATTTTGTTGCGTTTATTCTATCGTGATTTTTTGTTATAGTTAAAATGGTTTTTTTGTGTGTGCCAAATCATTAAGGAGAAGGCCTGATGAAACTTAGAACGCTTTTACTACTGTTTGCGGCATTGTTACCCCTGTCAGGATGCAATTCAGACAATCAGATTGATCCGGATGTGCTTGCTTCTTTGAAGCATCCGATTATCAACGGAAAGAAAGTCACAGGTAACAATCGCATGTCTACTGTGATGTTTTATTATGATCTGAGCAGTTTGGGGTACGGAAAGAGTGAGTTTTGTACGGGTACGCTCATCTCGGAGAATTATGTCTTGACTGCCGGGCATTGTGTCGGTGACTGCGGTGATTCGGATTCCGCATCGCTAAAAGCGTATGCACGTGTTGGCATTGGCCAGAATATCAATAGTCTAAAGGCAACCTACAATATAACGGAAGCATACGTTCCCTCGAATTTTGTTTGTGTCACGTCTGATCAGGGGGATACAATCAAGCATGACATTGCAATTGTCAAACTTAACAAATCAGTTCCCTCAAGTGTGACAGAGCCGGCCTATCTGATTCCCGAGGGAGCGGGTCCGACGGCAGCCGAAATTGACGGTTCAAAAGGTAGTTATGCCACTCTGGTGGGATATGGGTTAACCGATCCTTACGATGAGGAGGGCAATACTACAGGCGTCAAATATGAAACAAAGATTCAGATTGTGGCTTACTGTTCCATGAAATCAGGCGGTGTTTCTTCGTATTATTGCAGTATTCCTGAGTTTGGGCACGATAAAGGTCTGGTTATCTTTGATGGCAGTAAAACGAACAGCTGCAACGGAGATTCGGGAGGGCCTGCATTTTATACGGTAGATGACGTCGATTATGTGATGGGCGTGACGAGCTATGGTGATGAGTACTGTTCAAAATATGCGGCCTATACGCTCGTCGATGATTACCGTGCATTTATCGAGAATGTTGTCCCCAATCTTCCAACCCCGCCGATTATAGAAATCTGCAACAATAATATGGACGATAACAAGGATGGTCTGATCGATTGCAACGATCCTCAATGCATTTCGGATATTACCTGTCAGCCAGAGAATTGCTCCAATGGTGTGGATGACAATGCCAATGGAAAAGCAGACTGTGAAGATCCTGAGTGTGCATCAGAGATTCTCTGTCAGCCGGAGAATTGCTCCAACGGTGTGGATGACAATGCCAATGGATCCGTCGATTGTGAAGATACGCAGTGCTATGAGGATGCCTGGTGCCAGGTAGAGCATTGTGACAATAAGATAGACGATAACCGCGACGGTCTTGCGGATTGCGATGATCCGACGTGCATGTTCGATAGCGCCTGTTCATCGGCCCCCGATCCAATTACAATAGTGGAAAACTGTGCCAACGGCACGGATGACAATGGCGATGGTCTTGCGGATTGCGATGATCCACAGTGTGAAGAAGATTCTGCCTGTACTTCACAACCAGGGCCAGCCGTCGATGAGAATTGCACGAATGGTCAGGATGACAATGGTGATGGCCTTGCCGATTGTGATGATCCTCAATGCTCACAAACGGATGACTGCACTTCATCCTCGGCGGAGAATGAAGATTGTTCCAATGGTATTGATGACAATAATGACGGCCTTGCCGATTGTGATGATCCCCTGTGCATGCTTGATCAAAGCTGTACATCCGGAGGAGACGATCCCGTTGCGGCGACGGAGAATTGCACCAATAATGTGGATGATAATAGCGATGGCTTGATCGATTGCAATGATCCTTTGTGTGTCAATGATAGCGGATGCAAGACAAAACCCGGCGGCAATACGGAAACAGATGAATCATCTTCGAAAGAAATATGTGATAATGAGAAAGATGACAATAACGATGGTTTGGCCGATTGTGACGATCCTACGTGTATCTCCTCTTGTTTTTCTGACGGTGTGGATGCAGCAACACAGCTTGCCAGTTCATGTTCTGCTATGCCACGTGGATCGAGTCCTGCTCCCATCGGATTCGGCTTTGCATTGTTCGGCTTGCTTGGACTATGCGTGAATCGGCGTAAACAGTGATTTAAAGGATTCCTTTTATGAGCCATCTTTGGAAGAGACTGATTTGAGGAATCTGTTTAACAAGAGGAATCGTTCCGTCTTGTTGATGGAGAATAAGTGCGTATGAAACGATCTGTGACCTGGTTATCTATTTGTCTCATTTATTGTGCAACTTCTGCATGCACCAATGAACAATCACGCAGACCAACAGCACTTATCTCCGCAAAACATGCAATCATCAATGGCACAAAGGATACCTCTGCTTCGCACAGTGCTGTCGTTGGCCTGTATCGTGTCAAAAATTATGATGGCAGTTGTAAGAGTAGTGGGTGGATCTTTTGTACAGGTACCTTGATTCATCCCAAATGGGTGCTGACAGCTGCACATTGTGTGACGGACATGGATGATTGGGGAAATGTCAGTATGGGGGCATGTAACTCATACACGCGTATCGGTCTTGGCAAAACTGAGTTGGATGTCACTAAAAAACTGTATGGCGTCAAAAACTTCTATTATCATCCAGATTATAGTTATGTTGCACTTTCCGGCTCCAATAAAGGTTATGAGACCATACACGGTGATATCGCTTTAATTGAACTTGAGGAGGAAGTCCCGTCCTCTATTGCAAAGCCTATTTTGCCGCATCCCAGCTGGCTGCCCGTCAAACGCAGCGATTTGGCAAAGGATATGGAACTTTCTGGTTATGGGTTTGACGAAAACGGTGAAGGAGGGACCAAGTTAAAGTTTACAGTAGATGTGACGGATTATTGTGGTAAATTCAATTCGAAAGATAATGAAAAGGGATGCCCCAAGGGGGAAATGAAACTCAATGGCTGTCATCCCAATGAGAGTTATGCTGCTGACGGGTCGTGCTATCATAATGAGACCGAGAAGATATGTATTCCTCACGGAGGGTTTTATTATACTCAGTACGATGGTGGCCCATGCCAGGGCGATTCGGGCGGTCCTGGATTCTTTACGATTGGCGGGATTGAATACGTCAGCGGTGTGACGAGCTACGGTGACATGATTTGCGGTGGATTTGGTATTTCGACCGCAGTTCAGGATTATTATGAATGGATCATCGCAAAGGCACCTGCAGTTGCTGAACAATATATAGAAATATGCGATAACAAACTTGATGATGATGGCAATGGGAAGATCGATTGCGAGGATGCTGCATGTGCCAAAGGTAAGCAATGTGGTGGTACAGCAGAAATTTGTAATAATCAAAAAGATGACAATGGCAATGGTTTGACAGATTGCGCTGATCCAGATTGTCTGCTCGACAGCGACTGTCAATCTCAGCCGGGAACAGATGACGATGGTGAAGATTGTGCCAATGGCAAAGACGATAATAAGGATGGTCTTGCTGATTGTGATGACTCGCTGTGCATGACAGATTCGGCCTGCATCACGACTGAAATATGCGATAACGGCAAGGATGATAATGAGGACGGCCTGATGGATTGCAAGGATCCTCTATGTAAGAACCGGACTGAATGTAAGCCGTCTTCGGATGCGGTTCCCCACGATAGCGATTCGACAGAGATTTGCAGCAACCAAAAAGATGACAATGGCGATGGCCTCGTCGATTGCGAAGATCCACAATGCACTAAGATTTGTAATGCTGAAGTGGTGAAAGCCGTCTCAAACCTGGCAGATACCTGCGATGCCTCGCCCCGCAGTTCCAGCCATGGCCCCATTGGATTCGGGCTGTCTTTGCTGGGATTGCTGGGACTCGGTATCGCAAGAAGGCGTCAGCATCATTCAGTGAGCAATGAGCGATGAGCAATGTGCAATTGGCAGCAAACTTCAAGGCTATATTTTGCTAATGTGGATAAGCAGAATTCGGGTGTTAATGATGATTTTTGCGGCCGGAACGTACTTTTAGATGGTTCTGTGATGATTCTTTCAAAAGGAACGTGCTTTTTCTTATTCTCATCATGATTTTAGCGGCTGGAACGTACTTTTAGCTAGTCTCGTGATGATTCTTTTAAAAAGGACGTACTTTTTCGAATTCTCATCATGATTCTTACAGCCGGAACGTACTTTTGGCCAGTCTCACGATAATTCTTGCCGCCGGAACGCACTTTTGGCTAGTCTCATGATGATTCTTTCGGACGGAACGTACTTTTTGTTAGTATCATCATGATTTTATTGAGTTGATGTATAATCATTTTAAAATGATTGTAAAAATTGCATAAAATTAAAAAAAAGATACTACAATCATCCCTTCTGGCAATTCCGACACACGCGCTCCACATTCATGATTGGTTGGACGTGGCCAAAAAAAAACCGCTCAAAGAGCGGTTTTTTTAAAGCTGTTGGTTTATCTCAATTTCCATCGAATAATATTGATGATGAGCGGTCCAAAAGCCACCAACAGCAACACGATGCCTTTGACTGCTACAGGCAAAAGAATTCTCTCATGCCTGTTCCAGAATTTTGTGGGCCGGTCTTCGGCACGCTCGAATTCGTAGGCTTTTTCGCCGACGACCTGCCGCGTCAATAATTGGTTGAGTGCCACCGGTGGGGTCAGATACCCCAGCTCAAAAGCACACAATACGGTTACCCAGAAGTGAACCGGATCGATGCCGTTGGCCGATGCAATCTGCGTAAGTGTGGCCGAAACGAGTATGACAGCCCCATAGGGATCCATGATCATGCCGATAAAGACGAGAATAATAAAGAGCATTCCCATGGCCATGACGGCATGGAAATCACCCCCAAACTGCTGTGGAAGCAACTCGTTGAGGTGAGCTCGGTCGATGATACCGCCGACACAGATAGACAGTGTCATAAGCGCGAGCAGACCACCCGACGAAACAGCCGTCGAATTGGCAGCATTGAACAAGCTCTTGAGAATTCCATCCGGTGCGGTTTTGGGGGCTTCTTTGAGGGTTTCGGTTGCAGCAGCCTCTATATTTTCAGCTTCTTTGAGGGTTTCGGTTGCAGCAGCCTCTATATTTTCAACTTCTTTGAGGGTTTCGGTTGTAGCAGCCTCTGTATTTTCAGCTTCTTTGAGGGTTTCTGTCGCTACCTCCTCTGTTTCTTCAATTTCCTCTGAATTTTCGGCAGTATCGGCTGTCACTGCGGCGTCTTTTAGGCTTTCGTTCGATTCGGATATGTCGGATTCTGCCAATGCATTGCTATCACAAGGAGCATTCGCGGTTTTGAAAAATGCTCGCTTTGCAATGATACGATCGTAGATGAGCAGTACGATGAGCACAAACGGCAGCAGCCAGGCAGCAGAATACTCATTGAATTTGGCACCAATGCCAAACCTGAAGAGCAGCAGAACCACAGCACCGATGCCGATATAGGGCAGAACGGGCACGATGGCTTTGCCGATATTCTTAAGTATGGCTTTGTTCTTTTTACCATCGAGAGAAAAAGCCCAACCGAATTGTTCGTGCTTCGTCCAGTAAATGACGAGCACAAAGACAAAGATGTTGACCAAAAAGACGTTAAACCCGGCATGGAACAATTCGGTCGTTGTAACATCCTTATTGAGTGCTGCAATAATGACGACGAGCAAACATGGGCTCAAGACGATACCCATCGAACCGCTCATGGCTGTTGCAGCGAGAGCCAGTGTGTCGCGGGCTTCGGCACGCTTGAGTTCGCGGTAAATGATGGCACCCGCCGCGATAACAAAGATGCCCGAGGCTCCCGAATAGGCCGTCGGAATGGCCGAAAGCAGAACAATGACGATGGCCAGCAATTCTGGCGAAAGCTTGAGCGGACGAATGATTGCAAAGAATTTATCAGCAATATTCGTGTATTTGAGCATCATGCCGCTAAAGACGTAGAGCGCGACGTTGCTGTACAGATTGGCATGTTCCGTCATCTGGTTCAGATAAATGGCAACACCTGCAAAATGCTGTTCCACAATGCCAAAATAGAATCCGCATATCCATGCCATATAAGCATAAAGCGGAATCCCCAAAAGCATCTGCGCAATGGAACTCTTTTGCGAATCGTCATCGATCGGTTTGATCGGCCTTAGCAGCAGCAGAATATTGGCCAGTGCCATCAGTCCGAAGCCTATCATCCAATAGATGGGCAGATTCGAAACATTATCGACGCCCGAGGCAACATCCTGTCTGTAATAAGCCAAAAACGAAAAAATAATGATGAGGTTGCCGATGAGCTGTGCAATTTGCGAAGCCCGGTCATCGCGCGTAGTCCTGGGGGATCGCAAACCGAGGTGCTGCCTTTGCAGCGTCACCGCAAGCCCGCAGAAAATAAAGATAAGAATGAGGAATTCTTTGACAAACCCAACGGACGACGTCGCAATGTGCCCAACCGCACCTTCGAAACTCACAAACGTTTTCAGCCCGAAATCGCTCTGGCGTTTCACCAGGTTTTCATATTTTTCTATCTTGGCCAGGCAGATTTCGCGTGCAGCATTCTGAGCATCGTCGCTGACTTCTTCTTCTTCGCCGAACAGGTCGTCGAGCAAATCGTCTTCTTCGGCAGCTGGTGCCGGTTCTATCTTGGCATCCGGGTCACAATCCGGTTTGACGGCCGGCTGCCTCAATTCAGAGTAGCCCGTCCATTGACTTTCGCCAATGTCGAGCAGAGTACTGTGGACGTTCTCGACTGTCGAACACAGGATGATCACGACGAGCAGCAGCGTGAGCGGTATCGTCGTGATGAGAACGCCAATCTTAGAGAGTTTGTTCATAAGTTTGATTTGTCTCCCTATCGTTAAGGTCATGTATACGTGCTGCCGCACAATCGAAAAACGGCAGCCTTTCAATTTGGGAAAATGGGCGATTCTACCTTAAACCATTACTATATCAAGGATTTTCAATTTTGTGCATGGGCGCGGCTATTTCATACGCCGCGCCTACGCGGCTATTTCATACGCCGCGCCATGCCCTCTTTTTGCTGCGCAAATACGCGGGCATTTTCTACTGGGAAATGCCCCTCTGAACTATTTCTTACTGATATAAGCCACAAAAACAGTCGTCTTCATAAAATCATCTGCATTTTGATAGTACCTTCTGCCCATAGGATCATCTGCAAAGAAATACTTTTCATCATATCCATAAACCGTAATATAATGACCTGCATTTGTCCAATAACTCGTACTGCCTTGATGCAGTACAACAACATAACCACCAGCTTTAAGCATATCGATCATTTTTTGTTTCGTATTACCCGTTTTAAGTTCCGCCGTACAGTTGATATTGTTATTCTGAAAGGTAGGAATCGTACACATCCTGTTATCGGACCATGTGCCGCCCCCGTCGTAATTGGCTGCACCGACGTTTTTTAGCTCTTTGGCAATTGTAAGCGGCGTAATTGTATCATTCCCCGTTAATGTCGCAAGGGCATTTGCAATCGAACTCGGGCCACATCCATCCGAAGCCAAATTACCGTGTGGATAGCTTTCACCGGCCCATCGGGAATCCCCTTGTGCATAATTGGTGGTTGCTCCAGCAAAATAGGGCAGCACTTTAATTTCGACCCCATTCGTTTTAAGTTCACTTGCCAGGATATAATAGTTTTCTTTGTTATCACCGACAGTGACTTGATACCATTCGGGGGTCATGCTTGTTGCAGGGACTTTGCCAAGAATATTGACTTCTGTCCCTTTGTTCAGCTTACCTGCAATTTGAGCGGGTTCTCCCTGGCCATTATTTAACCCGGAAGTATGCGTACTATTGAGTAATTCATTCGCAAAATTAGGTGCAGAAAATTTGTTCTGAGGCGAACGTCTGTATTCGGTATTATCATTTATGACCGTCCCTTTGGGGGTACATGCGCAGTTAAGCGTTCCTCCACAACCATCACTCAGTTCGCCGCATTCCGGGCCAAGATCCGCACATGTCTTGGGCACACATCTATCTTTGATAATAGATAACGAATGGCTGCAATCCAGGAAGGATTCCATGCCGTCGTACATATAGTGGAGATTTCGCGGGTCATCGAAATACAACCTATCCTTGCTGCTGTCATAACCGTAAAGCAGTACATTGCGATTGGTGCCCCAGTAGGAAGCACTTTCGTCGCCTTCTTCTGCGACAATATACCATCCGTGTTTAAAGGCATCCTGTATTTTCTCTTTTGCATTGTTTCGGATTTCTGGGTCTTTCTTTGTATTACTTCCGCAATTCATACCATCGGTATTATCGATATATTCACACTCAAGCTGATATTCTTTTTGAACAAAACGACAGAGGTGATCTTTGGATGTACCAAAGGTTGGTGTCATTTTCTCTGCGACTTTGTCCGGTGTAATGGAATCATCTTTTTTTATGGCTGCAATCGCATCGGCTGCAGAAACAGGCCCTCCTCCCATTTGTTCTAAAGTGTAATTGCTGATGGGGACATCTTTCCATCGAGGATCAAATTGAGAATAATTGGGTGACGGAGACGAAGAATAATCGATCTCAGGAATTTCCAGTTCGTTGATGCGCTGAATATATCTGGAATGTATATATCCCTCGAACTCATTGTATTGTACAAGCCATCTATCGCCTACTGCACCCATGATGTCGACGACTGCACCGACGGGTAACTTTGTGATGATTTGTGAAGGCTCATCCTCGCGCTCTGCATAAAGATCTTCATTGGGGAAAACATCCTGCGGCGTACGATGGAGTTGAATGGCTTCAACGTCAGGATTAGCTTCATCTGCCTGTACACGCCCTTGGGGAATGGTCGTAGAGGCATTGATTTCGCATGCGCTGGTATCCAGTGTGCAATCTGCATTGCATGCCAATGAATTGCCTTCACCAAGATGCATGCCTTCCGGACAGGACGCAGATTCGCTTAACTGTTCACCATCGCATGCTTCGTCCTCGTCAAGAATGCCATTGCCACATCGTTCAATTGGGTCTTCCTGATTTGGAACACAAACATCGGTATTTAAGGAACAATCCGCATTGCAGCTCAAACTTGCATCCGTTGGCAGATGAGTACCTTCAGGACATGATGCTTCTTTGCTCAATTCACCATCGCATATTTCACCATCGTCCAGTGTTCCATTGCCGCATGATTGAATCGGTTCAGTCGAATTTGACACACAAACATCGGTATTGAGTGTGCAATCTGCGTTACAGCTATAGTTAGCACCTGACGGCAAGTGCTTGCCTTTGGGGCAGGACGCTTCATAGCTAAGAATATTGCCATCGCACATTTCTGCTTCATCCAGAATTCCATTACCGCAGGCAGGTTCATTCGTTGAATTCGTATCGGAGTTTTCAGAACAAGCCGCTGACATCAAGGCAAATGCAACCAATGCAACCCATTCAAACCGTCTTGAAATGTTGTGCGTTACCTTTTCAAAAGAAAGTGAATGTTTCATGATTTTCTCTATTGCTCCGCAGGAAATGGCGTTGGTTCGTCGGTCTGGGATTCCTTACAAATCTATGCGGCGTATGCAATAGCCGCATGGCGAAGGCGCATTTGGCGCAGCCAAAAAGCCGAAGCCCCAAAATAAAAAAAAGCAGAGAACACGTGATTTCGTGTCTCTGCGAAGATGAGGATTTTTCCTTATTCGAGTTTCTGTGCGCACTCGGGACGCGTTTTGTCTTCGTTGCAGCGCAGGCGGCGCATCAGCGAGAGTGTCGTCTTGTCATAGACTTTGAGCTCATCGCGAAGTTTGACGCGGACATCGAGGAAAATCTGGTCGTAGCGAGCTTTGTCCTCTTTGGGAATTTCGATCCAGTATTTTTTGTCGACGGAGGCATCGGCTTTGGTCGAGAGCTGCAGGATTTTCTTGAAATTATCGGAGGCGTATTTGCGAGCGTTGGCGCCAAATTCCGCATTGAATTTTTCAGATCGGATGAGGACTTGTCCAGTGAGTTGGGCGATGGGGTAACGAATGACGCCGCCTTTTTCTTTGACGCCTTTTTCGAGTTCGAGCGGTTTGAATGCGGTCGCCGGTGAGTAGCAGATGTCGGCAGCGCCGTTGTTAAAGATGCCCGAGAAGGTCGAAATATCCGCAGAAACCATAGAGGCACCGACGAGCTTGACCATGTGCAGTGCGGCCTGGTCGAAGTCGATGGTCGTGATGCGTTTGCCGGCGATATCTTCGATGGATTTCCAGCTCTTGTCGCGCACCATGAGATAAACAGCGCCCATGGGCATGATCATGGCAGTTTCGTATTCGCCGTTTTTCATTTTATCGGCGAGTTTTGGGTCGGCCATGAGGGCGATGGCTTTGCCGAGCAGTTCGTAGCTTGGGAGTGCGCCGAGTGCTTCGAGCGTGGAAGCAAATTTGGAGAAGCTGCGGGCACGAACACCGGTGAGGAAAGCGGCATCGCATTTGCCAGCCTTAAAATCGTCGCTGGCAGTTTTTTCGTTGGTGTAGGGTTTGAGTTCGAGATCGTAACCCCATGCCGTCGCAGCGACCTGGAAATCTTTCATCGTGGCGTAGGCATCGCCGTTGGCACCAGAGGGATCATAGACGCAGAGCGTTCGGGCTTCGCCGGCAGCAGCAGTATTGGCAAAACAAAGTGCTGACGCGAGGATCATACCGAGGGTTGCAAGTTTTTTCATTTTTTATCTCCTGATATGGATTGAGGTTACTGCGCAGACGGGGCTCTGCCCCG
>DGWW01000144.1:38119-41072 GCA_002395385.1 Myxococcales bacterium UBA4248
AGCCGGGGCTCTGCCCCGTACCCCGCCAAAGGGCTGAGCCCCTTGGAACCCACAATAATTGAGCTTATAAGATGTTAAATTCTTCGCAAACCAAACCGCGTGACGTATCAAGATACGCCTGGACTGAGGGCGCGAACTCAGCAATATCTGTGCCAGTTATTGTTGAGCAGGTTCTGCCGCCTCATTCTCCTGAGGTGTAACGTCCGAGGCCGGTATTTCTTCATCTTCGAGGAGACCATCGAGCAGATTATCGACTTCGCCCTGATCGAGTGTGGTCGTACTGTCGGCACCGGGGCATGTGGGCTGCATAAAGGGGGCACGGTGTCCTTTTTCGCGCGTCCATGCGAGATCGGCCTGATGTGTGATGATGCCTTTGGCATAGGCATTGAGCATATCGTAGTCGTGGTTGAGTTTGCTGTCATCGGGCATTTCCGCGAGTGCCTGGCACATGATTTCGGGTTTGCCGACGTTTGAGGCCATCATGGCGAGCATGGCCCGGGCGAGAAGTACGCCCTGTTCATCGCCTTTTTTAGCGGCTTTCTGCATGGCTTCGAGCGGATCGACACCTTCGGGGCCAGCTCCGGGGATGCTGAGCCACAAGGAAGCGCGCAGTGCCGTGGGCATCCCCCACCATTTGTCATCACTAAAGCATTTCATCGATTTTTCGATGATGCCTGGAACATCGAGAGAAATACCAACCGATTTTTCGCTGTTAAAATCGTGCAAAAGCGCAAGTGCACCACTCGCAAGACCTAGCAAAGAAAGCAACTCGTCGGTATCATTCTCATAGGAACGGCATTGCTCGCTAAAATTCCCAAAGGTCTGCATGGCATTTTCGTAACCAGCAACCATGCGGATTGCAGCAAGCCTGTGGCCCTGCTTTTCGCGGATGAGCGCATCCTGAGCTGCTGTGGTGCGATTCTCGAAGATGGCACGCACGCGTTCGAGCTCGGCATCGCGCTGTTCAAATTCTGCACACATGCCCGAAGCCATATTGGTCGCAATTCCCACGTTCGCAGGATCGAGATCTACTTTGGAAAAGGATGCCACGACGGGCCCCATACTTTGTCCCATGCTGCATGCGGACTGCAAATCCCCCTGGGACATCAGATAGGGAATGGCTTTGTCGTGGGTGTATTCAATGACGGCATCGCCGGCCATTTTCTGAACAGAACAAGCACACAAAGTGGTGGCTGCAATTATGACGGGAATAAGGCATTTCAAGGGGATACCTCGTTTTTTTCTTGGGAATGACAATACGCGGCAGAGCCGTGTCACGTCCCTGCCGCAAAAATAAAATACCCCGAAAAAACGACGTATGCAATGCCTAAAAACCGCATTATACCTCAATATTAACGCGATGCGTTATTCATCTGCTGTCCAGTTGGGGATTTTGCCCCAGTCGCCGCCATTGGCTTTTAAAGCCTCGATGAGGGTCTTCATCTGGGCTTTGGACATGTGCGGAGAAATCATGTAATCGCGGGCAAACTCGGCATCTTCGAGAGAAATGTCCACCCTTGGCAGAATTTGTGTGCCAAAGACGATGTAGGTCGGCAAAAGATTGTGATTAAAGGGTTTATCGACCCCTTCCTCGATGAGATGCGTTTCGATGTGGAGTGGTGCGTGTTCATAGAGGTTGACGAAAGTCATGGTTTTGGGGGCAATTCCGTCATTCTGGCGCACTGGGCGCGGCCCGCCGCCGAGGGCGCCGACGTGCAGATAGGTCACCCCATTGAGCTTGGCTGGAAAATAAGCCTGCTGATGGCCGGTCATGACGAGTTGGACGCCTTTTTCTGAAAACAGCACCGGCAGCCGGCTGTCCCGTAAAATTTCTGTAGGTTTTATCGTCGTAATCGGAAACAGCGGGACATGGAAAAAGACAATGGGCGCATGCTGTGTCGGGTTGTTGCTGAGCTGCGCTTCGAGCCAGGCATACTGCTCATCGTCGATAGGGTCGAGCGTGGTGCCATCTACTGCGACAAAGTAGAACCCGTTCTTAGTAAACGTGTAATATAAAGGATAGTGTGAATCATCGACGTAATCGAGTTCGGGCTTATGCTGATTCCATTCGTCGATATAGATTTCGCGCTCTTTGGCATATTTGGGATAGGCTGAGCCATCGTGATTGCCGCAGACTTGTGCCATCGGAATGCCCGCTTCCTTGAGGCGGTTGGTCACCGTTTTGTGAAACCCAACCCACATCTTGCGATAATCGAGTTTTGGCTTTTGTCCTGCAACCATATCACCTGTATTGATGACGAGATCGGGTTTTTGTTCGATAATCATATCGATGGCGCGCACGACTTCGGCGTCGTATTGATCAGATCCATATCTGCCATTGACATCCGAGATAATGACGAGCCTTAAAACCGGATCTTCCTGAGGTATATCCGTCACTTCATTGAGCGGCGGCTCACTGGCTGCCTCTTTGATAATGGCTTCTTCCTCGGTGGTCTGCGCAGCTTCTGCCGGGGTTTGGATTTCGTTGGTGGGAGCTTTATCGGTTTTGGAGGCGCAACCGCCACTGCATGCCATCGTTATGCTGACGCTGAGTGCTGCCAGAATGTGTATGGCCCATGTGAATTTTCCGTATTTTTTCATGGTCTTTCCCTGACTGCTTTGGGCAAATCAAATGCCGGTCGGACTCTATCATGGAATTGGAGGATGACAAAAATATTGGGAACAAATGCATGAACCCCCTGGTTTAAAAGGGAACGTTACTTACTCAGCCGCCAGCCTTGTATGTTTTAACAAACGGATTTGTTCGCATCTAACGATGCTAACTTTTTTAGTACGAGTGTTAGCAGGCTAGTTATGATAACAATTGCGAATTCAGCATGATTTCTATAAAATGTTACTGGATGGCGAGTTCTTTCATTTTTTGTATTCTTCACCACCTTTTAGAAGAGGAAATCTTCATCATGAAAATTGTCTATGGTTTTACACTCATCGT
>DGWW01000143.1:0-16479 GCA_002395385.1 Myxococcales bacterium UBA4248
TCACCGGTGCTGCCCAGATGGACGGTGCAATCCTCGTTGTTAGCGCAGCTGATGGCCCGATGCCCCAGACTCGTGAGCACATCCTCCTCGCTCGTCAGGTCGGTGTACCCTACATTATTGTTTACTTGAACAAGGCTGACCTCGTCGATGATGCTGAGCTCCTCGAGCTGGTCGAGATGGAAGTTCGTGAACTTCTGAGCAAATACGAATTCCCGGGTGATGACACTCCCGTTATCGTTGGCTCGGCTCTCCAGGCTCTCGAAGGCATTGACAGTGAATATGGTACGAAGTCCGTTGAGAAATTGATGGATGCCGTTGATACCTACATTCCTACACCGCAGCGTCCGATTGATAAGCCCTTCCTGATGCCAGTCGAAGACGTCTTCTCGATTTCCGGTCGTGGTACAGTTGCCACGGGTCGTGTTGAGACAGGCCAGATTCGCGTGAATGATCCTGTTGATATCGTTGGTATGAAAGACCAGATCGACAAGACGGTCGTCACGGGCGTTGAAATGTTCCGTAAATTGTTGGAATACGGCGAAGCCGGTGATAACATTGGTTGCCTCCTCCGTGGTACGAAGAAAGACGAAATCCGCCGTGGTCAGGTTCTTGCGAAACCCGGTTCGATTCATCCTCACAAATCCTTCAAAGGTCAGGTTTATGTCCTCTCCAAAGAAGAAGGTGGTCGTCATACATTCTTCCGCAATGGCTATCGTCCTCAGTTCTATTTCCGTACAACGGACGTCACGGGTGTTGTTACACTCGAAGGCGATGTCGAGATGGTTATGCCCGGCGATAACGTCGTACTGAAAGTTGACCTGATTGAACCGATCGCAATGGATGAAGGTCTCCGTTTCTCCATCCGTGAAGGTGGTCGTACGGTTGGCGCAGGCGTCGTTTCTGAGATTCTCGACAAGTAATTTGTCCTGATATAAAATCCTCGCTTTTCTGGAGCGGGGATTTTAGGGGCGTAGCTCAGTTGGTAGAGCAACGGCCTCCAAAGCCGTGGGCCGAGGGTTCGAGTCCTTCCACCCCTGTTGTAAGAGCCTTTTGCCGCCAGACAAAAGGCTCTTAATTTTTGTGATTTTTTAGCCGGAGTGAATCCATGGATGAAGTAAAACGCTACGTGAATTTGACGTACATAGTGGCGGCAATTGTCATGTCCTGGTTTTATATGAAGCTCTCGGCCTGGGTGTTGAGTGTTGCTCACGTAGTAGACGTCCATTTGTTGGGCGAGCGTGTGACCTATTCGACGATAGCGGGCATAATACTTGGCGTTATCACGGCATTCTTATTATGGCGCAGCCCGAAGATTTACGAGGGTTCGCTGAATGTTGCCCGTGAGATGAAGAAAGTAACATGGCCGAATGCAGATGAAACGAAATATGCCATGAAAGTTGTGATTGCGACATCATTGATCGTGGCAATGATTCTTTTCTGTTTCGATTTGGGCGCAAAAGAGTTGACGGATTTGATTTTAGGTATTAAGTAGCGCCCGGTTTTTACAGACACCCGCAGGTGTGTGTAAGTCGCACATTCTAAAAAATTTCGTTGTAAGGAAATCAACATGGCAATGAAATGGTACATAGTCAATACGCACTCGGGCTGTGAAAATCGCGCGAAATTGTCGCTTGAAGAGCGCATTAAGACATCGAATTTGCAGGATAAATTTGGTGAAGTGCTGGTACCGGTCGAGACTGTTGTAGAGCCCAAGAAAGGTGGTGAAAAACGCCAGCGAACTCGTAAATTTTTCCCAGGCTATATGCTCGTTCAGATGGAATTGACGGACGAGACGTGGCATCTGGTCAAGGGTACATCGAAAGTGAGTGGTTTTGTCGGTGGTACGACGGAGCCTCCTTCGATGAGTGATGCGGAGGTTGAACGCATCATCGGCAAGATGAACAAGAGCGTTGAAAAACCTGACAGCGTATTCAACATTGAATTAAAAGATACCGTCCGCGTGTTGGATGGTCCGTTTGTGAATTTCTCGGGTACCGTAGAATCCCTCGATAGAGATAAATCGAGACTCTGCGTACTCGTGAGTATATTAGGGCGCGTTGTTCCTGTCGAACTTGATTTTTCGCAGGTTGAGAAGGTCAACGCATAGTTATTTGGAAAAAGAAAATGGCCAAGAAAATTGTAGGTTACGTCAAATTGCAATGTCCGGCTGGCAAGGCGAATCCTTCGCCTCCTGTTGGTCCTGCTTTGGGTCAGCACGGCGTGAATATCATGGAATTCTGCAAGCAGTTCAATGCAAAAACGCAGAAAGGCGATGGTATTTTGACGCCTGTTGTGATCACGGTTTATGCCGACCACAGCTTCAGCTTTGTGGTTAAGACTCCTCCTGCGGCAGTGCTCATTATGAAAGAGCTCGGTCTGAAAGGCGGTAGTGGTGTACCCAACCGTGAAAAAGTTGGTAAGATTACCAAGGCTCAGATTCGGAAGATTGCGGAAATCAAGCTTCCCGACCTGAATACAGATGACATTGAAGCTGCGATGCGCACGGTTGCTGGCACATGCCGCAGTATGGGCGTGGATATTGTAGATTAATAAGGAGCAGCACAATGGCAACTAGAGGTAAGAAGTACAAAGAAGCTATAAAATTAGTCGATAGGCAGAAGCGTTACGACAACATCCAGGAAGCGATGGAAATCGTCAAGAGCATGACATCAACGAAATTTGATGCCAGCGTGGATGTGGCTGTTCGGCTCGGCGTTGATCCGCGTCATGCAGATCAAATGGTTCGCGGCGCGGTAGTACTGCCCCACGGAATCGGTAAAACGGTTCGCGTTGTGGTCTTCGCAAGCGGTGAAAAAGAAAAAGAAGCTCGTGAAGCAGGCGCTGATTTTGTGGGTGCAGACGACCTCGTTCAGAAGATTGCAGATGGTTGGCTCGATTTCGATAAGGCGATTGCTACGCCTGATATGATGGGTAAAGTTGGCCGTCTCGGTCGCGTACTTGGCCCGCGCGGTTTGATGCCTAACCCCAAAGTCGGAACCGTCACCACCGATGTTGCTCGCGCTATCAAAGAAACCAAAGCCGGTCGCGTCGAATTCCGCGTCGAACGTGCTGGTATCATTCATGCTCCCATCGGCCGCGCATCCTTCGATGCCGATAAATTGGCAGAGAATTTCAATGCCCTGATGGAAGTTCTCCTCAAACTTAAACCTGCGACCACCAAAGGTACTTATGTCAAGAGCGTTACCATCTCTTCGACCATGAGCCCCGGCGTAAAAATTGATCGCACGCTCTTTTAAGCTTGACTTGTTTTACGGGCGCAATTATAAAGCGCCCGCTTTTTGACGGCCATCGGATCCGTCGGAGATGTCGGCAGCGGTTATCCCGCTTTAATGTTGGTTCGAATCAACGCCTGCTGAGCCGGTCCTGCCCTCAGATAATTTCTCGATTTCTGATTGCATCACAGCTCAATCCAAAGTTCCGATTGTCCTGCTTTTTTTATTTCGTAAATCAGTTAGAGGAATTATGAACAGAAACGAAAAAGAAGCCGCGATAGCGTCCTATAAAGCGCTGTTCGATGGCATCGATTCCGTCGTGATCGCCGATACTTCCGGCGTCACCGTGAATACGATCAATGAGGTTCGCTCGAAATTCCGTGCTGAAGGCGTCACTTTCCGCGTCATCAAAAATACACTCGCGAAAAAAGCCCTCGCCGGTACCGTCCTCGAACCCATTTGTGCAAAATTCCATGGCCCCGTCGCCATCGCAATGAAAGCCAACGATCCTATCTCCCCGGCTCGCGTTGCTATCGATTTTGCCAAAAATAATCCTAACTTCAAAATTACGGGCGGCCTCGTCAGTGGCGAAGTCCTCGATCTCGCTGGCGTCGATAACCTCTCCAAAATGCGCACCTACAGCGAGTCCCTCTCCGCTCTTCTCTCCGTCTTCAAAGGCACAACCACCAAATTTGCTGCCGTCCTCAAGGCACGTGCCGACAAAATGGAAGAACAGGCTTAATTTCATCTCACGCTTTCGGTAATTCTGCCGAAATCCACTTTTATTTATCTTACAATTTGCGCTAATGCGCTTCATCTTTCGTCCATCGAGGACATTGGAGTTTTATTATGGTAACAGAAGAACAGGTTATTGAGTATCTTGAGTCCCTTACGCTCGTTCAGATGAATGAACTCGTTGCCAAGCTCGAAGCTAAATGGGATGTCAAAGCTGCCGTCGGTGGTGGTGTCGTCGTCGCCGCTGCTGCTGCTGCCGCAGAAGAACCCACAGAGTTCAAAGTCATCCTCGCTGATGTCGGTGCCAACAAGATCAACGTCATCAAGGAAATCCGTGCGATTACCGGTCTCGGCCTCAAAGAAGCCAAAGAACTCGTCGATGGCGCTCCCTCCACCGTCAAAGAAGGTATCGAGAAAGCCGAAGCTGAAGACATCAAGAAGAAACTCGAAGCCGCTGGTGCCAAGGTTGATATCAAGGCCTAATTTGTGGTTTTGCTTTAAAAAGCCCTGCTTATGCAGGGTTTTTTTTTGGCCTTTTTTGGGGTATAATTCATAGTTAGTGACGTTTTAGGGTAGGGGGCCAAGCCCCCTACGGCGCTTTTTGCCTGCGGCAAATACGCGCCTACCCCCGATGCGGGGTTACACCCCGCAACGCCCCACATCCCCGAGGAATCCGCATAACCCCATACCGGAGACAGTCCCAATGAAAAAACGCTTGGCATTCCTTTTGTTTGTAAGTCTGTGCGCCATGAATGCATGCAGCGATGGCAGCGGTAGCAGCGACAATTCTAACCCGGATACCGCCTGTAATCCCGATGCATTTGAGCCCACCTGCCCCGCCGAGACCTCCTATACCGCCTGCATCGACAATACCATCGTCACGCAGGCGTGTGGTGATAAGCAGGTCTGCGAGGACGGTGCCTGCAAGGACATCCAAGATGTCGAGGCTGAATGCACGGCCAAAACCTATGAGCCTACCTGCCCGTCCGATACGAGCTACACCTCTTGCGAGGACGGCAAGATCGTGACCAAAGACTGCCCCGAGGGACAGACTTGCCAGGACGGCGCGTGCACCGAATCTCAGCCCCACGCAGAGGATGCGTGCGATCCCGAAAATCACATCCCGACCTGTGCCGATGACACCCATAAGACGGTGTGCGGCGACGATAAAAAACTCGCCCAGGAAGCGTGTGCCGAAGGCATGGTCTGTTCCGAAGGCGAATGCGTGGCCGAAACTCCCTGCAACGAAGCCGATTTTAAGGCGGAATGCTCTGACGATACGCATTATACCGTCTGCGTTGACGGCGTTCAGATCGTGAAGGCCTGCGAAGGGGATTTGGTATGCTTCAAAGGCGCATGTAAGCAAAAATCCAACGACGATGGTAAGCCCGTCCTCGAGGAAGAAGTTGTGACGGACGATAGTGATGTTTTGGAGGGCGTAACCTTACAACAGCCTGGTGAGTTGCCCAAAATAGAGGAAAACCCCTGCTTCTATTGCAATTACACTCAGAGTTGTGTTGTTGTCGATGAAAAAACGAAGAAAAAGGACTGTAGAAAAGATATTTTGCCATACGATCTCCCCAGAGTGAATTCGGCATTTACCAATGAAAATGGCGAAACGGCAACTTTTCTTTTGTTCTTAGCAGATCCAGAAAAGATACAACCAACGGAAGATGTTGAGTTCGATTGTAAGATTTATTCAACGAGTCCTAACAAGGAAGCGGAAATTGACTGCTCCTCGATTGTCATTAAAAAGGGCGATTGGACTGCGACGGAAACAAATTATCCCCATACAAATGCACAAACTTTTACTGTCACAGGACTGCCCGACGATGTCGATGATGGCGATCAGGAATATTATGTTTTGATTACGACGAAGTCCAAAGATCCTAGATATGACAATATTAGCTATTGGCCGATGAAGTTTATCAATGGCAATGTCAATCATGCTGGTGTTGCATGGCACGCCGACAATACGTTACTCACCGGTGAGGATGGTCGTTCGACAACTTATACGCTCGTTTTGCAGTCTAAGCCCCTGGGGCCGGTTAAGCTCAAACTCCGTTCATCGGATATCACCGAGGGCACGGTCGAGCCCAAGACGATGGTGTTCACCCCCGATAATTGGGATACCGCCCAAACTGTGACCGTCACGGGCGTCGATGATGATATTTTCGATCAGTCCGTCGCGTTTGAAATTTTAACTACAGCTGTTTCTAAAGATCCAAAATATAACAATATTAAGATTCCAGCTGTCAGATTGGTAAATCACGATGATGATTCGCCCGGCGTTACCATTTCATCCAAAACTTATAAACTTACTCCTTCAGACAATACAACGGAAGTTGCTGTTATCTTAAGTACCGAACCTAAGGCAGACGTCAACATCAAACTGGTCTCAGGTGTTAATGAAGCTAAAATTGTAAGTCTTGAACCCGAAACATTAAAATTTACAAAAGCTAACTGGAACGTCCCACAAAACGTCAAAGTCGTCTATCATCCTTATGATGCTGATGGAAAATTATTGGTGGATCAGGCCCTTACGCAAATAAGTGTTAGCCCAGATCTGACTGAGTCAGAAGATCCGGATTACAAAGAATTATTGCATTATTGGCCTGCCTATTTTGATTTGTATGCCTATGACAGTCTCGATTATTCATACGAAGGCAAGGAACGGGAAGTCCAATTGCTGCCAGGAGAATATAACTTGCAGGTTTGGGGCTCGCAAGGAATGGGCGCCAATCAAATTGGCGGTCTGGGTGGCTATTCGTCCGGCACTGTCGAGTTTAAAGATATGACGAAAGTTTATGTCAATGTCGGTGGATCGGACAATATGGATGGTCGAACCTATAATGGCGGCGGGCTAGCACAGGCAAATGGCGGCGGTGCATCCCACATTGCGTTGGTCTCGGGACAGCTTTACACTTTGAGCGATCAGCGCGACAAAGTTTTGATCGTCGCCGGTGGCGGCGGTGGCTCCGAGCGTGCCCCTGGCGGACTTGGTGGTGGCAAAACAGGCGGCGATGGCGCGCCTTACCTTGAAAAAGACGTCATTCCCACGGGTGCCTCACAAACAGAAGGTGGTAAGGCTGGGAAGACAACTTCGGCGTTTGGCATCGGAACGGATGGCTCCTTTGGCCAAGGTGGCGATGGCTTAGGGCAAGAAGCCGGAACCTCAGGTCGTAAGGACGGTGGTGCTGGCGGCGGTGGCGGCTGGTTCGGCGGCGGCGGCATTCCTTATGCCGGCGGCGGCGGCGGCGGCACCGGACACATTGGCGAGGGCGTCAAGGGCGAGACGCTTGGCGGCAATCAGACATTCGAATGCCCCAGGGGCGGTACCGAGACTGGCCATACCGGTACCGGTTTCGTGCGCATCTCTGTTGTCGAACGCGAATTGCCTCCGATTAATTAAGGCTTGTTTTGGCCCCTTCCCCCTGGCCCGTTGGGCTGGGGGATAGCCAATCGTTAAGTTATTTAATTCGTTTATACGAGATGATGGTACGGCTCTAAAAATGGATTCTATTAAAGATATTTATCAAAAAGCTTTTTCCCAAATTATTCAGCACAATTGGAAAATTCTCGTTTGGGTCCTTGCATGGGTGTCGGTGACCTGCATCTCTTTCTTTTTTGGTGTTTGGAAAATATTTGACTCTTTGCTTGTGCCTGATTCGCATTCAGTAGGTTTTCTCGTCTTTCTCTTAATGCCCTTTGTTTTCTTTCTCTTTATGCCCCTGAGCATCGCTCACCTGGGCATTGCAACGGCAGAAGATGAGGATGAACCTTTCTGGAAGCTCGGTATGTATGGGATTTTTCATCCACTCCGTTCCATCTTATTCAATATCGTTTGGTATATTGCATACGCACTTTTTTATTTTGCTCTCATTTTTGTTTTGCAATTGTTGGCTTTCCTGTTGGTCAATTCCGTTGTCGGCATCGTCATTCTGGGTTTGATTCTGTGCGTCATCTCTATCATCCCCGGGTTCTGGTGGACGATTGCTGCTTTCTTTCTCGCGTATGAGGAACATGGTATTTTTCAGGCCATCGGCAATGGTTTTCATTCCATCAAAAGTTATCTCCTGTCCTTCATTGTAACCATGCTGCCATGTATCCTGGTTTTGGGAATTCTCGGCGGTGCTTTTGGCTATGCCTGCTATCAGCATGCTTCTCCTGTTATGGTCGAATACGAACTCGCCAAACAGGCTTTGTCCCTGAGTGATCAAAAAGAAACGATCGTTACTCCTGAGGGAAAATTGATGCATCTCGATACTTTTACTGAGCAAAAGCCAGTTTACGATGGCAATATTAAAGTTTATCGCAGAATGCTGGCAGATTACGCTGCGCATTATGAAACACATCAGGCCGCATTATTCCATCGTCCGGTCAGTGAACAGGTGAGTCAGTATCTCGATGTGCAGGGAAAATCCAGCAGTTACATCGTCATTTGCTTTATTCTGGCCTTGCCTCTCATTCTTCTTGTCGGTTATTTTCTTTGCCTGATAACGCAATTCTTCTATTCGATTGCAGGTGCATCTGTTCAAATTCGCGGGGCTATGCCATCTAACGTTAGTAATAGCACTTCGTCTTTTCCTGCTTCTGCCAATCCAACTTCTTCAGCCCGTTCAGACATTTCTTTCCCTTTGGATGCAGAAGGGAAGAATGCACCTCAGAATAAAGGAGTATCATCTGCAACATCGGCGGAACTTTTGGCTTTGTCTTTTTCATTAAAAGATGCAACCTCTGGCGTTTCGCCGTCGGATAAGCCAAAAGAACATGAGGATAGTTCTGATAATAAACAAAAACCTCAGTCGATTGATCCCGGCTTTGCTCTCTCTTCGATGTTGCAGGATATCGATTCTCATCCCGAAAATCGCGATCAAAATCATTAGATCAACAGGGAACAATTAATCTGTATTATTTTGTTTTACAAACGAATTTGCTCAGTTTACTTTGAAAGCGTCATGGTCATACATCATGCGTATATTCTTTCGTGATTCCGCGATGTTTTAACACCACGTTTCTTATGTGAGGGTAAAAATGGATCATTTGCGGCGTTTGTTATTTCTTTCGGCTTTGGCTTCCGTGGTTGCATTATCCAGCGGTTGTGGGAATGATTCCGATTCTTCCAAACCGTCACCATCTGAAGAACAAGTTTCTTCTGGCTCGGGCGATGAGCCGGGCACAGGCGATGAGCCGGGTACAGGCGACGAACCAGGTACAGGCGACGAACCGGGTACAGGCGATGAGCCGGGCACTGGCGACGAACCAGGTACAGGCGATGAGCCGGGCACTGGCGACGAACCAGGCACGGGCGATGAGCCGGGTACAGGCGACGAACCAGGCACGGGCGATGAGCCGGGTACAGGCGACGAACCAGGCACGGGCGATGAGCCGGGCACAGGTACTGAACCTGCGTCGAAAGACGATGGCAAACCTGTTCCTGAAGAAGAAGTGGCTACGGATGACAGCGATGTTCTGGAAGGTGCAACATTGCCTGTGCCAACACCGTTGCCAGATGATCCCTGTATGAAATGTACTAACAAACAGGAATGCATTAATAATGAATGTGTCAACAGTACCCGTCATAATGTATCTGTGAGCAAAGCTTTTACAGACGAAAATGGCAATACTGCTGTATTTAATGTTTCTCTGACCAAAAAACCAACTGCTGATGTGACTTTCAATTGCTGGATTGTTTCGGAAAGCCCTTATCCTGAAGCTAAAATTGACTGCAGTCCCATAATTGAAGCGGGTGACTGGATTGAGGGGCAGTTTTCTTCGGCTACGAGCAATAAACAAATCGTCGTAACAGGCCTCCCAGATGATATTGATGATGGCGACCAAAAGTATTACGTAATGCTCAAGACCGTTACAGAGGATCCGTATTTCTCGAATGTCGTTCATTCGCCGATGGAGTTTACTAATCGCAATGTCAATTACGCAGGCGTTTCGTGGCATGCCGATGAGACGCTGCTCACAGGTGAAGACGGTCGTACTGCCAGCTATACTTTGGTATTGAATTCTAAACCTGTTGCACCGGTAAAGCTCAAATTGCGTTCATCGGATATTACAGAGGGGTCTGTCGAGCCAAAATCGCTTATTTTTACCCCGGATAACTGGAACAAGCCGCAGAGTGTGACCGTGACAGGCATAGATGATGATATTGCAGATAAATCAACCAATTATGCAATTCATACGAGTTCAGTATCCGCAGATCCTGCTTACAAGAGCCTAGAAATCAAGGATGTCTGGCTGACGAATCTGGATAACGATTCACCATCGATAACCATTTCGAGTAAAGATAATAAGCTGACTCCAAAATCAAATGAGACCTCCGTCAGTGTCGTTCTTTCGACCAAACCTTCTGCGTCGGTGAACGTGATGATCGAGCCTTCTTTGGATTCGATCGTGACTACCGAGCCCAGTACGCTCAGTTTTGATGTCAATAATTGGAATGTGCCTCAGACGGTCAAGATCGTTTACGCGCATCCCGAAAACGTTCAAAGTGCAATTACTTCGCTGGCGCTTTCTGCTATGACGGAAAGTTCAGAAGATATAGATTATCTGTATGCCGTGAGTAATAATGTCATGATGGATTTGTATGCTTATGAAAAACTCGATTTCGAGTACACAGGAAAAGAAGCGCATATCCAGTTGCTTCCTGGTGAATATAACCTGCAGGTATGGGGGTCTCAGGGCGCCGGTTCATTAAACATGACAGGTGGCTATGGCGGTTATTCTTACGGTAAGGTCGAATTTAAAGAACTGACGGATGTGTACATCAATGTCGGCGGCACTCCTTATAATGGTGGCGGTCCGGCACAGGCCCATGGCGGCGGAGCTACGCATATTGCGACGGTTTCCGGTTTACTGGCGACTTTGAGTGAACAACGCGATAATGTTTTGATCGTAGCAGGCGGTGGCGGAGGTGCTGAACGCGTCGTGGCTGGATATGGTGGTGGTGAGGCCGGCGGCATCGGCGACGTATGCGGCGATCAGGCGACAAAAGTTCCGACCGGCGCTTCGCAAACCGAAGGTGGTGAACGTGGTGAAAATGACTGGTATGGCGTTGGTGAAAACGGCTCATTCGGTCAAGGGGGCAATGGCACAGGACAAGAAATGTCTGCCAATCCCAAGCCGCATATCGATGCTGGCGGCGGCGGTGGCGGCGGCTGGTACGGCGGCGGCGGTATTCCTTATTGCGGCGGCGGTGGCGGCGGCTCAGGTCATATCGGTACCGGAGTGACCGGTGAAACAATCGCTGGAAATCAGCAATTTGAATCTCCAACTGGTGGAACTGAGACTGGACATGCCGGAACTGGATATGCCCGCATTTCGATCATCGAACGCGAAGTGCCACAGATTAATTAAATAATCATTTTGGAGTGACTCAAATATTCACCCCAACAGACAAAAAAGGAAGCCAGACGGCTTCCTTTTTTTGTATCTCTTTAGCTTAGATGAGATGTTATTTTTACAACCGGATTTGCTCAGGATCTCAGCTTTCTGAGCACTCCCCCTTCATCTCTACCATACGTGAGCATCGTTAGATGCGAATCAATCCGTTTGTAAAAATAAAAAATCCTTCTTATGGTCGAATCGTTATGAATTTAAAATACCTCTGCCTGATGCGGGTGCTGTTCGTCGATAAATGCCATCCTGAATACGGAACCGCCTTCGGGCCGTGGACGGTATATCACGCTTGCCTGCATGCGGTAGGCATTGATGCGTGCCCGCGTCAGACCTAATCCTTTACATGATGGCCATGTCGTAAAGAATGGTTCAAAAATATGGGGCACATTGGCTGGTTCAATTCCGCATCCCGTGTCGCTGATTTCGACGACGACCGTCCCCTGAAAACGGTAGGCGTGTATCATCAGTGTATGCTTGTCCTGCTCTTTCTTTTTCATTGCACGCAGGCTATTTTGAACAATTTCGTGTATCAGCTGCCATATTAGGGTAAAATCGCCGTATACTTTGGGCAATTCTTCGGCAATTTGGATGATGAGTTCGACGTTTTCTTCGATTTGTGTGCGATTGTAATCGATGACGCTATCGAGTACGGATTTTAATTCGACACCGCCAAAAGTCAGTTCCTTGGGATTGCAGATATCTCCCAAAGTACGCACATCCTGAACGCGTTTGGCCATTCCCTCGATGTTGGCGACTGCTTTCGACAAATGTTCTGCCATCAGGTTATATTTTTGTGCCACATAATACTTTCGGAGCTGGGCAAATGTCTGAATGAGATCAATTGTGGCATTGTGCAGGTTGGGTGCAATTTCATCGCAGATATTTCCGAGCAAAGCATAATGGTTTTGCTCATTGCTGATGACTTCCATGCGGCGTTCATCCAGCGCCATTGCATAAAATTCTGTAATTTCGTGCAACGTAAAGGCGTCTTTTTCTTCAAAATAACCCGGTGCATTGGAGATGAGTGCGACCAGGCCATACGGCATGCCATTGATTTCAATCGGCGACAACAGAACGCTCTCGAACTGCGCATTCAATGTCAGATTGAGGTATTCTCCGGCGAGCTGATCCCGCGACAGGCAGAGCGCCTTTTTTCCCATCATAAAATTGGCGACGCGTGGTGCGTTTAGATTGATCGATCGGCCCTGTATATGCGAAATTTGTCCGATACTGGCTACAAATCTGGCATTGTCGTCGTAAATATGGCACAGGGCAGCACCATTTGCACCAAACAACCCCTGCAGCGTGACAATGAGTGGTGCTGAGGTTTCATCGGAGGATTTGACCGACTTTACGAGCGTAAAAAGCTTGCGGTATATCGCATGGATTTCTTTTTCGGAACGCTCTGGTGGATGACTTCCACCTGCGGGGTGATCGAAGTACATGGTCTGCCCTTATATCAATGATGTTGGTTCGGTATGTTTGTGGAAGTGTGTGCCGGCTATTGGCCAAAGGCCAATACGCCTTGCACTTCGCGCTATTGTCCTTTGGCCAATACGCGCGAAATCTATTTTTTTGACAGCTTCGATGCTGCTGTTTCGGCCACGATGGCAAATGTGTCTTTTTGAGCTCTTTCGAGAACCGTGCGATCCTCCGGATCCGATGCATCGAGCTGCTCAACGGCAGCTGCACGCACGAGGTAAGACGGATCCGACGATAAAACCCGGAGTGCCTCTTTGCTTTCGGGGGTATGCATCATGCCCATGGCTTCGATGGCATCGATGCGCAAAGCCATGATGTTCGAATGGAAGGCGGTGTCCTTGATTTTGGTTAAATCCCCTGTAATTGCGGATGCTCTCAGACTCAAATCGGCAAGCGATTTGCCGCCCGAATTATTGACCCCGCTGTTCCACTGGTTCAGCGTGGGCTGTATTTCTGTCAGTGCGGCACTCAAAATGGGTCTTTGTTCGGGATCATTGATGTCGATTCCGGAACGTTCGGTTGGGGATACAAAATCGCGAAGCATCTGGGTTTTGCATGCATCGAAATCTTCCGTGTGTGATTTGAGCGATCCCGATGCGGCTGCTTTGACCTGACTGCGCAGCGCATCCTCATGCTTCTTTACCCAGGCTGTCGAAGATCCCGTATCTTTCAGAGAAAGATCGACGAAATGGTTCAGTAGCATGTCAAAGTCGAAGTTGCTTTGATAATGTGTCGTCATGCCGTGAATAAATTTGCCCTGTGCCTCAGTTTGGGTCAAAAGCGAAAGTGAAGTGCCGGAATTCTCGGAACGAAGCAATTTGGCTGCAGCTGTGCGAGCTCCGCCGCACCACAAATTCTCGAGCAGTTTGGGGGCCGCCACCGTTTCGTCTACGGTATGGAATGTCCAGAGCTGGTAGGGTTTGGAAGGATTCGTCTTGTTAAAATAATAAGTCTGAATATCCTTATAATAAGATTCAGCGCGATTATAGGCAAGTGCCCAGGCTGCGGCATCCCGGACGAGAGGACTGGGATCTTCCTTCAAACGCTGATCTACCGCATCCAGGTGTGCATTCTGTCGTCCCAAACCGATGATGGCAATGGCACGGAACGAGTCGAACTGAATGTCGAGCGCTTCTTTGAGCACGTCCGACGCCGATTGGGCAGGAATCAGCCCCAGTGCCCAGAGGGCATGTTCGCGCAATGCCCTCGGATAATGAGAATCCATGCACGATTTGAGAACCGGAACTGCTGCCGGCAGCTGTGCATGTGCTATCGCTCTGATGGCTTGCAGTTGCATGAGTCTGCCAGATTCGGAAGTCGGGGCTTTTTCGATTCTCTGGCCTAAAACGGCAATCACACTCGACGAAGTCAGCCATTCGCTCAATTTGAGCGCTTTTCCCGAAATGGACGGATCTTCGTGCAGCAGAGATTCGACGAGGACCGAGGCATATTTGTCACCGAGTTCACGCAGTGCATGTCTTGCCGGGAGTGCGTGCTGGGCATCGCGCGTCAAGAGTGCCAGCGTGTGTGGCTGTGCCTGGGCATCCGCCAGGCTAAGGAGAATTTCGAGATAGAGCGCTTTTCTTTGTTTGGCATGCACGAGCGGCATAAATGACTTGGAGAGTTCATCCAGCGTTCCAAGCCAAGTGTGATCATCAATAACTCGCTGGGCCGCTTTTATGACGAGGGTTTCGTCCGTTGCGGATGTCACAATTCGGACATAGAGATCGTCCGCTTCTTTGGTCTTGCCCAGAATAGAAAGGCAGGTCGCCTCTTTAAAGGCTGCAATGTAATTGCGATCATCGATCTGGAAGGCCGTTTCGTAATTATTGGCAGCCTCCTGGTACATGCGGCGTTTGCGCAAAATATCGCCCAGACGCTCGTGCGTGTCGGCATCGTTGGCATTGAGTTTAAGTGCCTCCGAAAGATGATTCTGGGCTGCCTCAAGATCACCCGCCTGTAAATCGAGATCAGACATGGCGATGAACGCATCGCGTTTTTCTGTTTCAGAGTGCGTGGCGAGTTTTTCGAGTGTCTTTCGAGCTGCATCGATATCACCGGAGGCAGCCTGGAGTTCATTGAGTGCCGTCAGTGCCTCGGTTTGCGAAGGATTGCGTTCGGTAAAGGCTTCTAGCGTCGGAATCGCTTCGACCGGCATATCGAGTGCCTGCGCTACACTGGCAAACAATAGCGCATCGCTCAGGCTGTTCGGATGAGATTCGCATTGGCCGCGGTACTGTGCAATGGCATTCTTCTGTGCACCGCGGGATTTGTAGAGTGCCGCCAGCTGCCGTGCGGCTGTCGTGCGCATCGGGGCTGCCGGACAGGTTCTGGCCATCTGGTTCCAGGCTTCGATGGCTTCGACCTGTTTGCCGTTGCGCGTCAAAATATCGGCATATTGCGAATGGGCATAACAGTCTTTGGGACTGGCAGCCAGTGTTTTGGCATACAATTCCTCGGCTTCGCTGGCGTAGCCATGCTCATCGTAAATGCGAGCCAGTGTCTCGAGTTTTGTGGCTTTGTCGATGGGCAGGTTTTCAATTTTCTGCCAGGTTGCTGCAGCTTTTTTGTGTTCGCCTGCTGTATCGTAATGATCGCCCAATGCTTCGAGGGCTTCCAAATCCGAGGGATGCTTTTTGACCCACGATTCGTAGATATCCTGCGCTTTCTGGGAACGGCCATTCATCTGATAATATTCGGCTACGCGGCGTTGAACATCGAATTTGTCCGTGAATTTTTTCTGAGTTTCATCCAGAACACCGAGTGCTTTGTCGACCTGTTTTTGCTGAATATAGTCTTCATAGAGTTCAAAACGATAATCGGGATTGTCGGGAACCGCTTTAATCAAGGCTTTGCGGGCTTCGAACATCTTTTCGATTTGACCGTGGCTGCGATAAAAGCGAACGAGCTTTTCGTGGCCTTCGGGAAGTTTGGGGGACGAAGCAATGGCTTTCTTTAGATGTTCGAGTGCTTTATCGGGGTTGGCGGTTTCTTCGTACAGATTGGCCAGTTCAAGATGCTGCTGATAGGATGGCGATTTCCATTGGGCTTCGAGGACTTTTGCCAGTTCCGCAATGTTGCCTTTTCTGCGGTGAATATCGATGATGCGCGAACTGAGTTCCCGCTGCATCCAATGCGATGCGCCGAGTTTTTTAGAGAGTGCTTCGTAGCGCGACAATGCTTCGTCATCATTGCCTTCTTGCTCGTAAAGCACTGCAATATCGAGTTCGATCTGGTCCTTGTCATTGGATGAGGCAATTTTTTTTGCATCTTCGAGCACTTCGCGAGCCTGCGCAAAGTATTTGTTTTGCTCGTAAATCTGAGCCAGTTCCCTTCGAATGAAGAGCGAATTGGGTTCGAGTTGGATGAGCTCATTAAAGCAGACCTGAGCTCGCGCCATATCCCTGCGGTAGATGGCAATTTCGGCGAGTGCGCGCCAGATTTCCTGCTTTTGTTCTTTGTTGGGATTGAGGCCTGAGGCTGTTTCGTAGGCGGTGACAGCCTGTTCAAAATTGCGGTTTTCGGCCTCTGCCGCAGCGATGGACATGTAGGCAAGCGGCGTTTTTTTGATTTCAATTGCCTTTTTATAGGATTCGATGGCTTCGTTGGTTCGGCCGCC
>DGWW01000143.1:16540-16976 GCA_002395385.1 Myxococcales bacterium UBA4248
GTTCGGCCGCCATATTGGTACATGTGGCCAAGAACCATGCGCAAATTGAAATTTTGTGGTTTGGCAGCGACTTTCTTTTCGTAATCGAGCAGTAGTTTTTGATATTGGGCCCCCTTTCCGACGGTCGCCATGAGCTGGTTAAAGGCATAGGATTTTTCGGGTGATTGATCGACGAGCTGTTGGTAGCGTTCAATTTTGCGGGCTTCGAGGGCATCGTCGTCTGCCGCCCAATTTTCCTGTGCCATTGCGCCCGGCATCGTAAAGGGCATGGCGGAAGCCAGCAAAATGGCGGCACTGCTCAGAATATTACGAAAGAATATCGATTTCATGGAGGCACAATATAAAAAGAAGGCTTTGTCCAGATTCAGAGGGAGGCATTTCACTGGGCAAAGCCGTCACAATAAAAAGAAAAGCGAAGGGCGTATCGCAGATAGCC
>DGWW01000101.1:0-632 GCA_002395385.1 Myxococcales bacterium UBA4248
CTTACTTTTGCAATTAAACACCAGATTATCACTTTCCTTAGGCAAAAAAAATCCCCCTCGCGGGGAGAGGGAAAGAGTGAATTAATTATTTAGCAGAAATAGTAATCGGATACATTCTAAGAGCAGCTGAGCTGCTTGTACCTGTACTGCTTACACCAATAATACGCATGTGTAAGTCTGTTGTACTTGTAAATTCAACATTACAGGAATCCAGCTCAAGTGTTTTCTGAGTCGTTCCTTCCACAACAGCAGTACAGGCACTACCAATCATCGTATCGCCATTAAAGAAAGCAACTCTCATTTCAGTTACATTCGTTCCGTTGGATCGATAATCAAATGTTGTGCCGATTGTCGTTTTTCCTGCCAAAGCAGCAATTTCACTTTCAGACAAAATTATCTTAACATATTTCTTCTCAAAATCGATGGTGTCCGATTTTTCAGTCCAAGAACCGCTATTAATATAATCACCAAGTGTCTTTGTTGAGAATGTATTGCCTTCCGTTTCGACAAATGAAACTCTTACATCTTTGTCAGCATTGGTATATGCTGCAGGCGCTGCAACGATTTCAGTCCATTCACCAGAGCTTGCGGGTTCCACGCAGACTTTGTTGGTCAGATCGCAAACGGTCTTG
>DGWW01000101.1:726-9586 GCA_002395385.1 Myxococcales bacterium UBA4248
GCAAACTTTATTGGTCAGATCGCAAACGGTCTTGCCATCAGTACGATCGGCACAAGCGGCATCTGCTTCGCATTCGGGAGCGGAAGCGGGTTCGACGCAAACTTTATTGGTCAGATCGCAGACGGTCTTGCCATCCGTACGATCGGCGCACGCGGTGTCATCCGTGCATTCTTCGACGACGGCAGGGGCTACGCAGATCAATTTTTCGAGATCGCATGTGGTCTTGCCTTCGACTTCGGCGCAGTCATCATCGGAAGCGCAGGTCACAGGCGGTTCGACGCAGACTTTATTGTCTGTATCGCAAACGGTCTTGCCATCTTCACGGTCGGCACAAGCGGTGTCATCCGTGCATTCTTCGACGACGGCAGGGGCAACGCAGATCAGTTTTTCGAGATCGCATGTGGTCTTGCCTTCGACTTCGGCACAGTCATCATCGGAAGCGCAGGTCACAACGGGTTCGACACAAACTTTATTGTCGAGATCGCATTGGGTCTTGCCTTCGACTTCGGCGCAGTCTTCATCGGATTCGCAAGTGACGACATCTTCGACGCAGGAAGCGGTCACGTCAACTTTGCATGCTGCGGTATCGCAAACGAGTGCGTCAGCAGGTTTCTGACCTTCGCCGCACTGGACAGTGAAGCCTTCGCGGACATTCGTGCCATCGCATTCTTCGCCATCATCGAGGATATTGTTGCCACAGGTCGTCGAAGCCGTGCATCCGGTGGTATCATAGGCGCAGGTGGCGCTGCAGGTCACTGTGCCGGTCGAACCAGAGACGAGGCTATCGCATGTAGCAGTGATGGGAGCAGACGAAGAGGCATCGCACGGTTCATTGGCATCAAGGACGCCATTGCCACAGGTATTGGTGACAGGTGCGGTTTCACCCGTACAGGTGCCGATGGTCAGACGGCAGTTATTCGAACATTCGGGACGTCCGGATACCCATTTGGTGGATGCATTAAAATAGCTGCATGCCTTGTCGACCGCAACACCGGGCTCACATGCTTCGCCGAGTTCGATCACACCATTTCCACATTCGGGTGCGGGATTCCAATCTTTGGATTCATTGCAGCCAAAAACGGCGAGAGCAGCTATTGCACATGCAGAAAAAAGAAAACTACGTTTTGTCATGAAAACTCCTTAAAAACAAGACAAAGCCCCATCTGTATGCAGGGCTTAACAAAGCATAGACTATTAGAGCGTTTTAAGCTCACTACTCTTAGTTTGCCATTATAAGAAACATAAATCAAGATTTTGTGTTATGATTTAAAAATAATGGTTACTATTCACCCCCATGCTCTAATCTAAAGGACTGAAGCTGAGTCAATCCAGGCAGAAGGCAGTAGGCAGCAGTAAATGTTCCATTGGGAAATTGTGTGATTTCTGAATACAGCTTGGGTTATGTGTTTGACAAACTCATGCCACATGCCTTGTTATTGTATTGACTTTGGAAAATAGCTCAGCCCCCCAGCTGAATACTTACAAATAATGTTATGGCACAGCACACTGAGTTGTTCCTGCGACTCACGACCACATATCCCCGTCTCGGTCATTCTTCCAAAATTGCCTCATTTGGCGGTTTGTCCGTTTTGGTATATGTAACCGAGGTGTTCACCGGCACTCTGGGTATTCCACAGGCCACAAAATCAATTGATCGTAATCATAATGATGTTTCTTTAGGCGCTGCACGGCGAGAGATGATATGCTGGGATTTCAATTTTCCGTGAAAACATGCCACACTCGTTAAACAGAGCCCCATCCCAAAACAAAGAGGACTGAATGGGAAAAATCGAAATCATCGATAACTTTTATTCTCCACTTGACAAATTCAACCGCACGGTTCGCGTGTACCTGCCGGATTCCTACGAAGACCATCCCGACAGACATTATCCGGTCATCTACATGACCGATGGGCAAAATGTCTTCGAGCATCCGCGAAGTGCCATCAAAGAAACGTGGCACGTGAATGAGACCCTGGATGCCATGGCGGCAGACGGGAGCCTTCAGCGCGAATGGCTGGTCTGCGCTATCGACCATGAGATTGATCGTTTCGGGGAATACACACCTTGGCCATTTCCCGCGGCATCCGTCTTCGATCCCAGAGGCAGAAAATTTCTCAATAATCTGACAGAATTTTTTATTCCCTGGATGGATTCGCATTACCGGACGCTCAAAGGCCCCGAAAATACGGCCTTTATCGGGTCTTCGCTCGGCGGCCTGATGGCGCTCTTTTGCGGACGCGAACGTCCCGATGTCATTGGCCGCATCGGCGCAGTTTCCCCGAGTGTCATGTGGTCGGATTTTCGTTGTTTCGAGCACTGGAACACCAAATACGATACATGGACAAAAATCTATCTGGACATGGGGTCCGATGAAAAAATTACAGTCCAGGATATTTATATGGATTATGCCTCGATTGTGAATGATTTCTATTGGCATCTCAGACGGCTGGGATACGCAGCGCACGAGGTACTGCTTTACATTGATGAGGGCGGATTCCACTCGGAAGTCTGCTGGGCAAAGCGCTTCCCGATTATTGTTTCCAGGCTTCTCAACGATGACTGAACATTGTCTTCCAATAACCGCGTGACAAATTGAACAAACAGGTGTAGTAGAGAGAGCCTTGCGGGAATGTTTTAACCAATCCCCGGCATACATTAAAAATGATTGTTAGACACATAAGACTTGAGTGTTCGGAGGAAACACATGGATTATAGAGATCAAGATAACAACAGCGAGGGTTTGTTTGGTGCCAGAAACGAAAACTCTGTTTTGTTCTCGATCGATAGCCTGAATGCACTCGATAACGAAGCATCCAACAACGGTGGAACTGGATTTGGGCCATCTGGTGAAGAATCCGGCCTGATCGATATCAGTACGCTCCAGCGCATGAGCGGCTCATCTTCATCCGACGAGGGTGGCGATATTGCTCCGGTTGCCATGGAAAGCATGGTCTTTAACCAGGTCGTGACCAAACATGAAAAACGTAAAACCGCCATTATTATCGGCGTATTTGTCGCAGTTCTTCTCGCAGCAGGCCTCTCTATTTTCTTCATTATTCAAAATAAGCAGGAAGAAGAAGCTGAATTAAAACACCAGCAGGAAATTGCCGCAGAGCAATCCAAGAAAGAGGCAGAAGCGCTGCAAAAACGCATCGATGAACTCGAACTGGCCAAACAGCAGGCTGAATCTGACAACAAGCGCCGCAAAGCAGAACAGGAAGAAATTGACGCAGAACTCCAGAGACTGCGCGATGCACAAGCCAACCTGGCTGCCGATCCCGGTGAAGGCAGTGCCGCCGGCGGCAAAAAAGGCGGAGGCAAAAAAGGTGGAGGCGGAGCAGCCAAACCCGGTGATGGCGCTGCCGATGCGGCAGCCGCACCCGCAGCTCCCGCGAAATCCGGTGGCGGTAAAGCTTCCCCCGAAGCCGTCAAAGCTGCCCTTCAGGCAGTCAACACCAAAGCCCAAAAATGCGGGAAAAATGGCTCGCTCGCTGTCTCCTTCAGCATCAGCGGCAACAAGGCAAAGAGCGTCTCGGCGACAGGCGGAAGCTTTAAAGGTTCTGCTACCGAAAAATGCATCCTGACCGTCATCGAAAAACATTCCTGGCCCGATGGTGCCGCCTCCGGCATCAAATGGAATTTCAAACTCTAGTGCGGTTATGATTCAAGAAGACGCGATTCATTCGCGTCTTTTTTTTTGTGTGCGGCCTTATCGCCTGCGGCGATTACGGCACGCACGGCTGTCGCTTTTTGCCCTGCGGGCAAATACGCGCAGCCATCTTTTTCTCATTTTGCTTTCCCCAAAAACGGCACTGCTGTAAAATGAGGGCTGGCATGATGCCCATACCCGAAGTCATAAATTATGGCTATGTTTAAACAGCATGGATATACTTGTTCCAAAGACGACGTCATTTCATTGCTTTAGGCTTTGAACTTTGAACTTTGAGTGATTCATCCCTTCTCTCAGCTCCAAGCTCCAAGCCTGAATGGAATGAATCGACGACAAAAATATCCACACTCGTTAAACAAAGCCTAAATTATCGTTGCTCAAAGAGGTAATGAAATGGCAGTTTGTCTCGTCTGTTCACAAAAATCGAATCAACCGGGCGAATTGTGTGCATGCGGCAAAGCCTATACCGTCCTGGACGATCATGGCGACGATCCCCTGCACATTCTTGGCACACAGATCGCAAACAAATTCATTCCCATTGCCGTTCGGCATGATACCGATTCGGTCATCTATTACGAGGCCTATCAGCCTTCGATCGACCGCCCCGTCCTTTTGATCGCCATCCAGTCCGAATGGATGAATACTCAGGAAAAACGCACCTATTTTCAGAATTATATCGACCGAAGTGCATCCATAAAGCAGCAAAACACCCTGAACCTTCTCGAAGTTCAAAAGCTCTCCGATAAGAAAAACAGTTTTGTCATGATTTATGAGGCACTCAAAGGAGAACCGCTTCCTGTCTACCTTTCATCCCATGAGCTCGATCCGGTGGCCATTATGCATATCATCCACCAGATTTTGCAGGCCGTAGCAGCTTTCCATCAAAAAGGGGTCAGATTTCCATCCCTCAGTTTCAGCAACGTTCATATCATGCGATCCGGGGGCGACGAAGTCTTTGTCAAACTGTCCAATCTCGTCGAAACTTATCTCTCCGGTTACGGCATCACGTCTTCGACGGATGATGTCTATTCGATTGGTCAAATGGCTCTATCGCTCATGACGGGACAACCCATGCCGATTCAGCAGGTAGAGCTTTCGCCTGAACGTGCATTCATGCTGCCAATCGCACAAATCTTTATGCGGGCTGCCTCACCCATCAAAGATCAGCGTTATCCTTCATGCGTTGAATTGCTGCAGGCTTTCGAGACGGCATTCGATCTGAATTCACATGAACCCAATGCCAACCTGCCCAATGCCAATGCCCACGATTCATCTTCAAAGCAATCAGTAAAACGTCACACTCCCGTTCCACTCGAACAGGTCATCTGGATGCATCGTCCGCCCCATCTCATGGGTTAATATGCCTCAATCCGCTGAATCCAAAGCCTACCGGCAGCTTTGGCACGATATGAACCGCGAGCTCTGGCGTGCAGCTGCCGACGGCATCCCTCCCAAAACGCTCATTCGTGCAGAGCTATGGCGCCGCGTCGATCATACCCGGATACTGGAAAAATCAGCTTCCATCCGGATGAAACGCCGACATACCCCGCCCAGTCCCATCTACAAAGCATGTGAATGGCTCGTGGAAAACGGCGCCTTGTCCCAAACGGGCCATGCCATGCCCGAAGAAAGCGCCTTTTCGGAAGAAAATGCAGCACGACCACTTATCTGGCCGCAATTCTACCCAGGCGTGGATACCAATGCCCCGCATTTAACGGAAGAGCCGCCCCAAATGGAATCTGACCATTTTGAGCGCTTCGTGCATGCCTTCATCTTTGCTTCCCAGGCTGCACAAAATGTGGGGCTGAACCCGCATCTGTTCGAATTTGAATTCGATTTGTCGCGCAACCGGTGGATCGTCGAAGGAACCGCAGAAACTCCCTTTAAAAAAATCTGCGTCAATTTTCTGTACATGACAGCAGGCCCCAAAATCTGGAATGCCATTTTTGAAGCCATCGTCCACAGGCACGCTCCCTCTCGCCGCATTGCAGAACGCTACGTACAAAGCGTCGATGCACAGCAGCTTTTGGCCATCTACTCGGACATTTCGCCGCTCATGATCCACGATGTCTACGATTTATCGGCCATGTTCGACGAACTGAATGAACAGTATTTTAACCATGCCCTTCCCAAACCCATCCTGGCATGGACTTCACGGGCCAACTACCGGACGCTCGGAACCTACAATTTTCACTGGGATATCATCTGCATTTCGCGCATTATGAATGATCGCCGCGTTCCCGAAATTGCCGTGCGCTTCGTCCTGTACCACGAAATGCTGCATATCAAACACGGGCTACGGCAAGTATCGGGCAGATCTGTCAGCCATACGCCGGAATTCCGTGCAGACGAAATGAAATTCGAAGGCTGGCAGGAAGCCACGCGCATCCATCAGCAGCTGCGCGATTTGGTAAAATAAATCCCCACTACAATTGCGCCTGAATGGCCTCGGCGAGTAGTGGTGCAATCGATAATACATCGAGTTTTTCCATCTGTTTTTCGGGAGGTATGGGCAACGAATTGGTCACGATCAGGCGCTCGATGGGGGCACTTTTTAAACGCTCGACGGCAACGCCCGAAAAGACGGGATGGGTACACAACGCCCATACGCGCTTTGCGCCTCTCGACACGAGCAGTTCAGCCGACGAACAAATCGTCCCGCCCGATGCAATTTCATCGTCTACGAGAATAGCCGTTTTCCCTTCGATATCGCCGACAATACCGTGCAGATGCGGCGTTTCTGTATCGTCGTAACGGCGTTTGTCGATGATCGCCATCGGCAGGTTGAGCAAGTCAGTAAACGGCGCCAAATCCTTGACTTCACCGGCATCGGGGCTGACGAGCACAGCCTGACTGAGATCGAGTTTTTTAAGGTAATCGACGAGAATATTTCTCGCCGTCAAAACGTGCGCAGGAATTCTAAAGAATCCCTGTGACTGCGGAGAATGCAGATCGAGCAAAAGTGCGGATGTCGCCCCAGATGTCTCGAGCAGATTCGCCACCAGGCGCGCCGTAATCGCTACCCCCTGTTTGTCCTGCTTATCCGAGCGGATATACGGAAAATAAGGTACGACCGCGCACACAGACTTTGCACCATAAGCACGCAACGTATCACACAAAATGAACAGCTCCATCATGTGCGTATGAAGCGGCAAGGCGGCAGTCTGTATCACGCAGGTATCGCAGCCCCGCACATCCTCCTCGATGCGAACGAGCATGTTATCATTTGAAAACTGAAGTGTCGTCGATGCCGAGAGCTGTAAACCTAGATGTTTGCAGACATCGAGTGCAAGTTCGCGATGCGAAGATCCTGAAAAAATTTTGAGCGATTTCATGGTTAATTCGTAATGCGTAATGCGTAATGCGGAATTGGAATGCAAAATCAGAGGGTTTCGCTAAAGCTATGATTATTATCATTCTTTAGGGATAATCGTGAGAAAACTTTAATTGCACATTGCACATTGCGCATTGCGCATTAAAAATGCGCGGCGTATCGGCCGAAGGCCGATAGCCGAGCACGCCATGCGTATTGGCGCAGCCAATAGCAGGCGCTACAAATAAACATCCCATCCCAAAATCATTCATCAATGTGCAGATTTTCGATTTTGCGAATGAGGTTTCGGCGAGAAATGCCGAGTATTTCTGCGGTTTTGGTGCGATTGCCAGCCGTTTGCTGCAACGCATGCGCAATAATGCGACGCTCGATTTCTTCGAGTGCATCCTGCAGGTTCTGACCGGGAAGGAGCTCAAAATCCCATGCAGATTCAGGCACATTGGGTATGTCGGATATTGCATCCACCACGGCATTCCTGACACTCGCTGCATGGCGAATTCGGTCGCTGACGTGCTCCGTCGTTATCAGATGATCGTGCGATGGCTGAGCAATGATATGTTCTATTTCATTTTCAAGTTCCAGAATGTTATCCGGCCAACTGTAATCCTGGAACAGTCCGAGTACTTCATTGGAGAGTTGTTTTTGAGGCAAATCGCGATCGGCACAGGCTTTTGCCATCAGATATGAGGCCAGGGGAACGATATCTTCCTGTCGCTGTGCGAGCGGTGGCAGCTCTATTTCGAAAATATTGAGAAGATAGTAGAGTGAACGGTCAAACGCCCCCGATTCGACACATTTCGAAAGGGGTTTCGTACTTGCTGCCATAATTCGGATATCGAAATCGCGCCGCATGACGTCACCCTGAGGCTGGTAGGATTTTTCCTGCAACCAATGCATCAGCTTAATCTGCATCTGCTCTGAGAGTGCATCGACGTTTTCAAGAAACAGTGTGCCTTTTTCGGCAATATCCAAAAGCCCGATTTTGTCGGACAATGCACCGATAAAAGCTCCGCGCCTGTGACCAAGCAAATCGGATTCGAACTGTTCATCCTGCCCCCTCCTGCAGTCTACGGAGACAAATGGTGCATTCCGGCGCGTGCTATTTTGGTGGATAGTATGGGCAAGATATTTTTTTCCGACACCCACGGGGCCAAGCAGCAGAACGGAGGCATCGGAGCTGCAGATGGTATTGAGCCGGCTCACAATAGCCTGCATCGCCGGAGAATTGCCTATAATATCATTGAAGTCATGAACCTTGGTACTGTCCGAAAGCGGGGACGCGTTTTCGGAGGCTAATTTTTCGAGGATTTGCTGCCCCATTTCGGTCAGCATTTCGAGCACAATTTTTGCCTCACGCCGGGTAAGAACCGTGATTTCATCTGCAAAGCCGCCTGTGTTTGGGCATTCATCCTCTTCGAAATAAAACCCGGAGGCAAACAAAAGTGCCTGACATTGTCCCTGCCAAAACAGCGGAACAGCGATCCCCCTCAGGCCTGCATGACACGACTGATAGTTGGATGCAGTCGGATTATCGGCATGTTTTTCGAACCATGCACGATAGGAATTGGCACACACACATCCATCATTCTGGCATTTCTGGCAAAAATTGTTGTCGATGCATTGTCCGGCCCCCAGCCACAGGATCTGGCCATTGTTGAGGCAAGCGCCGACCCAGAGGTTGAGCTGCCTTCGAATGATCTCGCACATTCGATCGATTGCATCATCATGTAGGAGTTTGGAGAGATCGGGCATTATCTTGATTTGCAATACATCGTGAATGACTTTTTTTACAAACGGATTTGTTCGCATCTAACGATGCTCACTATTTTGGTTTTGTTTTTACAAACGGATTTG
>DGWW01000284.1 GCA_002395385.1 Myxococcales bacterium UBA4248
CCGTTTGTTAAAACATACAAGGCACACGACAGAGTAGTGACCAGAATGGTTTCCTGTTTTCTACTTTACTTTATCATGGCTTCGCTATAAAAGAGAATTGGGAATCCTGACATCCGTGTTGTATAAACATGAAATGTCAAGATAGTTGTGCCTGTAGCGGAATCATATCCATATAACTGTTTAATGGTACAAGTGCATTTATAAAAATGCAGCATTTTCAAGCGTCCCTTAATCGACAGGGTGGTTCAATCGTGAGGAACTAACATATTCCCTGTGTAAGAAAGTGCATGGGAGAGGCAAGGGACAAATAGAGGAGGATAAGTCATATATAGGACGATGAAGATAGCTTTTGATGTAGATGCAACATTGACGGATATGAATGGCTTTCTTAAAAAGCACGGGGAGGCTTTCTTTTTAAAGCGGAATAAACCCATGCTGGATCCGGATGCGACGACAGCTGAGAGGATGTATGGCGCAACAACAGAAGAGATGAGAGCCTTCTGGCTGCGTTACTATATTGTTTATTGTTTGACGGTACAGCTGAAGCCAAATTTGAAGGATACGCTGGATCGTCTGCGTTCGGATGGCCACGGTCTTCATGTGGTGACTGCACGTTTGGGCGCTCATCGCAAAGACTTTCTCGGTCGCGTTTTGCGCTATGCGGTCATAAAAAAATTTGAGCACCATGGCATTTACATGGATTCCTATACTTTTACAAACGATTCGATAGCGGATGATAAGCTCAATGTTTGCAGAGAGAATCATTACGACATGATTGTCGAAGATAATCCCAATCACATCGAGAGGATTGCCCGCAATCTTGGGATTCCGGTGATTGTCGTTTCCACGCCGGAAAATGCCGGACTGAATCTGGAGAATATCATTCGTATTAAAGACCTGAACGAACTTGAGAATGCCGTAAAGTTGGCAGTTTCATTATGTAAAAATGGTTATTCGGGGGCGGGTAGCGTGCAATAAAACATTGTCGTTTGTACAGAAGCATTCATGTACAGAAGTGTTAATGTACAGATGCATTATAAAGTAGGGTAAGTAGTGAGCACCATGCATAAGAATACATTTGAAGATTTTCGATGCATTATGGAGACAGTGTGCAAAGAGCATGCGTCGGATAACCTTGTTTCCAATTATATGAACAACGGACGGCGCGTCGATCTGATGTATTCAAGACTCATGCAACAGATCGAAGAATTTGCCCCGTTGAAAAAGCAATACGGCTTGCGCGATGGAGACCGCGTGCTGTTGCTCACTCCCTCGAGCGCGGATGCGTTTGTTAGCTTTGAAATACTAGCATGCAATCATCTTACTGTGGTGGTTGCCGATCCTAATCTTCCAAAAGACGAGCTAAACAGGTTGATTGGAGAAGTTCGTGTAAGCGCAGTTTTTACAGACAAAAAGCATTTTGAGACGATTTGTTCCACTGTCAGCGTCCCTATTTTTGAAACCTGGGGGCTGACGAACCAGCTTTGCCTTTTGAAAGCATCCGAAGGTACACCGGTTTTGTATGAAACGACGCCGGAGAGTGTAGCCATTATTTTTTCCTCGGGCACGACAAGCCGGATGAAGGCCGTTGAGATTTCTTATGACTGTTTAATTATGAGTGCCCGCAGGAATTATCAGGTGATGGATGTCGAGGGACGACGATCGAAACTGCCATTCCTGATGGTGTTCCCGATGTATCACATTTCAGGGTTGGCCTGTCTTGCCGGAATGGCATTGAATGGTTTGTCGAGCGCGACGGTAGAAACCTTGAATCCAGCCTCTCTGGTGGGTGCGCTGCGCCTGTTCCAGCCTGTTCAGTTCGGCATGGTTCCCAAAGTCCTCTCGATCTTTATCAGAAAGCTCGAAGAAGAATTAAAAAAGAAGCATATTTATCCGCTGTACATGGCTTTGAGACAAGTATCTGCCTTTTTCAGAATGAAATTTGGCGTCCGGTCTGTCGGCAGGGCTGTGATGACACCATTTCGCAAGGCACTGTTCGGCAAAAATATCTATGTCATGCTGTGTGGCGGTGCCCCCTGCACGTCGGATTTGGCATCCGCCATGCTGGATCTTGGACTCAATTTCGTCATCAATTATTCCTCGACCGAGTGCGGTGTTCCAATTTTGGAATCCGGGACAGATATCAACGATTGTCTCGACTGTGTGGGCAGCATCGACAGCGATCCGAATGTCAGCATCCGAATTCATGCACCGGACATCAGTGGGATCGGCGAAGTGTACGTGAAGACACGCTACATTATGAACGGGTATTACAATGACCCCGAAATGACAAAGCAGGCCTTTGATGGCGAGTGGTTCAAAACGGGCGACAATGGCTTCATTGACGAAAAAGGGTATCTGCACATTGCAGGTCGAAGCAAAGACAGCATCGTGCTTTCAAGCGGTAAAAAGCTGGCACCAGACGATCTTGAAAACATGCTTTTGCCGGTCATCGGCATGGATACAGCCTGCTCTGTGGTTGGTGTGATGGACAAAGTTGCCGGCTGTGATGCGATTCACGTTTTTATTGCCGGCGATTATGATGATGCGGAAAAGGACAATATTTCCGCAAAGATTGGCGCATGGCAGCGCACAGAAGCAAAACAGTATCCGATCAAGAAAATCCATTTTATCCAGAAACTGCCGAGAACCTCCATTGGCAAGGTAAAACGTGTTGAGCTGCGCAAGCTTTTGGAAGGGGAGGAAAACGCCGCTGAACCATTGGCAGTAGAATCGATGAATACGGATTCGAGAAACATGCCTGCAGACACGCTTACGACCGTTAAAGAGATTGTCGCGCATGTGGCGGGCCTGACAGAGCCTCTGACTGGGAACGAAGACCTCATCCGTGAGCTGGGGCTTGATTCACTGAAGATCATGGAGATTATTATAGAGATCGAGAATGTATTCGGTGTCTCCGTCGATATCACGCAAAAGGGGCTTTCGACCATCGCCGGAATCGTTGAACGCATCGAAAAGAGAGAGCAGCAGGCTCCCGAAAAGCCCGACCACTTCAATGCTTTTGATTTTCCCAGACCGCGCAAATGGTTCCACCGCTGGCTGTTTCGCATGACGGGGCTGTGGTTTAAGAATCACCTCGACATTGAGGTGAAAGGCCTCGAAAAGATAGAGGCAGGCGAACGCTATATTTTCTGCCCGAATCATCAGACCCATGTCGACGGGTTATGGGTGTGGAGTGCACTTGGCGAAAAATGTCCGCCGATCAACCAGATTGGTTGTATGGCCAAGATGGAACACCTCGACAGCGCGGTGACACGTTTAATGCTCACGGTCCTCGGTGGTATTCCTGTAGATCGGTCGGGTAACGCAACGGGATCCTTCCAGCGCTCTGTCGATTTTATCCGCGCCGGCAACAGTTTTCTAATTCATCCCGAGGGCACACGGACCAGAAACGGCCAACTCGGGACATTTAAAGCGGGCGCGGCTCGAATGTCCATCGAAACTGGTGTCAAATTGGTTCCCGTGATCATCGACGGCGGATGGGAAATTTGGAACTATGCGATGAAATATCCGCAGACAAAAGATCCTGCCACAGGGAACAAGCGGCACTTGAGTATTGTATTTGGCGATCCTATCTCTCCGGATGTAGGTTCAGAGGAGGAGATTACCGCAATGCTCCACGATGTCATCTCTGGAATGCTTGAACAAAAAGCAAGCCACTGATTCTACCGAAGCGATTCACCGATACGACTCAGCTGCCTGTCTCGTACATTTTAACAAATGGATTTGTTCCCATCATTCATGGAGAGGGGGAAATGTCACGAAGTGACAAAGGGGTGAGGTGGTACGGGAAACGAAGCGCATTGGATATTGCGAACTGAAAGCCCTTGGCGGGATTCGGGGCAGAGCCCCGGTTGAGTATTAACGTTGCGCGGGCTACCGCTACGCGATACGCCCTGCATGTCGGCCTTTGTGCTTTGCACATACGGCCTTTTGACCGTCCGCTATTGGCAAGGCCAATACGCGAACGGTTACAGATTAAAAGCCGGAAATCCATTCCCGGTGATTATGGGCACAATCATAAATAAGGATCGTTATGAGGTTACAACGTCTATTCGTCTGTGGATTGGTTGCATGTTTGTTTGTGGGATGCAGTGACAGTTCAACAAAGGAAAACAGTGCTTCGGTGCATGAGTCGACTGCTGAGCTATGTGCAGATGGTCTGGATAATGACAGCAATGGTGTGATGGATTGTGATGAAGAAAGCTGCAAACCGTTTGATTATTGCAAGAGCGGCAAAAACCAAACCGAAATCTGTGACAACTGGATGGATGATGACGGCGATGGTATGGCCGATTGCGGCGATGAAGATTGCGCGGATGCAGCGAATTGCAAGAGCGGCGAGGACAAAACCGAAATCTGCGATAACTGGATGGATGATGACGGCGATGGTATGGCCGATTGCGGCGATGATGATTGTGCGGATGCAGTGAATTGCAAGAGCGGCGAAACCCAAACCGAAATCTGCGACAACTGGATGGATGATGACGGCGATGGTATGGCCGATTGCGGCGATGAAGATTGCGTGGATGCAGTGAATTGCAAGAGCGGCGAGGACAAAACCGAAATCTGTGACAACAAAACAGATGATGATGGCGATGGTATGGCCGATTGCGGCGATGAAGATTGTGCAGATGCGTCGAATTGCAAGGGCGGCGAGGACAAAACCGAAATCTGCGACAATAAAACAGATGATGATGGCGATGGTATGGTCGATTGCGGTGATAAAGACTGTGCAGATGCGTTGAACTGCAAGGGCGGCGAGGACAAAACCGAAATCTGCGACAACAAAACAGATGATGATGGCGATGGCAAATCAGATTGTGATGACGAGGATTGTGCAACTGCCGCGAATTGCACCATTAAGGATTTAGGGGCACTTAAGTATAAAGTTGGCTTAATATCTGATATTCATTTTGATACAGATGATAACCACGGGGCTCAGCATGCAGAGGATCTCATCAATGCATTGAACTATTTCAAGGATAATGAAGTTGAATTTATTGCGAGCTGCGGTGATTATGTGGAGTATAAGACTGAGGATTTTTCAGCATTTAAGGAATATTACAATGCGCATGCATGGGCACCAACTTATGGGAAATTGAGATTATTTTCGGCATTAGGGAATCATGATTATCTACAGATGTCGATGATACCTGATGGTGAAAATGAGGATGTATGGGTTGGAAAGCTGAAAGGAGGATTCGATTCATTTACAGGTGAAGAGAATAAAGACATGCACTTTTTCGAATATGATGGTGCCTGGGACAAGCAGTATGTTGCCACTAGAACAAATCAAAGCAAGTTGAGTTATTGGTGGCAAAAGGATAAGGATATTTATGTATTCTTATCCATAGACTATGGGGATACGCCTCTTCCGGGAACTTGGGGTGTCATGGCAAGGGCAATGAATTTGCTGGATATGAGTGACAAGTATGTCGTTGAAATGGAGAACTATGTTTCAGATACAACCTATGATAAAGACAAAGATAAATTATTTAATTATCAGTTTTACAATCCAAATTCGTTGATTTGGCTTAAGGATATTATTGAGAATAATACAGATAAGCGTATTTTTGTTTTTACGCATCATTTTATTACCCATAAAGCAGGCAATGGCGTAACTTACAATGGTAAATCCTATTATTCAGAAAAGAGGGTCTGGCCGTATTCGTCTGACGAACAGATACAGAAAAAAGTCTATGCAGGTTCTAATTCTTTGAGTGGTCTGGAGTTCCATTTTATCAATAAATTGAACAACAAGTATAAAAATGTTACCTGGTTTAGTGGTCATACGCATTATCAGTGGGAAGATTCTTCCTATGATGCATGTTTGAACTTTTGCAATCAAGATTTTGAGTTTGTTCTTCCTACAGGCGATGAGGTAACGCCTTTAGTGGATGATACGAGTACATTGGTTGATTATAAGCGTTATACGAGAGTAAGTGACACACCCAAGGGGGAGTGTGGCTATACCATTCATATTCCGAGTCTTAGCAAACCGACCAGTATGAGTGATAATGCTCATTTGTATAAAGCAAGTCAGGGGGGCATCATGGAAGTATATGAGAATGGTGTGAAGATACTTGGAATTTCCTTCAAGAAAAATGATTCAGATCATTATGAAAATAAAGTTGTTGTAACCAAAGAAATCTATTTGCCCTAGTTCTTTATTTCGATTTTTCTGCATCCATATTCAGAATTTTGAATTTGTGTGTTATGCTATCCGGTTGTGCCGGTATGTGCCGGTATTAGCTTTCTTTTCATTGAGATTGGGGTATGAGAGGGATAAGTCATCCCCTGTCTGTGAAATAAAAACAGAAAGATGGAAGAAATTATCACTTTGGGGAAGAAAAGGAGAACACCGTGAACAGACTCATGAATTTGAAAATACTTTTTGCAGCCTTGGGCTGTCTGCTCTTTGCCGGATGTGCCAACAATTCTGTACAGGCAGATATGATTAGTGCCTGTGAATACAGCAGTGGTGAGTGGCGTCAGGATCATTGTATATGTGCAGGAAATACCTGCGTTGATGGCGTCGTTTGCAACACGCTGACGGGACAATGTGCGAACAGCGGCGCGCCGGAAAAAGACTGCCAGACAGATGGTTCGCCCATATCAGGCGATGAAGCATTGTCATTGTGGACTGCGGATGCCCCAGCTAAAAAAGAATTGATTGCGTATATTGAACGTATTACCAAACCGGGAAATGATTATATTCCGGTCCAGGATCGAGTGGCAGTTTTTGATTTGGATGGCACGCTGCTTTGTGAAACAGATCCTAATTATCTGGATTACAATATTTATGTGCATCGTGTTTTGGAGGATCCGAACTATAAAGATAAGGCAACTGCAGAGCAAATTGATGTTGCCAATAAAATTGTAAAGGTGAATGAGACTGGTGTTGTTCCAGAAGGCCTGGATGTGGCACATCAGATTGCCTATATGGAAGCCTTTGCCGGGATGACCATACCGGAATACAATGAATATGTTCAGAAATTTTTCAGTCAGCCGGCTCCCGGTTACAACGGCATGAAACGGGGTGAAGCTTATTACAAGCCCATGCTCGAGGTGATTAAGTATCTTCAGGCGAATCAGTTTACGGTTTATATTGTGAGCGGAACCGACAGACTTCAGGTGCGTGCAGCGATTGCAGGTTTTATCGATATTCCGGAACGCCAGGTGATTGGCTCGGATGGTACTATCGTTGCGACCGGGCAAACAAAAACGGATGACTTGAATTATGATAATTTGAGTTACGTCTTTAAAACGGATGACCAGTTAATCCGAGGTGGTGCGTTTATTGTCAAGAACCTCAAGATGAACAAAGTGGCAGTTATTGCACAGGAAATAGGCAGTCAACCGGTCCTTTCTTTTGGCAACAGTACCGGTGATGCAAGTATGGCTGAATATGTCATTTCGAACAACCGTTATCCAAGCAAAGCTTTTATGCTTTTGGCAGATGATCTGGTGCGCGAAAATGGCAATCAGGCAAAGGCCGATAAAATGTTAAAGCTCTGCAATGAGAACGGCTGGATCCCCATTTCTATGAAAAATGATTGGACGACCATCTATGGGGCTGGCGTGACACGGAAATAATTCGTAATTTATCATTATGGATTGGCATTGCTGCATTTTGTCTGTCGTTTGTGCTTTGGATGGTTCTGTCACGCATGATGCACAAGCAGACTAACGTCACTGATTCAGGAATCGGTGAGACGCAAATGCAATAGAATTGCGAGCCGTATGCGCGCAGTTTTGCTGACGACATTCTGGCGTCAGCAAAGCGAGCACATAGGCGAGCGGTGAAAGGCCGTATTGCTGAAGGCAATAGGCCGCATAATAATTAATAATTAATAATTAATAATTAATAATTATTCTAGAATTCGAAGGATTTAGATAATGACTTGAGAAATGTAGAATCCGTGGATTACGCGTTTCGCTCACCCACGGTTATGAACTACAGATGTGTCGCCCCTTCGGAGTGTATGGATGTTGATGAATTAATCATTAACAATTCATAAGGAGTATGTTGAGCCAGAGAGCAGGACTAAAGAATTATAGAATTTCCTCAATTATCAATTATCAATTATCAATTATCAATTATCAATTATCAATTATCAATTATTTCTCATCCTCGTCATTCTTGAGCACGGCCAAAAATGCTTTTTGTGGAATTTCGACTTCGCCAATCTGCATCATGCGCTTTTTACCGGCTTTCTGTTTTTCGAGGAGTTTGCGCTTACGAGTGACGTCGCCACCATAGCACTTGGCCAGAACGTCTTTGCGCACCGGGTTAATCGTTTCGCGGGCGATAATTTTGCCGCCAATAGCGCCCTGAATGGGAATTTTGAACTGATGGCGCGCGATCGTTTCGGAGAGGCGTTTGCAGATGATGCGTGCACGTTCGACGGCGTGATCCTCGTACACGAGGACGCTCAAGGCATCTACCGGTTCGTGATTGACCAATATCGACAATTTTACGAGTTTTGTTGGACGATACTCTAAAAATTCGTAATCGAATGAGGCATAGCCTTTCGACACCGTTTTGAGTTTGTCGTAAAAATCAAATAATATTTCGCTCAAAGGAAGTTCAAACACGAGTTCGACGCGCCTCGAATCGACAAAATGCATATCGGCCTGAATGCCGCGTCGCGATATACAAAGATTGATGACAGCGCCGACGAAGTCTTTGGGAACGAGGAAATTCGCCTTAATATAGGGCTCTTCGGCTTTTGCGATATTCGATGGATCCGGGTAATACAACGGATTATCGACCTCAAGTTCCTCGCCGGAACGCAGATAGACTTTATATTCGACGCTTGGTGCTGTTAATATAATACTTTGATCGTATTCGCGTTCGAGCCTTTCCTGTGTAATTTCGAGATGTAGCAATCCGAGAAAACCGCACCGGAAGCCCTGCCCGAGTACCGTCGATGAATCGCGTGTATAGACCAGCGAAGCATCGTTGAGTTTGAGGCGTTCCATCGAATCGGCGAGTTCAGGGAAATCGTCGGTGCTCAAAGGATAGATGGAGCTGAACACGACGGGCTTGACTTCTTTGAACCCGGCGAGTGGCTCGTCGCAAGGTGTTTCATCGAGGGTAATGGTGTCGCCGACGCGCGCTTCCGAAATGGTTTTCATACCCGTAATGATATAGCCGACTTCGCCTGCAGAGAGCGCTTTTGCCGGCACCTGCTTGAGCTGCATCGTCCCGAGCTCTTCGATCTTATAGGAAGCATTGGTGGACATCATGCGAATGCGGTCGCCGGTTTTTACCTTGCCGTTAAACACGCGCACGTAAATGATGACACCTCGGTACGAATCGTAAATTGAATCGAAAATGAGTGCCTGCAGCGGTGCATCCGGATCGCCCGTCGGTGCGGGTATGCGCTCTGCAATCGCCTCGAGCGTTTCGTCAATTCCGACGCCGGTTTTCGCACTCGTGTGCAGCGCATCGAGCGGATCGAGGCCCAAATCCTGTTCGATCTGTTCATTGCACATGTCGATGTCTGCCGCTGGCAAATCGATCTTGTTGATGACCGGAATGATCGTCAAATCGTGTTCCATCGCCATGTACAGGTTGGCAACCGTCTGTGCCTCGACGCCCTGGCTGGCATCGACCAGCAGCAGCGCACCCTCGCATGACGCCAGCGAACGCGAAACCTCGTAACTAAAATCGACATGTCCCGGTGTGTCGATCAAATTAAAAATCATATCCTCGCCCGATTTTGTGCGATACGGCAGACACACAGTCTGGCTCTTAATCGTAATGCCGCGCTCGCGCTCGAGATCCATCGTGTCGAGCATTTGATTGCGAAATTCCCTGTCTGGGACGTTCAGCGTCTTTTGAATGAGGCGATCGGCGAGCGTCGATTTTCCGTGGTCAATGTGGGCGATAATGCAGAAATTTCGTATATTTTTCATGGTACTCCATGCATGGTTCCAAACATCGGGTAGCAACCCGAAAATCAGCGGCCTTTTTATCAATTTTGCACGCTTGTGCAATCAATTTCTTTATTTTGCTCATGTTTGCATGTGTATTTGGTTTTGCTCGCTATCGTGCTTTCGCCCGATACGCTTCGCTTTTGCGGCTATCGCTACGCGATACGCCGCTAAATGATTGGCATTTGCAAGCGTTTCGAGGTGATAAGACACGTTCCATGGAACGTCTTTACAAAGTAATGCTGCTAGTGAGTAATAATACTATTGTAATCATCCAGCCAGGTACAGACCGTATTATCCTTTCTTCAAATTATATTTTATAGCGACAAAAAAGGCAGCCTTTTGGGCTGCCTTTTAAATTTTAACGTTCATCATGCTTTACATGAACAGAGCCTGAGGTTAAGCAAATTTCTTGTAATTTTCGGCCGCCTTGTTCTGGCGTTCGATATTATCGGGATTTGCCGGACGTTCGAATTTTTTGGCGATGGTATGTGCAGCAGTACGAGCAGCCGATTCAGAATCGGAGGAAACTGAATTGCGGATGGACTTGTCGGCGCTCTTTTCGGAGCCATTGAGTTCGTACTTGGCGAATTGAAGCTGTTTGGCCAAATCGACCCATTTTCTATCGGTATAGTTGCTTCCGCAGTAATTATACAGATTGTATTTTCTGTCGTCCCACTGGATGATACCTTTACCACCAGAGCCTTTTTTGCCCGGGCATTGTTCTGCATCCTGCTGATAGTGGCTTTCGGTGTAGATGTTTCCGAGGAAGCCGGCTGCAATTGCTTTTTTCGCGGGATGGTCAGCATAGACTTCGTTGACGAAGTATTTGAAGATGGGTTCCTGGTTCCATGTAGCGACGGTTGGATAGCCTGCGCCGCTGCCGCCAGAATACTCGCTCATATCCGTGCTGCCGCTGCTTGAGGTACTGCCGGGTGTCGTTGTTGTTGTGTCACTGCCGAGGCTGAATGTTCCCAGGGTGGCAGGACCGCATTTACCGTCGACTTCAAGGCCATGGGATTGTTGCCAGACAGCCAGTGCATTGGCGGTCTTCGGCCCCGGATCACCATCGACATCGGTGCCAATTTGAGCCTGGATCTTTTTCCATGTATCTTTGGAGTATCCACGTTTTTTATTGTAAGCAACAGCCGAGCTGACATCGATGCTAATGGAGCCAGCGGGTGCCGGTGTCGTGGTGGTCGGTGTTGCAGCCGGGCCAGTGGTGGTCGTTTCGGGGGCTTCAACTGGACCAGATGTGGAGCCATTTTTAATGTCATTTTCGATTTTGCCGCTGCTGAGCATACCTTTAATGGTTGGTCCGGGGCATGCTGTACTTGCAAACATATAGTGTGCAGTCAGTGAGCCACTGGGAGTGCCATCGAAGTGCGGGCTGATATTATGTCGTGAGCAGAGATCCTGGCAAAGAGAGATCAGAGATTTGTAGGATGCATCCGAAATCGGCCAAGGTTCACCTTTTTTGCTGTTGGAAACCTCGATTGTGATTGCCTGTTGGTCATTGGATTTGCTGCTCGAAGTCCATGCACGGCGATTTTCTTCGACGCCACCGCAGATATCCCCGCTTTTACCGATATAATAGTTAGCACTGGCATCTCTGTCACCATCGCGATGGTATTTGGCATAACCAGTGGCATCGCCGGTACCGGCAGTATGATGGATGGTGATTTTGCTGATTTTTTGAGTTCTTGCGCTGCTGCGTTTTGTCCCAAAGTCAACCCAGTTCGTGGCGAGTCCAGAGCGTTTGGCTCCGACGCCAGCTTCGGATGTGACGGGCACAGAGGGAGCTGCCGATTCGGTGCTGCTTCCTCCTTCTGTGGTCGATGGTGTGGTTGTTGTGGGGGCAGGGGCTTCGGTACCAGTTGTGGGTGTTGAACTCCCCGTCGAGGTCGATCCGCCGCCGGAATAAGCAGATTTTACCGCAGCATAGGTCATCGGGCCGCATTTACCATCGGCTTCGAGGCTATGTGACAGCTGCCAGTTGTAAATGGCGGTGGCAGTCATTTTTCCGGGGATGCCATCCACATCGGTTCCCACCACTGTCTGGATCATTTTCCATTCGGCGACGGAATACCCACGGGATTTGTTGTAATTGACCGCAGAGCTTACATCGAAACCACCACCGGCGGGTGCAGTTGTGGTGCCACCTGTTGGAGCTGGGGTGCCGCCGCCTGAGGTTGTGGTTGGTGCGCTTGTCGAGACGGATGCCCCGCCCGAAACGAGTCGAATGGCTTTATATCGGCTGTCCGGTTTACGATCGTTCGTACATCCCCACTTCCATCCTTTGGCTTCGATGATATTGCCATTGTTACCCATGATGGAAGCATGTCCCGTTCTCACGACCAAGTCACCCGGCTGGGCATTCTGCCAGCCGACGTCTGGCCCGAAATTGTACTGATCACTTGCGACACGCGGAAGATTTATTCCTACGGATTTGAATACTTTTTGCGTCAAACCGGAACAGTCGACGCATTCCATACCGCTTTGTCCAACCTTGCTGTAATCCTTCCCGCCGGGTCTGAGATGGTCGTAATACGCATCACTATTGCCGCTAAAGGTACTTGCAAGGGAACTGACGTTAGCGCTTGTCAATGCCTGACCCGATCCGCCATAAGCGTAGGGATTGCCGCGATTGACATATTCCATTGCTGTGTTGACTACCTGGGCAGCCTTAGAACTGCCTCCCGAACTCGCTGATGTTGGTGATGAAGATTCTGGCATGGTGTTTTCTCCTTATTTGAGCGTTTAGACATTCACACAAACAACCTATTACGCCACTTTACATTATAGCAAATTCGAGAGTCATGTCACTATTTTGTTATTAATAATGAATCGGCCGTATTGCCGCAGGCGATAGGCCGATGCGCGGGGCGTATCGGCGCAGCCGAT
>DGWW01000285.1 GCA_002395385.1 Myxococcales bacterium UBA4248
GCCTCGCGCTTGTCGTAATTCTTCTTGCCTCGGCAGAGCCCCAATTCGAGTTTTATTTTACCACATTTAAAATACAAACTCAAAGGAATCAGCGTCAACCCCTGACGGACGACGAGCTGAGAAAGCTTATGAAGCTCACGACGGTGAAGCAGCAACTTGCGGGGACGAAGCGGCTCATGATTGTTGCGATTGGCCCAGGCATATTCCGCAATATGCGCATTGAGCAAAAACAATTCCGGGATCGCCTTCTCATTGAACTTGGCATACGATTCACCCAACGAAACATGCCCCGCCCGAATGCTCTTGACCTCACTGCCTAGCAGCGCAATCCCCGCCTCATATTTTTCTTCAATCTGATAATCGAACCAGGCACGCTTATTCTTCGCAATAATCTTAATGCCTGGCGTTTTGGATGCTTCTTTCGACATGATATGCCCCGTATTCCATCATGGGTATTATTTCGTTCCGTGGGGTACACTTTTATTGTGGCGGGGCTTATCGGGAAACCCGATTACGCCCTCGCCGTGCCGCTATGGTGCTGCGCACCATACGCGTCACAACTTCTGGGCCGTGGGTCACGCTGCGCTTACCCACGGCTATGAGCTACGAATGAGACGCCCCTCCGGGGCGTAGCTGATTATTGAAAATGTCATTCCATTTCGCATTGGCTATTGCGAAATAACAACCAATTCCTAATTAAAACAAAACCCCATGCATGCCCAAAACCAGACGTTCCCAGGCAACCAACTCATTGACATTCCCCAAAAAAGCCTCGTTAATTTCCTGTAATAACAGCGATGCTCGCTGGATATTTTTTTCAGAGACATTCGCTATCCGTGATTCCATCATGGGGCGGTAATGCCTGAGAATCACAGGTGCCCCAGGAACAAGCTTCAAGACGAGCATATCCCGAAGATAAATCTGAAGCAGTGACAATATGGGATCAGACAAACTCTTTTTACCTTTTAACTCCGCAGCAATTCCAAACCCATCCAGCGTCGAACTCACATGCAGAATCTTCTCAAATGCCTCGATGACTTCCGTCTTATAATCACCCGCACTCAGCTCCAGCCCAGCCCCAAGACTGCCGCCCGCCATGGCTGCAGTCTGATTGGCAGATTCTGGCGTGATACCTCGACTTTCAAGAAAACCAGCGACTTCCTCAAAATTAAAAGGTGCAAACCGAATGACCTGACAACGGCTCACTATCGTCGGTAAAATGCGCTGAACCTGAGAAGTTATCAGGAAAAATGTCGTATGTGCCTCGGGTTCTTCCAATGTTTTTAAAAGGCAGTTCGCGGCTGCATCCTGCATTTTATGGACATCCTGAATGATGACAAAACGCCGATCCGATTCGTATGGCGCAAAAGACAGGCGCTGCTGCAAATCACGAATGACTTCTATTTTAATGGTTGCCGTGGATTCGTCGATCTCAATGACATCCGGATGCATCCCCTTGGCTATGCGCTGGCAATTCCGGCAAGACCCACAGCGAACCAAAGCCTCCGGGGTACTTTGTTCACACATGACCGCCTGAATAAATGCCCGTGCCAGCATAGATTTTCCAATTCCCGCGACACCGGTCATCAAAATGGCATGGTGCAGACGACCGGTTTTCATCGCATGAATCAAACCCGATTTGACACTTGCATGCCCTTGTATGTCGGAAAACAATGAATCCATGGAATACGTTGGCCGTTTTTTTATACTGATAAAAAAGTATAAATTGCTTTTCTTTGGGAAGGGGTTACGGGGGAAACCTTTTCTTTTGTGCCAAAAGAAAAGGTTTCCCCCGTGCACTCACTTTCTCTTTTTGCGGTTCTCGCGAGCGAGTTTCCGCTTTTGTTTTTGTTCTTTCGTCAGAGGCTGGCGTGCCATCATATTGCCCTGGAACCCAGGTGGCGTATATCCCCGTGGGAGTCCCTGAAGCATCTGCTGAGGATCCATTGGAGGCATCGCAGAATCAACCATCGAACCGAACAATTCCGAGAAATCCATATTCGACAGCTGACGCATCGTATTGATTTGCCCCAATCCTGGAATTTTGGACAACCAGCTCGTATTGGTACCAAGGCGACCCATCATATTGCGCATCAGCGTAAAGCGCTGCATCAAATCGGCGACTTCCTTGACGGAATGGCCAGAGCCTTTGGCCACACGCACCTGGCGTGAACGTGCAAACATCAAATCGGGATCACGGCGTTCCTTTTCTGTCATCGACTGAATCATCGCCTTAATTTTGGTGATTTCATTGTCATCGACATTGATCTTGTCGCTCATGCCCGAGAAGAATGGCATACGCTCCATGATGCCGCGAAGTGACCCCATTCTCTGAATCATATTGAGTTGCTCGAGGAAATGATGGAAATCGAATTTTCCCGAAAGCATTTCCAAAGCATCTTTCTGAGCACGTTCTTCATCGACGACGCGCTCAAAATCCGTCATGATATCGACGATATCACCAAACCCAAGAATGCGGCTTGCCAATCCTTCGGGACGGAAAATCTTGAGTTTATCGACCTGCTCACCCTCGCCAATAAAGCGAATGGGCTTGCCGGTTACCTGTTTGATCGAAAGCGCAGCACCACCGCGTGCATCGCCGTCGAGCTTTGTCATAATAAAGCCATCGAGATTCAGCTTGTCGTTGAACTGAACTGCAGTATTGACGGCATCACGCCCGATCATGGCATCACAGACCAGCAAAATGTTTTCAGGCTTGGTTTCTTCGGCAATTTCCGACAACTCGCTCATCAGAACATCATCGACTGCGAGACGACCTGCTGTATCGAAAATCACGAAATCGCAGCCTTTTTTGCGTGCATATTCAATACCTTCGGCACAGATATCGACAGGATCGGCATCCGGACGCGTATAAACTTCAACATTCAGAGAATCGCCCAAAACCTGAAGCTGCTTGGCTGCCGCCGGACGATAGACATCGCCTGCAACGAGCAAAGGTTTCGCTTTATAGTTTTCTTTAAGCCAGTAAGCCAATTTGGCCGCCGTCGTCGTTTTACCCGAACCCTGCAAACCTACCAGCATCACTTTTGTCGGTGTCTTGCCCGTCTTGATGGGTTCTTCATCGACCGGCCCCATCAGAGATTCGAGCTCTTCCTGACAAATCTTGATAAAATGCTGGCCCGGCGTCACCTTATGAACCTTGCCGTCAGCATCCTTAACAGATACGCGAACTTCTTCACCGAGTGCTCGTTCCTTGACATTATTCAGGAACTGTTTGACCACGTGGTAATTGACGTCTGCTTCGAGCAAACTGGATCGAATCGCGCGAAGCGCTTCCTCTATATTGGATTCATTCAGTTCGCGAACACCACGCATGCGCTGCGAAATATCACGAAACCCCTTCGATATTAATTCAAACATACTAATTTGCCTTCCTGTCCTGGTTCGGCCCCAAAAAATCAGGGCACAAAAAAACACGCATTATACTAAGGATAACCGTCGATCCCGTCAAGTAAATACAGACACTTTGCACTGCAAAGGGTACTACTCAGCTGCCAGCATTGTTTGTTTTAACAAGCGGATTTGTTCGCATCTAACGATGCTCACTGTGTTAATTCGGAATTCGGAATTCGGAGTTCGGAATTATTAAGGCATTCTCTTTGTGATATCTAAAGAATAAAGGCAGTTTGGCTTTAGAGGTTCATTTGGGTTTTGGCATATTCAATTACGCATTACGAATTAAAAACGCGAAGGCCGTTAGGCCTGAGCAAATCCGTTTGTAAAAAAAAACAGCCTCTGGCTGAGTGATAATGGTGGAGTGGCCCCATCGAGAGAAGGATTGGCTGGGTTTATGAAAAGTAATGAATAAACAAAAATGATTGTGGGTTCCAAGGGGGCCGAAATGAGCACCGTTCAGTGAACGGTGCGAATTGAGGGCACCGAGAGCAAATCCAATGCCACATACAGTTTCCCCTCGCCATTCATGGAGAGGGGAAATGTCACGAAGTGACAAAGGGGTGAGGTGGTGCGGGAAACGAAGCGCATTTGATATTGCGAAGTGACCCTTGGTGGGGTCCGGGGCAGAGCCCCGGCTGAACAGTTACCCCAAATGCATATTTATGGTGGTTAAACAAACCAAATCCATTACACGGCTTTCTTGTATCTCGGCCTCCCTGGTGAACCGAAAATGTCGATGGCTTCTGCGGGGCAGTGGTGCAGGCATCGCATGCAGAGCATGCAGTGTGCATGGATCCATTTGGGGTGATCTTCGCTCATTTCTATGCTGTGTGTCGGGCATTTCTTTGCGCAAAGGCCGCATCCCGTGCATTTGTCGCTGACACGAAAGTGCGAAGTCTGAATCGCCCGGTAGATCAATTTCATAGATGCAGTGGCAAGTCCGGACAGTATCTGCTGTTTATAATGATTGCCCGTCGTCCGGTCGAAAATTTGTTCGGCAACAAAAGCGGTCTGCGTTTCGACAGCATGTTTGAGTTTGTCCCAGTCGATGGTTTCATTTTTCCATGCAATGCATGATGAATCGTAAGTGACGATTTCGAAAATGGCATTGAGGGTGAGTCCGCTTTTAACGAGTAGAAAAGAAAATTGATCTCCGGTTTTGAATGCCATGCCGCCATCGGTCATGAGGAGATAACAATAATAATGTTCGCCTGTCTGGATTTTAAGTTTGGAAATAAAATCCTGTACAATGGCTGGTACACTGCCAAAATACACCGGTATTGCAAAGCCAAGTCGCTCGTTGTCTCCAAGCTGATATTGATATTGGTTTTCTGCGATGGCAGCTTCAATATCAATGCATTTGTCTTCAAGACGGTTTGCCACAAATTGTGCGGCTTTTTGGGTGTTGCCTGTTCCGGAATAATAAAAGAGCATCGAAATACCTCTGGTTTAATTCGTAATTCGTAATTCGTAATTCTGAATGCAATTTTTGTGGTAATTGCGGGATGCGTTGAGATGGTAATCGTTGGTGATTTTTTGTTTTTTACAAACGGATTTGTTCGCATCTAACGATGCTCACTATTTTAA
>DGWW01000312.1:0-6970 GCA_002395385.1 Myxococcales bacterium UBA4248
GCAGAGGGGGTAGCGGCGTATTTCGCTTGCGAAATAGCCGCGCAGGGGGAGACTTCCCCCTCACCATGCTTCACCAAAAATGTCATACACACACCTGCTTGAATATTGAATACATTCCCCCCTGCTTTTGCACATCCATCTTTATCTTTTCCTCGAATACCACCTTGCAAATCGAAAACATAGATTGAATCAAACTCATTTAGCAAAGAATGTCTAAAACCGTTTGCAGCATTGCCTTCAATCCAGCCACCGTTTGTAATAAAGCCAATCACACCGCCATTCGGGTTGCTGGCAATGCGATCAGATGCCCACCGGAATGCACGAATATAGGAATCATACAGAGAGTTTTTGTTAGTGGATTTCGAACCAGCTACATAAGTTTCCGCTATTCGAGCATCTAGTTTTGGATATTTCAAATTCTGGTTATTATCATTTCCACTTTTCTGCCATGCTGAATACGGCGGATTGCCGATAATAACCTGAATTGGAGCTTTGCACTGGCGTTCGATTTGTTCGGTGTTTTCCTTAAAGAGTTCGTCAATCGTGCGCTGGTCGCGTTCGTAGAGTTCAAAGGTATCGGTCAGGCAGATGTTGTCGTAATTGATATATTTATCGCTGGGGTGCAGGCTGTGAAATACCGTTTCTATGTTGACATCGGCGACATAATAGGCGAGCAGAACGATTTCGTTGCAATGGAGTTCCTTGAGGTATTTGCGTTTGAGGTCTTTGTCTTTAATGATGCCCGATTGTAATAATCGCGTGATGAATGTGCCGGTGCCGACAAATGGGTCGAGAATGTGGACGTTTTCGTCCGATAACGAACGGCCAAATTCCTTTTGCATGAGGGCTTCGACGCTGTGGATGATGAAATCGACGCATTGCACGGGAGTATATACAATGCCGAGGCGTTGTACGGTTTTGGGAAAAGCAACGGCAAAGAAGCGATTGTATAATTCTTTGATGAGTTGCTGGCGAGCGGCGGGAGATGTGATGTCGCCGATCTGATTGCGGATGCTCGCGTAAAAAGAGTTGAGAATGGTTGTATCTTTTCCGAGGCCGTGTTCTTGGAGTTTACGCACCATGCGAGCGAGTGTTTTGCTGACGGCGTTGTTATCATTGAAATGATAATCGGCAAAAAGGGCGTCAAATATCGGGCCGACGATGATGTGCTGACCGAGCATTTCTGCGGCTTGCTCTGCATTGATACTATTATTGATATTCTTTTGCAGACCTTTGAGGTAGCGGTCGAATGCCTTTTGTACATCGGGATTGCGCTCGATAATATCATTCATGTGCGCGATGATGTCGAGGGCGACTTTGCCGACATCGGAGGCCCAGCCTTCCCAATAGTTGCGTGTGCCGACCTTGTCCACAAGTTTGGCGAATATCTTTTGCTGGTCAGGTTCAAAGAGTTCGAGCTGACGGGCGATGCGCACTTTGGCCTTTTGTTCATCGCTCATTTGCAGATCGTCGCCGTTGTCTTCGACGGGATTTCTTTGGTTGCCAGTCGTACCGACGATGAATTTGCCGGATTCGGGATCATAAGTGCCGGGTTTAGCCTTGAAATCCGCAGAATCGGCCATGTTCAGGCGTATCGCATTGACCTGCGCATTGAAGTTTTCATCGTGTGAACGAAGGGCACAAAGGACGCTCCAAACCTCTTTGAATCGGTCGCTTTCCTCAAGCGCTTCGTTGATATTTTCGCCGGGACGCAATGCCACAGGCAGAATGATATAACCGTACTTTTTGCCGCCTTCCTCGCCACGTCTAAAGTTGCGCATGACGCGCCCGACCGATTGTACAATGTCGATTTGGGATTTCTTGGGTGCCATGAATACGACGGCATCGAGTGCGGGTACGTCCACGCCCTCGGAGAGACAGCGGACGTTCGAAACGACGCGACAGACATTCGATTTGGTCTCTGTGCCATCCTCACCAGCGAGCCATGACAGAATTGCATTGCGTTCACTGGTGTTCATCGAACCATCGACGTGTTTGGCTTCGATGGAAACGTATTTGAGACGTTCTTCGGCAGATTCTTTGGATTTGAGATACAGCTTGGAGACTTCGGGGAACATCGCTTCGATGTTTTTGGACGAACCGAGTTTTCCGACACTGCCGATTTCGGTGGCAAACAACAAAGCCCTGGTACATGGCTTGGGATCTTCGGCGAGTGTACGACCGCCATCTCCAACGAGCTGCTTGGAAAGACCGTGTATTGCACCAACAAGGCGTGTGGCTGTGGGTAAATCCAACAATTTATCATCACGCTCGAAACCTGCAACCACTTTGTCGGGCAAATCCTTGGGATCGACCGTAAGAATAATGACTTTGTAATCGCTCAGGCATCCGAGGTTTACCGCCTGACCGAACGAAATGCGAGCGATTTCCTCGCCATAGGTTTCGACATCGTCCATCGAGCAAACGACGGCATCCGAGGTGAGCTTTTTGGCATCGGCTTTTGCGTTTACCGTGTAAATACGCGGGGTTGCGGTCATGTAGAGGCGTTTTTTACCCTGAATAAAACCATTGTCATGGATTTTCATAAAGCTGGATTCAAGCCCCTCTTTGGCTGCGCCTGTAGTTCGATGCGCTTCGTCGCAGATAATCATGTCGAATACGCCAAACGCACCATTGGTTTCGCTCAAAACGGCTTGCTGAGCATCGGCAACAACCTGCAATGACTGATAGGTCGTAAACACAACCGACATGCCCTCACGGTGCATTTGCCTGGCTGCCAAAATGCGTTCTTTGACGGCTGTCACGGACGTGGTTGCGGGCAATGGCGAGTCGATGGAGGTTTCGTCCGTAAAATCGCCGTCTTTGGCTTTCTTTTCGAGAGCACGGTTGTCCGAGCAAACTCCAATCGCAAACAATGGCGCGGGCTGGGTATCTTCGGGCGTATGTTGGGCGTTTTCTGCCCACGATTGATACGTCTGACCGAGTAACGCAATCGACGGCACACAATAGAGAATCAGCGTGCCGCATGTGCCCGCAACGGCTTCGGCGATGCGCTGTGAGGTGAGGGTCTTGCCCGTACCGCAAGCCATAATCACTTTGCCGCGCTCGTTGTTCTTGAAATGCGCTTCGGCCTTGTGAATGACCTCTTTCTGGTAATCACGGGGCTTTTTCGGTTCAATGTGCGTTTCCTTACCCTTGACGATGGCGTCCCAAACAACACTAGAACTCGCTAAAACACTCATGCTCAGGCGCGTGAAGTTGTCGCGTCCGTGGACGTACTTTTCGGCATTCTTGCCCCACACGGCATCGGTATCGACCCAAACGAACCGCGCAAACGTCCGCGTTTTGCAGTCAATAGTGAACTTCATCCCCTGATGACCGAGAAAATGGGCGACTTTGTCTTCGTCAATGCGGGAACTCTTGTTGTAGAACTTGCATTGAACTGCCCAGAACTCGCCGTCGTTCATCTCCAGTACGAGATCGATGCCCAAATCATTCGCCTCTTTGCCAATAGCTTTGGCGAAATCCACCCAGAGCCAGCCGCGCTTTACGTCGTAAAGGGGCGTTGCCAGAAACCAGCGCAGGACAAGGATTTCGAACTTGGTTCCCGCCTGTTTGGGGTTGATTGAAGTAGTGCGGATATTCTGAATGATTTGGTTGAATGACTGCATTTGTGTTGATACCTCTGGACATGTGCATGCTGGCGGTGATTTTCGCCATGGTATGATAGGGTATCACAGAACAGCACTTTCTGAAACAGAAACCCGATGAAGCGATTCTTCATACCATTACTTATCGCTTGACAAGATGAGTTCAGAAAAGAGAAATTGACGGGACATGACAGTTTGGTAAGCATTCATCATTAAACACAGACGAACCAAAACCGTTTACATTGCCACAAAATATTTTTTTAGAGTAAAAAATAATTAAAAACACACTTGACAATTTGGTAACTTTGTGTAAAGTATGCCATAACCGTGAGCGCTAATAGTGGCTTAACGGGGTAAAATATTCAATGGAGTGATATGATGGGTGACACGTTCGCAGAAAACTTAAGAGAAAGACTTAGAATCCTTAACATGTCGCAGAGAGAATTTGCTGACCAGTTAGGTGTTACCGAAGCGACGGTATCGAGATATTTAAAAGGTGAAAGGAATCCCAGTTTGAATGTGATCGGAAAAATTGCCAAAATACTGAACACAACTCCTGATTTTTTACTTGATTCTGAAACAACAAATGCAGACAATAGCATTACACAAATTAAAATGATGATTGCCCATAAAGCCAAAGATATGAGTGTAGAGGATAAAATGGAACTAATACGGTTGCTTACGGAGAATAAATGAGAACCACATTATACTCATCAGAATACGATTATATTACTTCTATTGCAAACAAAGTCATCTATAAACATGTCAAGTCTTATCCAGTGGACATAAATGCCATAATGGATAGTATAAAAAGTATATGTTTTAAGACTTACTCTTGTTCTGACAACAGTTTTAGAGAGAAGAGTTTAAAGATGTCAGATACTGGTTACTCTTATCAAACATCTGATAAAAAAGTGCTCGTATATAATGATGCTGCTCCACAAACCAGTCAAAATTTCAGCATTGTGCATGAGCTTGGACATCTGGGACTGGATCATTTTACCAAGAGAGAATTATTTTTCGAGGACCTATGTACTGAATATAATCTTTGTACTTATGACCCAAGTGAGCTAACAGGAATTCCGTTAGAAAACTATAATGCATTCTGCGAATGTCAGGAAAAAGCAGCTAATTATTTTGCTGACGTATTGCTTGCACCTAACTGGGCAATTGATTCAGTGAAGCCAGCATCACCAAATGAACTGCGCGAAATATTTAATATTGGCAATACATGTGCCGAGATACGTTTTAACTCATTTAAGAGATGGGTTCGATTGAACAGACCAATATGTAGTCAATTTGAACGCATCAACCGCATGATGATTCCGATTTGTATAAAGTAAAGGAGAACAGTTGTTGTAAACAACTATCGTGACTTTTCGAAGGTTTTTCAAGCCACCTATAGGTGGTTTAAAAAACTTCCGAAAAGAAGTTTTGAGCCGATATTTTATGAATTATTACTAAAAAAATATGAGAAATGAAAACAAATTGGCTCATTTGTTTTGCATTTCTAAAGGAGTACTAAAAATGTATTATCATTTTTTAGATGATTTAGTCGGCGAATCTAACGGGTACCAGTTTGACCTATATCCTTTGAAAAGAAAGGGTGGTAAAGAACATACCCCACCTCATCTTCATGCCAGACATGATGGTCATTACGGAAAATTCTGTATCTGCAACAGCTACAAAGGTAACATCGGATATATGTACGAGGGCAATATGTCGCAGAAAGAACAGGAATTCGTAAAAACTTGGATTATCAAATATAAATCAAAACTGAACAGACGATGGCGGTCTCAAAATCTCACTCGTGTAGACTCAATTTGTATTCGTGATATGGATGAGATTCAAAGTGCAATTGATGAGCTTCAACAAATTGAGAAGATAGTAAAGCGATTAAAAGCAATTATGATTTTAAGGAAAATGCAGCTCAGTGTTTCTTAGTTAAATCATTAAATCGCCTTTTGGAATGTGTTCTTTACCCCGAATTGGCTTACTGATAGAATCTCACACTGCACGCATAATAAATATGCGTGCTTTGATACCTAACAACAGGAGAGTGTTATGTCTGATGGCTATAATATAGAGGCAGAGACTATCGTCAAGGTTGAAGCCCTTGATCTTTATGTATTGTTGGTGACTTACAAAGATAATTATAAATGCATATTTGATTTCGGTGAGCTTGTGCCGAAGTATCCACTCTATAAGGAATTTCAAGAGGATCCTGATTCATTTTATGATTTTAAATTTGATAGTTTTGAAATTGGATGGAAAAAGGTAGAATTTGCTTCTGACAATATCAGAGAAGTCGCAGTACCTCTTACCGATGTTATACAATGGGTCAGGGAACAAATACGTTTAAAAGAAGGTAATGAATTGGCGTAACCTATAAAGCCAGCCGCATATCGCGCAGCGATAGCAGCATCGGTCGGCGGCGTATCGCGGCCGGCAAACGCGATAGCCGCCGCCCCGCCCGCGTATCGCACAGCGATAGCGGGCGCAAAGCGAGCCATAGCGCCGTGCGGTTCGCACGGCGCAAGGCGAGCCAAAATATACAAACGCCCGCGTATTTTTGTAGAGACGTTCCATGGAACGTCTCTCTACAAAAATAGCGGGCGTCAAGCGAGCCGTAGAGACGTGCGATCTGCACGTCTCTAGGCGAGCATCCATTAATCCTTCACGAATTTGGGACGTGGAGCATAATGGGTGTGGAGCAAACGGTGTGCCTCGTGACCGTTGGGGGTATCTTCGAGGTACTGTTTGTAGATCGCGGCAACCTGTTCGTTGTCCTGAGCGGCACGGATCTTGAGGTTCGCGTCGTGGCCGTACAGGCCGCTCGTGCGCATCGGGATGACCTTGTCGGGCTGCAGGGTGTGCGGCTGGCCGGCACCGTTAACGCAACCGCCGGGGCACGCCATGACTTCGACGACGTGATATTTCTTCTCGCCCTTGCGAATCATCTCGCAGACTTTGTGGGTGTTGGCAAGGCCGAAGACCTGGCAGAGATTGAGTTTGATGCCGGCGACTTCGATTTCGGCTTCGCGGATGCCTTCGCTGCCGCGGAGGGCTTTGAAATCGAGGCTTTCGGGTTTCTTGCCGGTGAGTTTTTCGGCGGCGAAGCGGACGACGGCTTCGGTTACACCACCGGTGGCGCCGTAGATGACGCCAGCGCCGGATTCGAGGCCCATCGGATCGTCGCAGGCTTCTTCGGGCAGGCTGTTGAAGTCAACGCCGAGTTCGCGGATGAGGTCGGCCAGTTCTGCGGTCGTCATCGAGATATTGATATCGCGGACGCCGTCATGGCTGAATTCTTCGCGGGCGACTTCGAATTTCTTGGCCGTGCAGGGCATGACGGAAAC
>DGWW01000312.1:7021-7412 GCA_002395385.1 Myxococcales bacterium UBA4248
CGTGCAGGGCATGACGGAAACGACGAAGATATCCTTGTTGTCCTTGCCGACTTTTTCGGGGAGGATGCGGCGGAACATGGCGGCGCCCATTTCCTGCGGGGATTTGCAGCTGGAGAGGTGGCCGAGCATATCCTGTTCGTATTCTTCGGCGTATTTGACCCATGCGGGGCAGCAGGACGTGAAGACGGGCAGATTTTCGCCTTTGGTCACGCGGCCGAGGATTTCGGTGCCTTCTTCAATTGTCGTGAAGTCGGCGGCGAAAGCGGTATCGCACACCAAGTCAAAGCCGAGGCGGTGCATGGCGGCGACCATTTTGCCCATGACGGGCGTGCCAGGTTTGAGGCCGAATTCTTCGCCGAGGCCAACGCGAACGGCGGGGGCAATCTGGGCG
>DGWW01000312.1:7566-33803 GCA_002395385.1 Myxococcales bacterium UBA4248
ACGGCGGCACACTGACCGCAGTTCACGCAATCGACTTTGCCGAGGGGCAGACCGAAAGCAGGCTGAACGACCGAGTCATAGCCACGTTTTGCGAAGCCGAGAACGCTGATGCCCTGGATTTCGGAGCATGCGCGGACGCAGTTGCCACAGAGGACGCATTTGCTGGCATCGCGGATGAGGGACGGTGAGGATTTATCGATGGCGCCCTTGAAACGGAGTTTCTTGAGGGGAACATCGTTGACGCCGTAACGGCGGGCGAGTTCCTGCAGACGGCATTTGCCGCTCTTGGGGCAGGAGGTACAATCGACGTCGTGATCGGCGAGGAGGAGCTGCAGCGTGGTTTTGCGCATGTTGCGGATGGCGTCGGTGTTGGTTTTGACGACCATGCCGTCGNNGTTGTCGCGCACGATGGACGGGGAAACGTCGTCCACCTTGTATTCATTCATCGCGCCCTTGAAGGCATCGCCGTCTTCCACGCCGAGATCGCGGCAGAGCTTCTGCAGTTCGCAGTTTTGGCTGCGAATGCAGGAAAGGCACTTCTTTTCATGGGTGGAAAGCGTCAGCTTCAGGATGTTGCGGCGGAATTCACGAATCTCGGGCGTATTGGTTTTGACGACCATGCCGTCGCGGGGCGCAAGGGTGCAGCTGGAGATGATGCCGAGGCCTTCGCATTCGACGAGGCACATACGGCAGGCACCGAACACGGAGAGGCTGGGGTGATAGCAAAGGGACGGAATATCAATGCCGTTGTTGCGGCAGAGCTGCAGAACGTTCTTTTCGCCGTTGATGGGATAGGAACGACCGTCGATGATCATTGAAGCGGTTGTATTTTCCATAGATTAAGCTCCTTCTACTGCGCCGAACTTGCAATTGAGTTTGCAGGTACCACATCTGATGCACTTTTCTTCTTCGATGACATAAGCGGTCTGACGATCGCCGCGAATGGCCTGAACGGGGCATTTCTTGGCGCACATACCGCATTTGCGGCATTTGGTCGGATCGATGTGATAGGGCGAAAGTGCCTTGCATTTATGGGTTTTGCAATTCTTGTTGACGACGTGTTCAACCATTTCCTCGCGGAAATGCTTGAGAACGGAGAGGACGGGATTGGGAGCGGTTTTGCCGAGCGCGCAGAGGGAACCCTTCTGGATGGCACCGGCGAGAGCTTCGAGGGTTTCGATGGTTTCCATCGTGCCTTCACCGGCAATGATTTTGTCCATGAGGAGCAGCATCTGCTTGGTGCCTTCGCGGCAGAGGACGCATTTACCGCAGGATTCGTTCTGTGTGAACTGCATGAAGAAGCGGGCGATCTGGACCATGCAGGTCTGATCGTTCATGACGACGAGACCGCCGGAACCGACCATGGCGCCGATTTTCTTGAGGTTGTCGAAATCGAGCGGGAGATCGAGGTCTTTTTCGGTGAGGCATGCACCGGAGGGACCGCCGATCTGGACGGATTTGAACATTTTCTTTGTCGGCATGTTGTCGTCATCGGTGACGCCGCCGCCGATATCAAAGACGATATGGCGCAGTGTGGTGCCGAATGGGACTTCGATGAGGCCGGTGTTTTCGACGTTGCCGGAGAGCGCGAACGTCTTGGTGCCCGGGCTGAGTTCGGTACCGACTTTGCGGAAGCCTTCGGCACCTTCGCGCAGCACGATGGGGACCGTGCCGAGGGTTTCGACGTTATTGATGATGGTCGGGCAGCCATAGAGGCCCTTCTGCGCGGGGAAAGGCGGCTTGGGCTTGGGCATACCGCGGTTGCCTTCGATGGAGGCCATGAGGGCGGTTTCTTCACCGCAGACAAAAGCGCCTGCGCCTTCCATGATATGAATGTTGAAGCTGTGTTCGGTCCCAAAGATGCTGTTGCCGAGGATGCCGGCGGCCGTCGCATCGGCGACAGCTTTGCGTACGCGTTCGACGGCGAGAGGATATTCCGCGCGCACGTACATATAACCTTCGTCAGCTCCGATACCGCGGGCGGCAATCATCATGCCTTCGATGACGCGGTGCGGGTCGCCTTCCATGAGGGAACGATCCATGAAGGCACCGGGATCGCCTTCGTCGGCGTTGCAGATGACGTATTTTTTGGGGCCTTTTTCGGCCATTGCGGCGAGCCATTTACGACCGGTCGGGAAACCGCCGCCGCCTTTGCCGCGCAGACCGCTCGCCAGAACGAGATCGCAGACCTCTTTCGGCGTCATTTCGAGATAGGCACGGCGTGCCTGGGCATAACCGCCTTCGGCAATGTATTCGTTGATATCGTGGGGATCGATGAAACCGCACTGATCGAGCGTGGTACGCTGCTGACGGGTGTAGAACGGGATTTCGGTCTGACCCTTGAAGCGTTTCTGCGATTCGATATCGAGATAGAGCAGTCTGTCAATGACTTTGTGATTGATCAGAGTTTCGTTGACGATGTCTTCGGCGTCTTCGACTTTGACTTTGCAATAGAGAATGCCGTCGGGTTCGATGGTGACGAGCGGTCCCTGCTGGCAGAATCCCTGGCAGCCCGAACGCGACATGTAAACCGACTGGACACCGGCAGATTCCGGAATGGAATCGTTGATTTCGACGACGATATTGAGGCCCTTGTCTGCTGCGAGCTTCATGATGGCGTCGCGGACTTTGAGGCTGCCATTGGCGATACAGCCTGTACCGGCACAAACGACGACACGGCGCTGAATCTTGGCGGACTGGCTGCGATAAGCCTCTGCAATTTTTTCGAGTGTTTCGGCTTTTGATGTCATGGCTTATTTCTCCTCGCTGGCGATACATTCTTTAATCGCATCCAGTGCGACTTTATCATTGGACTGACCATGGACTTTCTCGTCGAGCACCATGACAGGCGCAAGACCGCAGGCACCGAGGCAGGACACGATTTCCATCGAGAACATGCCGTCCTTGGTGGTTTTCTGACCTTCGGCAAGATTGAGGTGATTGCGAATGGCATCCATAATCGCCATCGAGCCTTTGACGTGGCATGCCGTGCCGTCGCAGCAGCGGATGACGTGCTTGCCCTTGGGCTCGAGCGTGAAATGGGCATAAAATGTTGCGACGCCATAAACCTTGGCAGCCGAAACTCCGAGTCCCTCAGCGATTAGCGTCATGACATCTTCGGGGAGATACTTGAACTCTTCCTGTGCTGCCTGAAGCACGGGAACAAGCATTTCGGGCTTTCTCCCAACGCGTTCGATGATGGCGTTCACGCGTGCGGCGGTATCCATGTTTTCCTGCATTTCCTTCTCCTTTTGCAGTACGTTATTCGCAGATTCTGCGAGGACCTCTCTATAAATGATTCAGATAATTGCGATGATTCGGCAGCCGATTTCTGTCAAAAACAGGGCAGAAAAAAAGCCTTCTCCCCTACTCGGGTTGAAAGCTCTTCGTGTTCTCTGCATTTCGTCAAAAAACAGTTATTTGGCGACATGCAGCTGATATGTGAACACGCATTCGGCACTGACCGATTCCTCACTGATTATCCGTAAAATCCCATCCAATTTGCCCTTTGAAATGACTTCCTCAGGCGCTCGCTTTGCTATCTGATTTGCGCCTTAAAGTCAAGCAAACACAGATGGAATAGATGTTTTTTTGTGAGGGGGCCAAGCCCCCTACGCATCTATTGGCGCGGCGTATCGGTCGAAAGGCCGATAGCCGGCGCGCGAGCGCGTATTGAGCTGTGAGACGTGTCACAACACGTCTCACAGCGAGATAGCGCCGCACCAATACGATGCTACCCCCGATGCGGGGCATTGCCCCGCAACGCCCCTCTGCAATTACAGAGGATCTATTCCTTATTTCAAATTGATACCACTGACGTGGAGATCCTTCAGCCAGACATTGCCCGTGTGTTCGGAATCCGTATTCACGAAGCGGATATTCGGCGTCGTCAATCCCTTAATCGAGAAGACAATTTCACCGGTATTAACCAGATGCCATGGTTGCGGCCCCGGCGTAATGTCGGCAACTTTCGAGATGAGCGTATCATCATCATAGAGCATGATTGCCATCTTATCGATAGAAGTCGTACTTACGCGACCGACATCAATTGCAATTGAAACATAATCATAATCTTCAATAGGCTGAACTCCAGCCTCTCTATAACTGGATGTATTTACAGCCAGAATATTGAACCGCAAATACTTCGTCAATCTTGGCAGATTCTTACTCGCTTTTGTCCAAGAGCCAAAGTTATAAGCCATTCTTCCAGAGGAAGAGTCGTATTTATAGTTGAGACCACCACCTAGTGAGAAGCCTTCACGAGCAAAACGAATGCTATCAAAAACATTCTCACCATTTTCATTAGTACTATTGATGGTTTTTGCGTTTAATGTTTTGTCCATGACAACTTCCAGCAAAACATCAGCTTCTTCGTACTTTTTGCAATCGTTGCTCAAGGCACACACTGCAGAACACGTATTGGTGCCAATCCACAATTCTTTTACCGACGAGAAAAGCTTATTCTGGAAGGAAGGATCGACATAAGCACACGAAACTGGCGTGTATTCGTTGAGCGAAATATCACAGACTTCGCCGTCATCCATCACGTTGTTATTGCAAGTCGCAGGAATGACCTCGCATGAGGCATCGTTGTCGATGACGCAACCGGTGGCAGCACAAACGAGCGTGGTTTGAGCAGAACCTTCGGCACAGACCGCAGCAGCACCTTCGGCAAACGCAGTGCCATCGCAAACTTCGCCTTCATCGATGACACCATTGCCGCAAAGCGCAGCACAATCGGTCGAAACGAGCTTACATTCTGCATCGCAGGTTAGAGCACCAGAAGCAGCAACACCGAGTACATCCGAGCAGGTTGCACTGCCCAAATCGGTATTATCGCATTCTTCATCGCCATCAATGGTGCCATTGCCGCACAGCGGAGCACAGTCATCCCAAACGAGTTTGCATTCGCCGTTGCATGTAGGTGCACCAGAAGCAGGAACTCCAAGATGAGCCGCACATGTGGCTTCATTCAGATTGGTGCTGTCGCATTCTTCATCACCATCGATAGTGCCGTTGCCGCAAACGGGAACGCATGCAGTCGTCACAAAGTGACAGGTATCATCGCATGTCAAATCGCCTGTGGCAGCTACACCAAGTGCATCCGAGCATGTCTTCTCATTGAGGTTGGTCTTATCGCAATCCTCGCCTTCATCGATGTTGCCATTGCCGCATTTAACGACATCTGCGCAGGCATCCGTCACAAAGGTACACGTGGCGCTGCAGGTCAAAGGTCCTGTTTTATCGGGATCCAAATCAGCGCAGGTCTTGGTGATGTTTTCATTACCATCGCATACCTCTTCGCCATTGACAATACCATCGCCGCAGTATGGCAGTTTAACACAAGCACCTGATTCGATCGTACATGTGCTGCTGCAGGTCAGCGCACCACTGGCATACTCCGCAGGTACTTCGAGAATGCTGGCGCACGTCACACCGTTAAAGTTGTCATTATCGCATGCCTCGCCTTCATCGAGCACGCCATCATTGCACGCCGCTTTGCAGGATGCTTCCTTATCGATAGTGCAGTTATCCCGGCATGTAAACGATGTCTCACTCACGCGCTTGTAACCAACATCGCACACCGCAATACCCTCGGCGAGTGCTGTGCCATCACATTCTTCACCTTCATCGATGGAGCCATTCGGACAAGTCTCCGGGGCGGGCGCTTCCACGCAGGCAGTGCTGTCAATTTTGCATTCCGTGCATTTGAGGTCACCGGTGGCACCTGTGCCCTTGTAATCGACGCACGATTTGCCGCCAAAATCCTCACCCTCGCATTCATCATCTCCATTAATGGTGCCATCGCCACAAGCGGGAGCCGCCACACATGCCGAAGAAACGATTTTACAAGTACTGTCGCACGTCAATGTTCCCGTAGCACCTTCGCCCGCATAATCGGCACAAGTCTTCGTGATGGAATCATCGCCATCGCATTCTTCGTCATCATCCAGTTCGCCGTTGCCGCATTTCTCGTCAACCACAGCAGCTTCACAGGCAGAATAATCGAGCTGGCAAGCCTCGCTGCATGACACGGTACCTGTCGCACCTTCGCCTTTTTCATCGGCACACGAAACCGTGCTGGGAATTAACTCACCATCGCAGGCTTCGCCTTCATCGAGCTCACTATTGCCGCATGTCTCGGGAATCGGGGCAGCTTCGCAAGCCGAATAGTCGAGCTGACAAGCATTACAAGTAACTGTACCGGTCGCACCTGCCCCCTTGTCATCGGCGCACGAGACTGTGTCGGGAATTAACTCGCCATCACAGGCCTCACCTGCGTCTAAAGCACCATTGCCGCATGTCTCTGCAGGAGCAGCCGCCTGGCAAGCAGAATAATCGAGCTGGCATGCCGTACATGCGACCGAACCAGTTGCGCCCTCTCCTTTGACGTCCACACAAGAGACGGTTGCAGGAACAGAACCATCGCATGATTCACCAGGCTCGACAATACTATTGCCACATGTCGCAGTCACAGGTGCAGTCCCCGCAACGCACGTTCCCTGCGTCAGCATACAATCGGAAGAACAACCAGGCGTTCCGGATACCCACGTCTGTTTAGAATCGTAATAATCGCACGTGACTTTGACCGTCGTATCGCACTGCTCACCCGACTCAAGCACGCCATTGCCGCATATCGATTCGGTTTTTCCTTCCCATTCGACCGTGTCATTGCAACCGGCAAAAGACAACGAAGCCAACACACACAGAATCAAACTGTTTCTTTTCATTCGGTACCTCATTGAATGCATAAAAACAATCGTTTCATGCCAAAATGTCTATTTCGCGTTCAAAGCACGAACGTTCCACATACGTCAAAATAACCATTTTTGTCACAAAAAGAAAGACAATAATTGACAACTATTCTTCATAACCATAAACATTGTAAAAACTGGTGTAAAATATATTCAATTTTTCATCTGATTTTTTGTAGGGGGCAGCCGCCCCCTACGGCGCTATCGCGTGTGAACACGCGATACGCGCCTACCCCCTCTGCGGGGCATCGCCCCGCAACGCCCCCCACGCATTCTGAAAGTTTGATTTCCCTCAAAATAATCACAAAATCGTATGTTTATAGTTTGATAGTTCTACTTAAAAGAACCAATGCAAACTATATATAGTATATATCGTTAATCCGAAATGCACATACCATCTCGGCAAGCTAAGCCATAATCACCGCAGTCAACTATAGGTTTAAGCTCATTATTAAGGCATACTTTAATTGTCGTCCCGTCACAAGATTGTTGTAATTCTTTACAGGACGACTTAACCGTCGTGCTACATACTTGCGTTGTGGCTATACACATAAACTCATAACATGGATTATATTTAAAAGAACAGTTACCAAAACTATTCACACCAGAACACCAATGAAAAGCAGAATTTAAGGCACATTTTTCATCAATATAACTTTGCTCTATACAATCATCCCCCAAACAACCCAGACATTCTCTTTCAAGCTCAAATAAACCGAGATGACATTTTCTCATTCCTCCGTCAATACATTTAGATTCTCCATCTGTACACACATTCCTGCTTATACAGACACTCCCTACACTTTCATTGCAATATTGTGACTTCGTGCAACTTCGTTCTATATTCCATTTCCCATCAACACAACTTTCAATCTCATTATTGTTGCATCGACGCGAGCCATTTATACACACACAATTGCCCTTTTCTACACTGCAGATTTCGGTATCCTCACATGGCTTAATATAGTTTATAGTGCCGTTCAGACACTGATGCAATGCATTATTATAACATTGATACTCATTTTCTTTACATTTGCAGGCAGCCAGATTGCCAGTTGTAATGCACATATCAGATCCGCCGCACGAAGTCTGTACCTTCCATCCCCTATACTTTATATCATTATATTCAAGCTGAGCACAAACTTCTATCGCTGAAGCATCCGGACTGCAGCGCATCTCCGCTTTTGAATCTGAACCACCAGCAGTACAATTGCAGCCGGGGGTTTTCGATGTATTATCATCACACTTCCCAGCACCGCACTCGGTCAAACTTCTCCATGCGCCGCCTTCGCATACCTGAATAGTACCTTTTTCTGTACACTGAAATGTCCCCTCTGCACAGGTCCAGCAACCAGTATGTGCATCATTGCATTTATTCTTGCATACATCGATTTTCTCACCTTTCTGACCTTTATCATTGCAAGTATATATTTCCGGCGGATTCAGCGAATCATCACAAAACGTTCCGCCTGGTGTACATGCATGTTCCCTGCACTCGTTATCTATACACAATTTCCCATCTGTACACGTATAACTGGTTTCCCATACACCTCCGGCACATTTTTGTATTGCGCTCTTGTCATCCGAACACCGGATGGTTTTGTCGATGCACCCCTCCTTGCAAACCTGCTCTATGCCATCGCAGTATCTGCCATCACCACAGGATGTTTTCTCGGTATTCCAGTGACCATTCACACAAACATAATAGCTTGTTTCATCTGCGCATTTGATAGCACCATTCTCACATTCGGGCTGTTCATCTATATAAGGAATACATTTTTTTTGTTCTAAATCGCACTTTTGACCGCCGGGACATAACTCCGGCTCATTCCATTGGCCTTCTTCATTGCATGTCAAAATCCCGACACCATCAGCAGAACATTTTACTTCACCAGCAGTACACACCGGCTTTTCGTGTTCATCTATTTTTATACATTCCCCTTCATGACATTCCTCATCCGATGCGCATATCTCTTTTTTATATGTAGTTTGGTCCGATGAACAAACCATTCGTGTTTGTTTGTCGATACAATTCTCAATACATTTTGTAGGCTCTTCCTCGTCTTTGCAGTCTTCATTTGGAAGAATACAGTGCCCATTGCACTCCATCTTATGCGTCCCATTGGGACAATCCTTATTTTCACAATACTGCTTTGCACAATCTTCCATACAAAAAAATTTGCCGCTGTTCTCAGAACCGTATGTAAACTGCCTGCAAACAGGAGCATATTCCGGACAGCGTTCACTATGCAGAATATCTTCTTCTTTGACGCCATTCTGATAAATATATACGACAATGTTATCTGCATCCATACCAAGGCCAGGACACAACTCTTCTTTGGGGACTGAATCCAGCGAGCATCCTGTTAAAGAGCCAAGTACTGCTAAAGCTATGATCGTTATTTTTTTCATCAAGGGCCTTTTGAAAATGCTTAATTTCCGGATCTTTCTCTTTCTAACGAGAGTCCCCCCTATTGATTTTACAACAAATAACGCATTCTCTACTATAAGAAAAGCCCCTTTCGGGGCTTTTCTTATAGAATTAGAGATGTCTTTCTATTTGGCAACGCATGTTCCCTCTTTGCAGGTCATGCCGATGTCACCGCAATTGCCATAAGTCTGAAGTGCATTGCTTATGCAAATCTTAATTTCATCCTTGTCGCACGAATAGGTGTAATTGTCGCAAACTTTTTCTTTGCATTCAGAAGTTTCTTTTTGGGAAAATCCGCTTCCCGTAACAGTCGTTACACAAGTCTTGCCTTCGCCACACGCTTCCTGCTTCCATTGCCCTTTATCGCATGTAAGAAGCGTATCTCCCGCACAGCGCGTCTGATTGTTCTGGCACGGTTGATTCAATTTTCTGCAGCTTGCGTTATTGTTGCTGAAACGACAATACTCGTCTGATCCGCATTTTTGGGACTCGACATATTCGCCATCGACGCATTTCATAATGGAATTGCCACTGCATGCCGTCGCATTATCATCGCATACGTAGCTTGAAAACGCACAGAGTCCTTCATCGACACAAGTATAGGATTTTCCGCACTCTTTTTCTGTCCATTTGCCGCCATCGCAAACCTGTCGAATGACTGTTGTAAACATTCCCTGCTGTTTTTCGACGCACTGGTATGCCCCTTCCTTGCAGAGACATGCTTTCTTGCCAGCATCGCAGGTTTCATTTTCCCCACAGACGGCATCATCGACAAGTCGGCCATGATCGCAATGCTGCAGAGTCTGACCACTGCAGACATAATCCGTTCCTGTACATTTACAGTAAGGCGTCCGATTGCTCTCATCGTCGCACAAGTTGGCTCCACCGCAATCCTGTTTTTCTTCCCATCCATTATACTTGATATTGACCTTATCCTCTACCAGTGTCACGCAAGCCATAATTTTTGAATTATCAGCATTGCATTGTGTCGTGGTATAGCCGCCCATGCCGCTAGCCACCTGACAATTACAGCCGTTACTTTTTCCATACCCGGTATTGGATGATGAACAGGCATCTTTCGAACCGCAATCGACCTTGTCTTCCCAGGCTCCGTCAATGCAGATCTGGAACACACCTTTATCCGTGCACTGTACTTTGCCATCTTCACATTCGGCACATGCTGAACCATCGGCCAGGCATACCGAAGATGCGCAATATTCAATCAAATCACCTTTTTTACCATCTTTTGTGCACTTATACATGCCCGCGCTCTTGCCGCTACCCGTACAATAATCTACGCCCGGGGTGCATTCCACGTCCTTGCAGCTGCCTTCGATGCACAATTGTTTTTCTTTGCAGACTGTTCCCTCAACCCAGATATGATTTTCGCATTTGAGCGTCGAAAGCATATCATCTGAGCATTTGTAGGTATCGGCCTGGCAGCTGTCTTCGCATTTATTGCTCTTATTGTCACAGTATTTATCATCGCCGCACGCAGTCGTCTTTTCGCTCCAGCTGCCATCGACACACGTGTAATAGCTGGCATCATCGGCACATTTAATCTCATCCTTCTGGCATTGGGCTTCTGCCTTGGGTACGCATTTGTTCTGAGTTTTATCGCAAACCAGGCCTTCCTCGCAATTGCCAATGCCGGTCGACCAGAATCCCGTCGTTGGATCACAAACCTGGTAGGTCTTATCATCGACACATTTAACATCATCTGCTGTACACTCTGGTTTAGGATTATCTATACATTTTTGGTCTTCCTGGCTGCAAATCTGGCCATCAGGGCATTTTTTAAATTCAGAGGGATCTTCCGCCCATTTGCCATCCCTGCATTCGAAGTAACCAGTATCTCCCTGTACGCCGGGTTGGCCTGCACATTTGATTTCATTGTCATTGCAGACCTTGGCGTCGGCTTCGGGGATACATTTTTTCTGGTCGATGTCGCACATCTGCCCTTCAGGGCAGGCTTCGACTTCATCCCATGTTCCATCGTCTTTACACGAAATGGTGCCAAGATTATCCTCAGAACACTTGACTTCATCCTGCGAACAATCCGGAGTTACTACGGGTTCTCCCTTTTTGACACACTCGCCATTGGAGCATTTTTCATCATCGCCACACGCCTCTTCGGATGTCGTTTGTTTATCGTCTGAGCATACAATGCGGGTATGATCATCCTTACAGGTATTGCCGGCGCATACTTCACCCGGCTGAACGGATTTGCACACCAAATTGGCCTCGTCACAGCCCTGCTCGCAAAATTCCACGGTAGTCCAGGCATTATTGGAGCAGGATTCGAGTGTCTGCCCATTGCAGCGCTTGCTGCTTTCGGTACAGTTCTGATCCGGTGAATCGGAATTCTGACATCCAAACCCTGTCACACATGTCTGACCAGAAGCGCATGCCACTTCGGTTTTGGTACCGGCTGTACATTTGTAAACAGTCGTCTCGTCTTTACAGGTATCAATGACACATTCTGCACCCTCGGGAATCTTACAAACGCCAGAGGTTTCATCGCACCCCGTGGGACAATTAATAGACGACCAATTCAAACCATAACAGACCTGGAGTGTATTACCATTGCATTTATACGCACCAGGCTTACAGCCACTTATCATATCAGAATCGCTATCACATCCATAAAAAGCACCTGCAGCACCCAAACAAACCAAAAGCATCGAAATTTTACGGAAATTCATATTATCCTCCAAGTAAAGAAAAAAAAGCCTCTACAGGCAAACATGATTATTTTAATTGGAATTATTTGAAAATCAAGATTGCGACGACAAACAAATCCGTTATTAATCATTCTTCAGCCCCATGTTGTAATCTAAAGGACTTGGGATGAGTTACCCCAGGCAGAAGGCAGTAGGCAGAAGGCATCAGAAAGTATTCATTAGGGCAAGGGGATGATATCTGAGAACAGGTTGTGCAATGTGTTTGATAAACTCCTGCCTGATGCCTGATGCCTGATGTCTTGTCATGGTTCAACCTCTAAGCTTCAGGAAGCGCATATGGCCGAACAGTTACATTAAACATAATTGTTATGAACGCAGCACCTCAGAAGTGGAGGCGAATAGCGCCCATGCATGATGCCCGACATCGAATCCTATACTTCGCACTGTGAGCGACTGTCGGGGCGTTGCGGGGCCGTGCCCCGCAGTGGGGGTAGGCGCGTATCGCGTATACATACGCGATAGCGCCGCAGGGGGCCACTGCCCCCTCACACAACAAACAAACCTTGAATCAATTGGGGATTCAGAGATTTTACTTAGTGGCGCACTCACCATTCTTGCAAATCAAACCTGCAGCTGCACAATCAACAATAGCCTTCTTCTCGTTATTGTAACAAATACTAAGCTTTGTCCCATCACAGAGCGAATCCATCTCTTCGCACACTTTTTTCACGCAGGAAGCTGATTTCTTAGTCCCCGTAACTTTTTCGACGCAGCGTTCATCCGAATTGCAGGCTTCGGTGGTCGCGACCTGTTCAGCGGAGCAAGAAACGACGGATTTGTAATCGGAAGAACACGACTGCGTATTTTTCACACAGGCATCGGCACATCTGGCACCTTTAATGTCCGATGTGCAAGCTACAGTGCAAATTTCCGCGACATCATAGAGACCGTCTTTGCACTTTACTACCGCAGGCCCAAAACATTTGGCCGGATCGTCATCTTTGCACAAAGCAGCCGTTTTAGCCACACAGACGCCACCGAGTTTTTCGCTGCAGGTCTCATTGAATTTGCAATTATCATCGACCCATGTGCCACCGACACACTTTTTCGCTTTATCGCCATCGCATGTACGATCACCATCATTGCACACGCATTTTTGTTGCTCGGCATTGCATTTTTCTTTGTCAGTGCATGACAGAACATCCTGCAAAACGCCATTGTTGCACAACTGTAAAAGGTTTCCGTTACAGGAGAAGGCATCCTTGTCACCGCATTTGCAGGATGCTGAGGTGCCTGAAGCCTCGCATTTATCTTTGCCAGCACAATCCTGAAGTTCAGCCCATCCAAAATATTTTAACTTATTTTCTGTGAATGAAGAGCAAATTTCAGTCTTGGATTTGTCATCATTGCAGCGCAAGTTAGTATTAACCTTGCATTTACAACCAGCGTTCGTTTTATCTTTAGAACAAGCCCCCTCGCCACAGCTGACTTTGTCGACCCAGGCATTCTTTTCGCAAATCTGGAAAACGCCTTTATCGGTGCAGTTCAACGCCCCCTCGTCGCAGACGAGGCATGCCGTCTTATCGGGTGTACATCCCAGATCACAGTAAATATTGTCCTCGACCATTTCGCCAACCTGGCCATCCTTCTTGCAGTGGCGCATTGCGGCATTTTTGCTTTTGTCGCCCGTACAGATATCTACCCCTGGTGTACAGACCGTATCCTTGCATTCATTCTCACTGCAAAGCTGTTTTGCAGAACATGCGGTTTTCTGTGTCCAGACACCATTCTTACAGGTCTGGAGTTCCTTGAGATCGGCAGAACAACGATTGGTACCTTCTGTGCACTTTTCTTCGCAAGACTTGGTTTCTTTGTCACAGTGCTTATCGCCATCGCACGCAGTTTTCTCGGTAGCCCACTTGCCGTCTACGCAGGCATAATAACTCTTCGCATCGTCATCGACACATTTAATCTGATCTTTTTCGCATTCGGGAGGAACATCTTCGACACATTCGTTTTTAGCGGGATCGCAGACTTCTTTATCACCGCATTTCGTCGCCTCTGTACTCCATTTGCCTTCGGTGCAGACAAAGTATCCCGTTTTATCCTCTGAGCATTTCTTGCTGTCGGCTTTGCAGGTATCATCAGCTGGCTTCTCATCCACACACTCACCTTCCGAGCAGACCTTATCGCCTTCGCAGGTCTTGTCTACCCAGGCATTGTCAGAACACTCGCGATAGGCATTCTTGCCTTTTTCGGCATCGCATTCTTTTTTCCCTGCTTCACACACACCTTCGCCCGATGCGGGTACACACGCACCATCTTCGCATTTTTCGCCCTCACCGCAGGTTTCTTCAGTTACCGACATTTTGTCTTCTGCACAAACGACGCGAATATTCCCATCTTTACACTCATTCTTCGTACATACCGTGGCAGGTTCGCCCTCGGTCTTGCACTCTTTCTTATCGGCATCGCATCCATGTTCGCACTCACTCAGTGTAGTCCATGCATTGTCTTTACATTCCTGGAGTACATTGCCGCTGCATTGTCTGGCATCCGCTTCGCAGACAGTATCCGCAGAGGCTGGGGCTGCATCGTTCGAGGAATCATCACACCCCCAGCAGGCTCCAACAAAACCAATGCAGACTGCCAACATGGAAAGCTTACGAATACTCATACTGAAATCTCCTAGCATAGTTATCCCGCAGACACTTGCGGCGTAAAATCAAGTCCATAAGCCCTGGTTAGGGCAAAATCACGCTGAGTAGTGTAGATTATTTTCTTTCATTAATCAAAGGAACAACACATAAATAAATGCGAAACCACACATCATAAATAAAGACTTGCAATTCCCTGGGCATAAAACATAATTTCCCGTAGTTATGTTTTCAGAGCCGTGCCCGAGGGTATGTCTTTTAATGAATATCTCACTTGCTGACTTTCCAAATTTTGACAAACATGCGCAAATTATCCTGGTTTTCAGTACTCCTGACTGTTCTGTTTTCACAAACATCTTTTGCCCAGCCCCCCTCCCGCGAAGAAGCGGCAGAACTCATAAAGGTAATGGAACAATCTGCCATTTCCGGCTCTCTCGGCATCGATGAAACCTCCAGAAAAGAGATTATGGAGATTAAAACGAAATCACCTGATCTCCAGAGATTCGTCGACTGGACGACGAGATATGATCAGAATTTGCGGGGCGTGCCTGAAGCCCCTATGCCAGGCGCAGTACTCTCTTTCCTGGTTTCCTTCCCTTATGAATCTTCGTCCATGTTTGATTTCGGCCATGCCCTTCCGCCCGAATCCGGATTCGACACCTCACAGGCAGCCAAGGGCGCGCTTTATCCCGCATTGAGCTGGAAGCGTTACGACTCCACCGGACATACGGGGGTGATTCTGCCTCAGGAGTGTCTCCACAATCCCGGATATGTGACCTATTTTTTAGCAACGCGAATCATCATTCCTGGTGACAAGCCCGTTCAAGCTAACCTCGAAATTCCATCGACGACACCGGTCGTTGCCTGGCTCAATCAGCACAAAGTGCTCGAAAATCTTGAAAAAGGTGCCATCCCCGTGCCCAAATATGGCGACCGTTTCCCGGTAGAACTAAAACCTGGCGAGAATATTCTCGTTCTCAAGGTAGCCGCACTCGAAGACCAACCGGCATTTTATGTTTTTCTCACGGATGCACAATCACGTCAGCCTCTGTCATTTACAATTGATCTCGAGAATCCAATTGTTTCCGGTGCGCTCGACGATGCCAGAGTCGAAAACTCAGAAAAATCCACGCTGGCCCAAATGCTCGATGATCCCGAGGTTTCTAACGTCGATAAAGCTTTCATCGCCCGCGAAATTCTGTCTTCCGAAGATGCTCAACGTCAGATGAACGCCCTCCTGCTCTCGGATATCGACGCCATGTCAGAGCTCTCTCCCCAGGAACTCGAGATTGCCATGCTTGCGCTCGATGATCCCTCCAAGAGCCTGCAATTTCTTACACCGGCAATGCAAAAAATTGTTCGCGGTCCTCAGTTGCGCATTCTCTACGCGCGGCAAAAGATCCTTGCCTCTGAACAACAGGGCGACCGAGGGGCACGCTTTGTCGATGAGTGGCCAACCATTCGGGAAGAATTGCTCAGCAAACCACCTCACCCGGATTATGAGCCTTTGCGCAGAAAAATCCTGGCGCTCGCAGAGCTCAATCATCAGCAAGCCTTGACCGCACTCGAAAAAATGGATCTCAAAACCTGTCCCAACTGCGAAACCTATTTGATGCCGCTCGTCATGGGATCGCTCGAGGATACCAAAAATCAATCCAAATATCGGGAAATGCTCGAAAAGCTCTACGCGCACCAAAAAAATGCCTCCGCGTATCTCGTCGATATTCTCGACATGCACCTGCGTCGCGCCGTTTCTGCAAACGACGACAACACACTCGCCAGAGAATTGGCACATATTCAGGAAGAAGTGCAATCCTTCTTCGATCGGCATCCCTATGATGATTATCTCTGGGCTTTTTGGCTGCGAACACTCACAGAGTATGGAACGGATTCAAAACGCGTTCAAAATTCGCAATCCCTTCAAACGGCCTATCAATCGGCCGGTTTTAACGCCGATGCCGACAGCTGGTATCTGCTCTACCTCACCCAGCGAGTCAATGATCCACAAAGATGGCTCATCTATGCGGAACACTGTATTCATACAGGCCAGACGGCCGAAGTCGTTTCTGCATACGAGATGATGGCACGGCTGCTTCCTCAGAATGAATCCATTGCTCAGCGTGCATCCATGTACAAATCCCTCAATCACATGGCGGATGAACAAACGGCAAACGAGGAGGATACATCCTTCGAAACGCCGTATATCATCAAAGATATTCCTGCCAATCGCGATCTCAAAGCCACCGGACTCGTCTCTCTGCTAGACAACCGCGTCGTGCGTATTCTTCCCAATGGGCTTTCATCGGCATTCAATCAGATTGCTTTTGAAATTCTCGATGAACAGGGACTCAAATCGGTGCGTTCCATGCCCATCAATTATTCACCATCCGACGAAAAACTTGAAATTATCTCTGTAACCACCACCAAAAAGGACGGCTCAGTTCGAACACTCTACAATACATCAGAGTTCAACATGGCGGATGAATCCATCCGCATGTACTACGACCAGCGTCAAATTGTCATTGAAGTTCCCGACCTCGCCATCGGTGACCGCATCGAATACCGCTTTAAACGCACACAAATGCAGCGCGCCTCCAGCAGCATTGCTTTCTTCAGTGATGTTTATCAGCTTCAGACATGGTTCAATCGACAGTGGTCTCGCTATACCGTCATCGCCCCAGAATCCATCCCCATCCATCTGTTCAAAAGCGACCCTGCAGGCAGCAAATCCATCTCGGGAACGGTCACAGAGAAAGACGGCTTGCGCATCACTTCTTACGAAGAAAAAGACACACCGCGATTCCTGTCCGAAGACAAAATGCCAGGCGCAACCGAAGTCATGCCATTCCTCCTCATTTCATCGCTCGATTCATGGCAGCAAATGGCCGATTGGTACGTCGATCTTGCTGCCCCACAATGGAAAGCTGACGAAGCCATTCGCGCTGAAGTCAAAAAACTCACCGAAGGACTCACCGATAACTTCGAAAAACTCAAGAAAATTCATAGCTTCGTCGTCAAATCGACACGCTACGTTGCACTCGAGTTCGGCATTCACGGACACAAACCCTACCCTGCATCCCAGGTCTTCGAACGCCGTTTTGGTGACTGCAAAGATAAAGCAAGTTTGCTCAAAGTTATGCTCGAAGAAGCGGGTATCCCCACAAAATTTGTCCTCGTCCGAACACGGCAAAATGGCGATGTTGCTATGGATTTGCCCAATCCATACCTGTTCGACCATGCTATCGCCTACGTCCCCGAATTTGATCTCTTTATCGATGGGACGGCTGAATTCAGTGGTACACGCGAACTTCCCGCACTCGACCAGGATGCATCCGTCTTTATCGTCGACGAAAATGCGCATTATGAATTGCGAAAAATTCCCGTCTCCAAAGCTGCAGATAACATTTCAAAACATCAGTGGCATTTCGACCTGACCGATCCTCAAAAATCAAAAATCACCTATACCGATGATGCTGTCTATTCCGGCTTCTTTGCACCGAGTTATCGAGAACGATACCAGATTGACTCACTCCAAAAGGAACGCCTCGAATCCGAAATCGCGTACAGCATTCCTGGCTCACACATCGAGAGCTACGAATTCTCTGACCTCAGCGATCTCGAAAAGGACGTACAGGTCAAATTTACCGCCGAAACATCCTTCTCGGATATCGTCAAAACCGATGGCGATGCCTGGCTCATCCACCCAACCATCAGCGTTTCGCGACTCGCCCAAATGCTCGCACCATCCGCAACGAGACGTACGCCCATTATTCAGGTCTCACCCATTACCTTCGAACAGGTCTTTACCGTTCAATTGCCGCCCGGAGCTCAAATCACATTGCCTGCGGATATCTCCGAAAATAGCGAGTTTGGCAGTTACAATATCGCGGCAAAATTCGAAAACAACCAGCTCATCACTTCAGTAACAATCGCACTGGACACCATCAAGGTTCCACCCGAAAAATACGCACAATACCTCGATTTTATCCAAAAATTTGATCGAAGACTCAACACGCAGTACCGCATTACCATGGGCAATTAGCTGCGCACAATTGGCTATCGACATACTTTAGCCGATTTCTAAAGAATTGCTTCGTTCAGAGTTTCTACAATAGCGCCCGTGATGCCAATCCAATTGCTAATTGTTAATTGTTTCGCGCCGCTATTGCATACGCGTCGCCGCTCGGGCTATGCGTGCCGCATACGCCCTCGCACTGTTTTCGAATTACAAACACCCTCCAGATACAGACCCATGAAAAAATTCTCATTCATTCTCGCGATCGTACTTTCCTCATTTGCCCTTGGATGTGCCACCACACAAACAGTATCCAAAGGCACATGGTCAACATGGCAAACTCCGTCAGACATAACATCCATCGTCGATGACATGGCCTCCGGAAACCTGCAAAAAGCCGAAGATGCTCTCATTCCCGCTCTTCGCGCATCCAATCCAGCTGCCGCTTATCTTTATGCCGAAATTGCTGCCCTCCAGGGAATGAATGCCGTCGCCATCGATCGCTTCTCGGACTTTGTACTGGCAAACCCTAAAAACTCACTCACAGCGGCCGCCATAGCCCGCATGATTGTACTCGCAGATTCGACGCTAGAACCTTTTAATTGGGAAAAAATTGCATCTCTACGAACATCAGATCCCTATGCCGCGGCACGCCTGGTGGTGCTGCAAAATAAAGCCATGCGCAGCACTGCCAAACAGGCAGAATTAAAACATCCTACGGCTCTGGCACTTACACAATGGCAATGGTTTGGCCCCTTCAGCCCTTATCTTTATACAGGTTTTGCAAGCGATCAGGTATTCGATGCCGATCCTGTTCTCGCAGACAGCTACGAAGTTGACGGAAAAAAACTCCTTCCCTTCCAATATCCCAAAGAAAATGTCACCACCATGTCTGCTGCAAAAACCGGCATTTATACTGCAGAAACTCGCATAAATGTTGACAATAAGATTGATGTCATGCTCATTGTGCATGCCACACAACTTTATAAAATAGATATGGATGGCAACGAAGTGCTCATCAGGACTGCCAATCAGATCGGACAAAATAAGATTCAAGCAGTTCGCATGTCACTCGCCAAAGGAGAACACCTCATCCGCATCAAACTTGGCCTCAATGCGGCCAATGCTTCGACAAGACACATCTCTCTGTGGCTGGCACCTGCAGATATGACTCTGCCACAGGCCAATCAGTTCCTTGCAAATGTCACCGAACTCGACAATCGCTCTGGTGCACTGCCTGACTCAAAATCCGTCAAAAAAATTCAACCGATCGATCTCTCTTATGTCATAGGCAGTCAAAATCCACCCAAAAGTTCAGATACGCTCCATAACTGGATTGGTGCCATGCTCGCCGTGTATGATGGCAATGCACAAATTGCAGACAGCCTCATACAATCCCAGCTTGAGCATAATCCTGATGATTACATAGCTCAGTACTGGAAAGCCATGCGCTACCGCATTGACGCCGATCTCGACGCCTCAGTCCGAAGTGAAAATGCAATCCACATTCTCAAAAATATCACAGAAAACGCCCCCCAACTCGTCCAGGCAAGTGAATTGCTCATACTCGAATTTATCAAACAAAATCAGCCCAAACAGGCACTTGACAGCTGGAACGCGTCCAAAGCCTCACTGCCACAGAATGCCGATACTTCGACCATCATTGCTGAATTAGCCAAAAATCTGGACTGGCCTGAAATTTCCGATGAATATACAATCAAGGCTGCTGAGCAATCACCCGATTCCTGCAGACTCAATGCACGTGCGCTGGCCGTTCAGTTCAGAAAACACCAATATACTGCTTTCGATGCTCTCCCCAAATCACTTCAATCATGCCCATCTATCATACATGCCTATGCCAAAAAAGAGGGCAATGACACCCCATACAACATAGACAGCAAACGATGGAAACGAGCTGTACAGCAACTCTCTGCGGCCTATCCCAATGATGCTTCGCTCAAACTCGAAGCACTCGTAGATGCTGCCGATGAAAATCCCGACCTGGTTTCGCGACAGTTTCTCGATCATCTCGAAGACGTTCAGAATGGTTATTATCCCGATGTACCATCCGAAGTTGCACTGCGTCTCATTGACAAATTGCGTGCACAAAAAAAAGATGAACAAGCTCAAAATATATTAAAAAAACTCCTTTTTATTTATCCTTCTATCGAGGAATACCGCAATTTCGAATGGCAAATCACAGGCAAAAAGCCCTTTGAAGACCTGCGTATCGACACCTTTAAAGTCATTCAGGATTATGTAAATCAAAATCGAAATGATGCCGGCGGATCGGTCATGTTGCTCGATTATGCTGCCACACATATCTATCCCAATGGTGCCAAACTCGGTTTGACTCACCAAATTTCCCGTGTACTCAGCAAAGAAGGCAAAAACGAAGTCGGTGAAATCTACCTTCCGCAGGATGCAGCCATCCTAAAGATAAGAACTATCAAAGATAATACATTCGAAGTTATCGAGCCCGAATCTATCGACTTTAAGCAATCCATTACCGCCCCAAATCTGGATATCGGCGATTATGTCGAAATAGAATACCTCACATTTGAGCCCAATATATCCAACTATGCTCCTCGGGTCATCACAGATACATTTTTCTATGGGTCCGATCAAAGCCCGCTGGTTAAGTCCGAGTATATCTTTGAATATCCCAAAGACTGGCAGGTTGATATCATTGAATCAGGTCCGGAAAACCAGATTACACAAAGCTGCGCCCCCGTGGGCGACTATATGCGCTGTTCAGCAAAGCGCGAGAATATCCCCGTATTCATCACCGAACCGCGCGCACCTTCTGGATTCGATGTCATTCCCAATATCCAAGTCTATCATAACTATTCGTGGGATGTCATTCGCAAAGGTCTCTACGAAACCGTGACACGGCAAAGCAGAATTACCCCTTATGTCCAGCGATTTTACGATAAGATCGGCATGCCCGAAAATGATTCGGTATGGCAGCATGCACAGTTTATCTACGATCAGGTTATCGAGAGCATTGACGAGAGCGAATCCGTACAAAATACCGACAACGAAACGGCCACACAATCGGTAACGCGCGGCGTCGGATCGCGCATTATGACGCTCAAAGCACTCTACGATATCGCCCAAATCCCCAGCTATTTTGCACTCGTCAAATCGGTCATTGCCCCTAAAAATGCCGAAAAGCTGCCTTCGCAGTACAATGCGGCCTATGCCACCATGCTCGTCGTCGAAACCGAAAAAGGACCTGCATACGCACAACCTTCCGAAGATTTTGTGCCCTTCGATTATCTCGGCCTGGATTTTCAAAACCAACAGGTCATACCACTCGATCCCAGTCGAGAAATCTTTAAATCCAGAACAGAAAATCTCGATGAACTCAGCGCCTCCATCCAAATCGAATACGATTTAAAGGAAGATGGATCAGCCAAAGCCAAATCGAAGGAAATCATGCGAGGGACGCGCGCACTTATTATGCGCAATTTCCTCAATACCCTTAAAAACGATGAGGACAAATCCAAACAGGTCATCCAAAACAGTCTAGCCAACAGCTATGGCCGCATCGAACTGACGCGTCTCGAAAATGAAAATCTCGACGATAAAAACAAACCTCTCACGCTTTATTATGATTTTGATATCGCCAGTCTCTCGGGTGTTTCGGATAATAAAATTGAAGTCTTATCCAAAATTTTCGCTTATAACCTCGTCAAGCAGTACGCACAGCTGCCAACCCGAAAATACCCCGTGCTGATCAATTCAGACAGTCTTTCACACAGAAAACTCATTATGCATGCACCCGAAGGCTATACCTGGGATTCCGAAACACTGACAGACATCACCATCGAAACGCCATACGGAAAGTTTACACGACACACCAAAATTCAGGGCAAAGATCTTGAACTCTCCGAATCCATTCAAATCCTCCCCCAGCGCATCGAAGTCAAAGATTATCCTGAATTCCGCAACTTCTGCCTCGCCGTCGATGAAGCTCAGAGGACGACGCTCATCGGGTCTAAAAGGTAACCTTCCAATTCTCTTTTACAATAATCAAAAATATGTTACTCTCTTTTATGTATCCTTATGAGGATGCAAGATGTAAACGCATGCCTATTTCAGAATAGTTGAGCCATGACAGACGAACTTAATCCGCAAACACAAACTCCCGAAACCATCGAAACCCCAGAAATTCTGGCTTTTGACTACCGTTACATTGCACTGCTGGGTGAAGGTGCAAACGGCAAAACCTGGAAAGCTAAAAACCGCCAGACTGGCCAGCTCGTTGCCATCAAGGCACTCAAGCTTTCACAAAGTGAAAACTTCAAAAGTTTTGAACTCTTCAAACGCGAAGCTGAAGTCCTCGCCAGTGTCCGCATTCAGGGCGTCCCTCAGTTCTACCAAAGCGTAAATACAGATGAAGCCGGCGGTGAGTGTTTTATCGTCCAGGAATATATCGATGCACCTGCTATCCAGACTTATCTGGACAAAGGCCGCATTTTTACCGAATCCGAAACACTTAAGCTCATACTGCATGTCGCCGAAATCCTGCATTCACTGCACAGCGTCTATACACCCCCCATCATCCACCGTGATATCAAGCCTTCCAACATTCTCTGCGAAATGCCTGAAGGCGTCGATATCGAAAATGTCCGCCTGAACCCTTATCTCATCGACTTCGGTGCCGTCGCCAACCCTCAGAACAAATCCGGTAGTTCGACCATCGCAGGTACTTACGGTTACATGGCCCCCGAGCAGATGCTCGGTGAATGCGAGACGCAGTCCGACTTTTATGCACTCGGTGCAACTGCACTGCACATGCTCACCGGCAAGCCGCCTTACGAGCTGGACGCTGACGTTTTCAAACTCAAATACGAAGACGCACTCAACGAATATGCCCCCAACACATCCGCCAATATGCGCGAACTCCTGGGCATGATGCTTCAACCCGAGCGCTCAAAACGTCCGGCGAATGCCGAAGACCTTATCACAAAAATTAATTATGTCATTCAAGGACTGTCGCCTTCCTACAAACCAGAAGAAGGCCTCCCCGTCGAAGAAAAGAAAACCTTTGGACAAAAGATTCTCGCTTTCCTGTCCGGAAGTTCCAATAACTACACGCCAAACAGCCGATGGGTTACCGTTCCCGGCGTGGTCCGTGCCTATTCAATGCATTCCACCAAATGTGTCGAATATACTTTCCGAAGCAAAGACAGATTTTTTGTAAAAGGACGTCTGTGGGCAGGCCTCTATCCTGTTCAAAACCTACCGTCTGAACAGCAGGAACTTTTCCAGCTGCCAATTCCCTGCCAGGTACAGTACAATCCCGATAACCCAAGACTGAATGTTTTGCTCAGCATTGATATATCCAAAGCCAAAAAAGCGATTCGCAGCTAGTTTTGTATATATGAATGATAGTTTTAAGCCGCTATGACATACGTCATACGCGGCTTTTTTGTGCATCGCTATCTGCGATACGCGATGCACACCATCTTTGTATTCATCCACTCAACCCCAAATAATCCAAGTGACAATATCATCTCCCAAAATTGTCTCCCCGGATATCACCCCCGGACCGCTCAAAAACAAATATCGGTTTATACGACAAATCGGTCAGGGAACTCAGGGCAAGGTCTTTCTCGCCAAACGCCTGTCCGATCAAATGCAGGTCGCCATCAAGCAGCTCAACATCGAATCCGTCAAAACATGGAAAGAATATGAACTCTTTCACAGAGAAGCTGACATTCTTTCCAAACTGAACATGGATGGCGTTGTACAGTTCATCGAGGCAATCGACTGCATGGAAGAAAATCCACCATGCTCCTTCATTGTTCAACAATACATTCATGGCAGCTCCATCGCTGATATGTTCAAAAGTGGACGACACCTGAGTTTAAATCAGACCTACAATATTCTTTTGCAACTCGTCGATATACTCGAAGCACTGCATAGTCATGTCCCACCGATCATACACAGAGATATTAAGCCATCCAATATCCTGCTTCAGCCAACCGAAACCGATCAATACAAAGTTTACCTGATCGATTTCGGTGCCGTCGCCAACCCACAAATTCAAAGCGGTGGGTCGACAGTTGCTGGCACTTTTGGATATATGCCACCCGAACAGCTCATGGGAAAACCCGTCCCTGCCAGCGACATCTACTCTTTGGCTGCGGTTGCTGTCTATATGTTTTCTGGGAAATCACCGGCAGACATGCCCGTCAAAGATTTCAGGCTCATCTTTGAACCCGATCTGCAAAATATGCCTACGCCACTCGTCGACACACTTCGACTCATGCTCGACCCTGTTGCCGCAAACAGACTCGTTCTTTACGATGTCATTCGCTCACGGTTCAGGCGGTTTATGCTCGCCAACTATCAGAGCAACGATAATGTCGATGTCAGAAAGATATCGCACGAAAGATACGACGAACAACTGTGGAATGTCGCTTCTATCTGTGAAGCAGGAAATCTCGACCTCTGGCAGGCTCTCAGCGATCAAACACCCAGAAATGTTCCGTTGGCCTATCTCAATGCTAAACCCAATGTTAAAAATAAGCCACAAACCGCTCGGTATGAGGGGAAAACTGATGTTCCCGTTTATACAGGCATTCTGATCGCAACATTTATATTCGCCAGTATATTAACCTTCGGACTCCTCAACTTTTTTAGCTCACACGGTTATTTTAAATTTGTATTCTCCGTCCTCACAATCGGATGGGCTCCCTTTCTTATATGTTGTCGCGTCATGTCGCCCATCGATGTCTTTATATTTTATTATGACAAACGTCACAAAAAAGATGCGAACTACTTTATTTCAGAATTATCCCAAGCATCCTCGTCTCAAAAAAGAGAAGCTTTGACCGAAGAACTCCAAAATCATCCGGATTATAGCAAGGTAAAACCCCATCTCCTTGCACAGCGAAAGTACACTGAACTCCTCAAAAATGGTCGCAAGACGATTGCAACTATTACCGATGTCCAATATATCCCCGCAAACAAAGATTATATCACAATGAAAATGCTAAAGTCGAAAGTCAAAACGATGCACTTTAGCTCAAGACATATTTTTCTCGATTACCCGCATTTTAGAATACTGTATAAATTCAATCCTCCCGACGACGAAAAAGAAGAAGATCTCTATCGGGAATATATTACCTATATCGAACCCGAAGGACATTACGAACCTGGCATGCCACTCCCCATTCTATATCAGATTTATCGCGATAGCCACGGCTTAGAACACGTAGACAGCATGCCTTTTCCCATCCCGCTTCATGATCTTTATAGATACGATTATGTGGTGGATATATCGAACCAAAATAATAAAAAAGCGATTCAAACGTCCCCTGCAATCCAACGAAAATATGACCCATTCGTCGGGAAGCGAAATGAACAGGCACTTGCCGAAATCAAGCAGCGGGCAATAGACGACTATAAAACGGTTCGACAGGAAATCCGAGAGGATGAAAGAGAACAAAGACTCAAGCATTCGGGGAACCGTTATATACTATAATACAACAGCATCGTATTGGTACACGCCAATCGCCTGCCCTATGGAATGAGGGAAACGGACGTAGGGTTACTGCTCAGCCGGGGCGCTGCCCCGGACCCCGCCAAAGGGCTCTTGCCGTTCGCAATATCCAATTCGCTTCGTTTCTCGCACCTATCGGTGCTCCAACTTGTGCATTGGATTTGCTCTCGGTGCCC
>DGWW01000286.1 GCA_002395385.1 Myxococcales bacterium UBA4248
GAACGGTGCGAATTGAGGGCACCGAGAGCAAATCAAATGCGCAAGTTGGAGCACCGACAGGTGCGGGAAACGAAGCGGATTTGATATTGCGAACGGCAAAAGCCCTTTGGCGGGGTACGGGGCAGAGCCCCGGCTGAACAGTTACCGTCTACCATCTATTCGCGCTGTTTTCGTCTTCGAATGCTCGAAATAACGATCCCCGCAATGATCACCATCGCAATCAATCCCCCCCACAGCAAAGCTCTGGGCATGAGTGCCAAAGCGCCTTCGGATGTACCACCGGATTTGTATTCCGGAACGATGGGTGGCTCCAGTACTTTAATACCGGACACCAGTGACTCGACCAAAGTCGAATACATAGCCATGGCATCATCCCCCTCAAATGGCAAATAGACAAATATTTGAGCGAGTCGGCTTCCAACTGGAATCAATAGGGATGTCTGTCGAACCGGGGCATCTTTCAGTCGTTCGATGGCAGAAAGCGTTCCATCCGTGCGCAGGACATCCATCATTCCTACGAGCGGCTGCGTACTCAAAATGCGGGTCTGCATCACTTGAACCCGGGGGATATCGGCAAGCGCCTCCTGTGAGGAATCCAAATGCGCCTGAAGCAACGACTCGCTTCCCAACTGATACCCATCATGAATCGTGAGAAATACAGCGCCCTGGCTGCCATCTTCCCCGAGCTGAATACAGGTTCCCCCGATACGCGCAGCCAAAGCGGCATCACAATCCTTATGGGAAACGCCATCCGGCCACATCACCGTAAGTGATGAATCGGCATAAAAAGGTTCTTCCGCATACGACGGGTGACACAATGTCCCCAAAACTAAAGCCACCAAAACGGCAAAACCACGACGCCTCACAGAAATACTATCCCTTCAATTGTTCATGGACGAGATACAGGTCACGCAGCAAATCCGAAAAATGCAGATATCGGCGCGATGTATCGAAATTCGTACACCAATGAATCACCTGAACCAGAGGTTTTGGGAACATTTCCCACCAGTTATCTGTATTGGGAACTGCCTGACATTGTCTGATTTCTTCCTGCAGATCCCGGATATCATTCGATTGATAGACCGATTTGCCAATCAACATTTCAATCAGCATGATGCCAAATGAATAAATATCCGCCTGAGCGTTGGTATTCTGTAAGTTAAACGCCAACTCAGGAGCAATATAAGGAAGATCCGTCATATTGAGTTGACTCACATCACTCACATACAATCTCTGGCCAAAATCATAGATAACTGGTGCCAGTCTGCCGTTGTTTTCCTCAAACAGAATATTGGTGGGTTTGAGATTGCCATTCACAAAGCCATTCTGATGCGCATAATTCATTGCATGGGCAATCAAAATTGCAATATGAACGGCCATTCTCACAGGAACAGCACCTTCATTGAGAATGCTCTGTTTCAATGAGAAATGTTCCACCTCGGGCATGACAAAAAGCCCCTCATCCGCATAGCATTCAATCACTTTTTCGAAGGAATTGTTGTCTTTCGACAGGATATCCGTTCTTCGGACGCCTTCCGCAAATACGGCACGCTCAATGTCTCCGTCAAGGCGAAGCATTTTAAAAGCGAACTGTAAATCCGGATGGCTGATAGTCGATAAAACGCCAATCATGGCATGGGGCAGAATGCTGTCAATGCGCATGATTCGATATATTTTTTCCAGCCTGGGAGACAAATGACAATCTGACGGAATGGACAAGATCTGCCCTGAACCGCCAGATGAATACATGTCTTCGACACTGGGTGCAACAATGCTCTGAGATGTCGAAGAAGGCTGAGGATTGCTGACCGATATCTGTGCCGATGTCGTAAAACTACCCGTCGGCACACGCGGAACAAGTGGCTGCGACGGGGTTAACGTCGACAAAGGGGGAATAGAGGTAAAACCGCCCGATTGCATTTCCGTCACAAAGTTATGTGATGGCGTCACTGCCGCTAAATTAGGACGGCTTTTGGAAGCCTCTATGGTTAAATTGGCACTCAGCTGAAAACCTGATCCAATTTTCTTGAGCGCCTTGAGCAAAGCGCCTGCATTCATAAAACGCTGCTCAGGACGAAGACTCAATCCCGTTCTAATCAATTCGGAAAACTCAGGCGGAATATCTCCCGGGAAAAGGATTTTGCGCTTGTTTTGTGCAAAAACTTCCATGTATTTTGAATAGTCTTCACAAACGCAGGGACCTCTGCGCGTAAAGGCAAAATACATCGTTGCACAAAGGGCATATACATCGGATGCCGGATAGGCATTTTCATAATTCTCAAATTGTTCAGGCGAAAGAAATGGCAAATGCTTGATCGGATCCAGCCGTTTCGTTTCACGATGTGTGCCAAAATTGAGTATCCTCGGAGAAAGGCGATTATCCTGCTGGTAAAGCATAATATTGTGCGGATTAATGCCCTTATGCATAATCTTGCTGCCATGCGCCATCGAAACTGCATCCACGATGCTCAAAAAAAGTTCTGTGACTTCTTTTGGCGTCAATGTCGTATTCGCAAGATATTGCTCCAGCGTAAAACCTTCTACGGCCTCCATCACGGCAAACGTACGTTCACCACGAAGCTCAATGTTGACGACATGAATAATGTTAGGATGATTCAGTCGCGCCTGCTTTCTAAAGGCATCTATAAAATAATTGCGCCTCTCAGACCAATCCGGTGCCTCATCATCCCCTATTAACAGCTTAATTGCACACACAACTTCCAGACGTGTGTCCACACACTTCAGAATTGCCGTCTCACCACAAGTATCAACGATTTCTTCGATATAGTAGCGATCTGCAAGTAATGTACCGACTTCTGGAATACTCTGCATTTTAAGTTTTTCTAAAAGAAATAAACATCGAGAAATAAAATTATTTCTCTGTCCATAGAGACAGTTTATTTTTAATCTAATACTCCAAATGTGTCAATTTTCACCATTATGTCATGTATCACTCAAAAAAAATGACCGCATTGGGATACGTTTTTCTTCTCCAAATGTACACAGTTCCATAAGTCCCAACTGTGTTTCCGCAATCTCCGAAGACAAGACCATTCCATTGGGCAATGCCTCGACATCGATGTGCTCATGATTGAGTTCGCAAATCGAACGAAATTCAATCTCAGCATCCTCGGGCACATCCTCGGGATTGACCATTCCAAGTTCTATGGCTTCATCCCTGGGGATCGATAAATGCAGTGGCAAACCGTGGGTACGGCAAACATAGGGTCTGGCCGCATAAATCCTGCACAATCCCCTATCATCCAAAAAAACACACGCACCGGGGGCATGCGGTTTTTCTTTACCAATCGTTGGAAAAAGCTTTCGAATAACGGCAGCTTCCGCCCGCGTGACGGTCAATTCATCCCGACAGCAGGCACAACATCCCGCATGACAGGTCAGTTTCATGCCATGCTCCGCCAACTGCGATTCAATTCTGGTACTCAAAGCGTCTATTTTTTCATAAAATGCCATCATTGTATCGGCAATTTTCTCGGGCGTAAAACCATGCTGCTCTTTATATTCTTCACTGATATCCATGAAACCGTTTACCTCTCCCCCCCCCTCATTCCCCGAACAATCCTCTTTGGTTCGATGTCATACGCGGTTCTACCCCCAAATGCTCGTAAGCACGCCGCGTGGCAATGCGGCCGCTCGGCGTCCGCTGGATAAATCCCTGCTGAATCAAATAGGGTTCGTATACATCCTCGATCGTATTCTCATGCTCGCCAGTTGCTGCCGCCAGCGTCTTAAGACCCACGGGGCCGCCATCAAATTTCTCAATGATGGTGCGCAAAAATCGACGATGCGTGCGATCAAAACCGGCACAATCTACCCCGAGCATCGTCAGACTCTCGTCCGCCAGTTTTCTCGAAATCACATGCTCCCCACGGACATTCGCAAAATCCCGAAGCCTCGACAACAATGTATTCGCAACGCGCGGTGTTCCCCGGCTGCGCATGCCGATCTCGAGCTCCGCATCTTCATCGATCGCAATTCCCAGCAACTTCGCCGAACGATGGACGATCTGTGCCAAATCCTCAGGCGAATAATACTCGAGCCATGCCGTATAGCCAAAACGATCCCTCAATGGATTCGTCAATAAATCGGGACGCGTCGTCGCACCAATCAACGTAAACTTCGCCAGATCCAGTTTGATCGACCGCGCACCAGGCCCCTCGCCAATCACCACATCGAAGGCAAAATCCTCCATGGCTGGATACAGATTCTCTTCGATGACGGCGTTGAGCCGGTGGATCTCATCGATAAAAAGCACATCCCGTGGTTCGAGCGAAGTCAAAAGCCCAGCCAAATCCCCTTTTTTTTCGATGGCTGGCCCCGAGGTCGCCTTAAAATTCACGCCGAGCTCATGCGCACAAATCTGCGCCATCGTCGTCTTGCCCAATCCCGGCGGTCCCGACAATAACAAGTGGCAAAGCGGCTCCTGACGCATCATCGCAGCTTTGACAAACACCTGGATATTGCTCACCTCCGCACGCTGCCCCACATAACTCGCAAAATCCATCGGACGCAGCGAATCACACAGTTTGCGCTCCGACATGCTCGATATCGTGGGATCGCCCGCATTGACGGGTTGTTCCAGTTCAAAGGTTTCTTCTTTTTTTCGCCGCCTTGGCGGATGTTTTTCGTCCTGATCGAATGACATTTGAGTGACTAGTAATGAAAGGTTAGAAGAAAGTGAGCATCGTTAGATGCGAACAAATCCGTTTGTAAAAATCTAAGATAATATTGAATGATATCAAACTCAATCCTTTAGACAAATGCCTTAATAAAGCTTTTATCATTCAGCATTATGCATTCAGCATTCAGCATTATCCAAAATGAGCATCGTTAGATGCGAACAAATCCGTTTGTTAAAACAACAAGGCTGGCGGCTGAGTAGTCACATTAAATAAGTCACAGAGAACAATCGCATTTGACATCATGAAAATACTCTTTCTCTGTCACGGCAATATTTGTCGCAGCCCCATGGCTGAATTCATCATGAAAGACCTGGTCAAAAAGGCCGGTCGTGAGGCGGATTTTACCATCGATTCGGC
>DGWW01000191.1:0-975 GCA_002395385.1 Myxococcales bacterium UBA4248
CTACCTGCTAACTGCTAACTGCTAACTGCTAACTGCTAACTGCTAACTGCTAACTGCTAACTGCTAATGCATCATAATGTGCCACAGAACAAAGACCTATCATATAAAGGAGTGCTATGAACTTTTATGAATATTTGGCCAGTCTTGAGGCGGCAGGAACGCCGTTTGCGCTGGTAACCATTCTGAATGCCAGTCACAATGCGCCGGCGCGCACCTCCTTTAAAATGTGCGTGACCGAGGATAAAAAAATCGTGGGATCGATTGGCGGCGGTGGTGTCGAATATAAAATGCGCAACGAAGCACTCGAAATGCTTCGGACCCATGAGCCTATCCGCATCTGTCATGAGGATTTTAACGACAAGGATGGTGTGGGGTGTGGCGGCAATGCCGATATTCTCATCGAAACCATCATCCCGAGGCCGACGCTCGTCATTTTTGGCGGCGGCCACATTGGGACGGCATTGACTCGGTATGCCAATGATGTCGGGTTTAATGTCACGGTCTACGATGATCGTCCCGATTATTCGACGATCGAAGGACATCCCGGTGCCATGCATGGGATATGTGCACCCTACGAAGATATTCCCAATACGCCGTTCCCAAAGCATGCCTATTTCGTCATCGTTACGCATCAGCATACCGGGGACAGGGCTTGTCTCGAGGGCATTCTGAGGCGCCCAGAACTTGAACCGCGCTATGTGGGATGCATCGGTTCATCGGTCAAATTGTCGCATATCTTTAAGGCCATGATGGACGAGGGCATTGCTCGCGAGGATCTGGCCAAAGTTCATGCGCCGATTGGCATCGATACCGGCGGAAATTCGGCAACTGAAGTCGCCATCTCGATCTGTGCACAGCTCACGGCCGTTGCCCACAATAAGGTTATGGCCGATGCCATGAGTGCCAAGAAACATCCACTGAATGCAATTGAGAATGGATAATGCTGAATGGATAATGCTGAATGCATAATGCTGA
>DGWW01000191.1:1025-27248 GCA_002395385.1 Myxococcales bacterium UBA4248
ATAATGCTGAATGCATAATGCTGAATGGAGAATTGATAATTGATAATTGATAATTGAGAATGAATGGCATTCTCAATGATTCGTACGCCCCGCAGGGGCGTAACATTCAGGGAGCCCCGCAGGGGCGACACATTTTAACCGTGGGTGAGCGCAGCGCAGCCCGTGGTAAAAGAATGCCGGCGTATGGCTTGCCATAGCCGGCAGCGCAAGGCGTATGGTGCGAAGCACCATAGCCGGCGCCCATCAGCTATCCAGCAAAGCGCCCCAATGGGCATGAATTCGTGCTTCGTCGGGATCGGTTGGTTCCAGGAGATCGGCCAGCTCTGCGTGAATCTGAGCCAGAATCTTGAAGTCCCCGATTTTTTCGTAGGCGCGCATGGCGTCATACAGTGTTTGCAAGCGGATTTCGGGAGCATTTCGGTGGATTTCGGCCATGAGATGGAGGGCAGCCGCTTCGGTTTTGGTATCGCTATTTTTGTGTGAAATATCGATAGCCATATTGAGGACGCGTTTGCATCGCTCGACATCGCCGGTGCCGACGATTTGACCGGCCAGTGCGAGCAGGGCCTGTCCGACAAAGATGGGATTCTTGAGTGCTTTGGCGGTATCGATAAACATCTGTCCGATCGATGCATCGAACTGGAACTGGAGCATGAGTGCAGAGAATTTTACCTCGAGCTGTTCTTTGGTCAGTGGATCCGGTATTTGGTTCAGAATATTGATCGCGACGTTGAGTGCCTGGATGGCATTGGCTTCTTCATTGTCGAGCAGGGCGAGTCGAGCCTGCAGAATATAGCGCTGAGCCTTTTTTTCTGGGTCAGGCAAAAACTGGCAGGAATAATCGAGCCATTGCAGGTACTGCACAGCGGAATCGTAGTCATTTTGCTCGATGCAGATGGCACTTTCGATGAACCAGAGATCGGCGATTTCGGGCGTTCTGGCGTCAACGGCGCCGAGGTGCTGTTTGATGCAGTCGCACGCTTTTTCGACATTGAGTTTTGAATTTTCGAATTCTCCGCACAGATAGTACTGTTTGGCCAGTGTATAATAGGAGTGGTATGCCTCGTAGTATTGATTGGCCGCGGTGAGATGTTGTGCAATGGCCAGCTCATTTTTGATGGAGGAAGATTGTTCACGGATAGCCTGTGCAATGGCCCAGTGATAATCCTGGATCTCATAATCCTGCAGGGATGCAGCAATGGCATCGCGCATGAGTGGGTTTGCAAATGCCAGCGTCGATTCGTCGAGTGTTTTGAGCACACCACTGGCCAATGCCAGTGCGATAAAGGTGTTGTGTGAGATGAGTTTTTGAGCGTTTGGCAGAAATCCAATGGCCAGTGCCAGGAGTTTTGGCGTGAAATCTTCGCCAAAGAATGCCGCAATGGCTGCGACGGCATGCCAGCTGTTTTTGGGATATTCGGCAAACGTGAGTTTGAGCTGTTTGAGAATGGCTTCGTGTACGACGCGGGGGATGGGCAGGCTATCGATGGGCTGAACGCTGACGTAACCTTTCTCGGTAGGCCTGAGTAAACCGGCGAGTTGCCATTGTCTGGCAAGTGTGACGGCGATTTGGGGCATTCCCGAAGACATGTTTGCGATAAAACCGGACAGTTCCTCGCTAATGCCCAGGCTTTGTGTAATTAGCAGATGCATGTCGGTATTGGACAGCGGGTCGATGACGATGCTCTTTCGCAGCCAGATGGTACTCTCATTGCCCAATGTCAGTTCGAGATCGGTGGGCATGCCATTGATCGTCGAGTTGACGATACAGATGAGAATGGGCATTTTAATGAGCGGATGCTGCGTAATTTCCTTGGTAATTTCGGCGAGTGCTTTGTGCTGCTGCGGCTGGACATTATCAAAGCAGAGAACGAGCGGCCTTGAACGCGTCAATTTTGCGAAAATATCGCAAAATACGAGATTCATTTTATTAGTCGAAGGCTCGACATTTTCCAGTTCGGCAGTGAAGATGCTCTCGAGTGCAGTCACGCGCGAATCGGTTTCATCCTCGGTCTGCATAAATCTGCAGAGTGCAAGCGTGACTTGTTGTTTGGTCAGCGTTTTGAGCAGGAGTTTTGCAAAAAGCGCGCGAAATATGGCGAATTGAAGATCCTCACAGACAGATGCATCGACGAGGAGGGAGGCCGCAGTTCCTTTTTTGTAGCAATCCTGTGTAAATGATTCGAGAAAACGGGTTTTTCCGACGCCCGGTTTTCCTGTGATCATGGTCAGCGCTGTACGACGGCACTGAAACACATCCCGGAGGTAATGATTGAGGAGGTATTTGGCGCTCGAACGACCGACATAGTAGGGGGAACGCAGCGACAAAACCGAATAATTGTAATTGCAATGTCCCAAATCGGGGAGAATGCTTTTGTAGGTTTTGGGGGCCAAAGCCGTCGAAATGAATGGGGTATTCTCATCTTTGCGTTCGTCGAAAGCCGTATCTGTGTCGCGATTTTTGAGGGCCATTGTGCCGAACAGCTGTTCATCGCGAATGAGGAACTGCCTGCGGAGTGCTGCACGCAAATCGGCTGCTGTTTCGTAGCGGCGGTCCGGCATTTTTTCGAGCAGACGATGAATGATACTCGCCAGACGTGAGGCTTCGGAAAATTCGGGCAGGGGCTTGAAGGGTTTGGGTTTTTCCTTCGCCTGGGCCACCATAACCATGACGGCATTCGTTCCGGTAAATGGCGGTTCCCCCGTAAAAAGTTCATATAAAATACAGCCAATCCCATAAAAATCGGTTGCTGGGCAAATCTGGTAATGCTCGTCACAAGCCTGTTCCGGCGCCATGTAAATCGGTGTTCCGACGACCATGCCGTCGTAAGTAATGCGGAGCTCATTTTCGTCGGCACGCAGTGCCAGGCCGAAATCCATCAACTTCGGCATGAGCCTGCCTTCGCTGTCTTCAGTCACCAAAATATTGTCCGGTTTGAGGTCGCGATGGATTAAATTGTTGGCATGCGCTTCGTCGAGGCCCTCGAGAATTCGGTCGATAAGCATCATGATCTCGCTAAAAGGCCGATTCATGAGCATTTTAGAATTAATCGGCTTGCCTTCGACTTGCTCCATAAAAATGTATGGCTCGCCTGTTTCGAGCTGCCCGACATCGTAAACCTGAACAATATAAGGATGAATGAGTTGGGCAAAATTGCGGATTTCCCGTTCGAAACGCGTCAGTGAATTCTTGCTCATTTCGGCTTTTTGCCGAATAACTTTGAGTGCACCGACCTTGTTGACGCGCACATCGCGCACCGACCACACCACCCCCATGCCACCCTCGCCGAGTAGTTTGATCGGTTCGAAATAATTGGGCAATCCCTCGAGAACAGTATCAGCCATGAAGCGTCCCCATCAAAAAGACAAAAGCAACCCGCCCTACACTCTACATTATAACGATATTGTTACAAAATATTCATGGTTATTTGCGTTGTATGAGCAGGGTTGCGTTCTTAATTAGCAATGTGCAGTTAGCAGTGAGCAATTGGTATGCAAAACAAAAGTGAAGGTTTAAAGCTATGGGTGAAGAACGTTCATAATTCGTAATTCGTAATTCGTAATTCGTAATTCGTAATTCGTAATTAGGATGCAAGCCTCCAAAAACACTCTAAAGCTAAATATAACTTCATTTTTTAGGGGTAAAATCGAGCAATGCCCTAATTGCTAATTGCTAATTGTTTGGGGCGCGGCCTATTGCCTTGCATGGCAATACGGCCAGCGCACGTGCCTATTGCCTTTCGGCAATACGGCACGTTTACAATTGGACTTTTTTCCAGCCCCCGAACTTGAGCTTGACGAACATAATGGTTCCAAGCGCAGAGGCATAAAGAATGACGATACTCCACATGCCGAGCACACCGCCGCCCATGACAATGCCGACGAGATACGACAATGGGATGAGGCAGATAAAATGCAGGCAGCCTTCGACGATCATGACGAATTTGGTACAACCTGCACCAAAGAGCGACTGGGCAAAGATGAGGGCCGTGGCGATGATGGGGATGCCAAATGCCAAAAGCCTCAGGATGCTGGCTGTGACTTCGATGACTTCATCGACACTCGAAAGCCATCCGGCAATCATCTCGGGGCAGGTAAAGACGAAAGCACCGAGTGCTATAAAAATGATGCTGGCTACTTTGGCCGATTCGAAAGCATAATCCTGTGCAACTTCGGGGCGTTTTTCACCAAGAGACTGCGAAACCAGCGAGGCTGTTGCGGTGCCGAATGCCATGGCGCCCATAAAACACACCGACATGATCGACACGATGAGATTGGATGTCGAGCTGAAGATGGGGGGATGAGCCTGTACCAGGGAAATGGCTAAATCGGTCGTCCAAATACTGTTATATCCGTGGGCTGTTTCGATCCACTCATTTTGTGCAGGAAGCCATGCAGGGATGACTTCTCCTGCGTATGCTTTCATATTGAGAATGAGATTTTGTACGGCATCTTCATCGAGCAGGCCGATCACTTTGAAGAAAATGAGGAAGCCGCTCATGACAAAAATGTTGGCAATTCCCGAGGGTACCGAAACCCGGATGATGCTGAGCATCGTCCTCGGATTGAAGGAACTTGGGCGATAGAGCCGGTATTTCCTTCGAATGACAGGTGCAAGTGACCAACCGATCATAATGAAGAGGCCGATGTATGTGGCCACCAAAGAGGCGAGTCCTGCGCCGGCTACATTGAATGAAGGGATGGGGCCGAATCCAAATATGAAGACATAATTGAGCAGGATATTGGCAAAATTCATGACGATGGCTGCGACCATGTGCACATACGTTCGATTGGTGCCGTCAAAGAAGGCTTTGATGGCAGCTGTCGTCACCATGCTCAGGACGCCGAGTAATCGAAATCTGGCATACGGCACGCCAAATGCAACGACGGCATCATTATCGATAAGGAGTCGGTAGATCTCCGGCGTAAATGCATAGGCAAGTCCGCCGACCAGGAGAGAAGAAATGACGGCAATAGCCACCGCATTGGTCAAAGCTCCGCCTGCGAGCTTGTAGTTACCTTCGCCCTGCCGCCTTGCGACGATGGCGAGTGTACCGATACTGATGGAACTCAGAAAACCGCCGAACAGCCAAAGCAGTGGCGTTGAATAACCAAGCGCAGATTGCCCGGCAACGGCATAGCTCGGTTCGAGCCAGCCAACCATGACGGTATCCAGAATATTGATGGCCGTCTGCGTTAGCATGGCAATGACGATGGGCATGGCCATGCGAAGAATGCGTGGCCAGTAGTTGACTTTTACAAACATAGAAGCCCTTTATTGGAATGCATAATGAAGAATGCATAATGCATAATGAAGAAAACAATCTCAAAGTTCTTTGATTTTCACCATTGGTTTGGTGTGCTGCATTATTATGCAATAGCGTTCAAAGTTCTTTAGATTTCACCGTTGGTTTTGTGTGCTCATTATGCATTATGCATTCAGCATTCAGCATTAATAAAAAAGCCCTGCACAGACGCATGTACGCCTTCACAGGGCTTTCATCATTTACAGAAGAAATTTGGTTATACCTTAGCGCGTTCGACAAATTCGCCGGTACGCGTATCGACGCGTACATACTCGCCTTCTTCGAGATAGAGGGGGACGAGAATGGTGGCACCGGTTTCGAGTGTGGCGGGTTTGGTGCCACCCTGTGCAGTATCACCTTTGACACCGGGATCGGATTTGACGACTTTGAGCACGACAAATGTCGGCAGTTCGATACTGATGGGTTTTCCTTTATGGAAAAGCACTTCGACTTCGATATTGTCTTTCAGGAAAGGAACAGCCTCAGAGATGAAGGTTTCTTCGATGTGGACCTGTTCGTAGTTGGACTGATCCATAAAGACATATTTATCTTCTTCTTTATAGAGGTACTCCATGTTGCGGATTTCGAGGTCAGGTTTGCCAACGGTATCGCCTGAACGGAAGTTATTTTCGAGAACGCGGCCGGTAATGAGGCTTTTGTATTTCGTTTTGACAAAAGCGACGCCCTTGCCCGGTTTAACATGTTGGCATTCGACGATGACATAGGGTTCGCCATCGATTTCGATTTTGAGGTTTTTTCTGAAATCCTGGGTAGAATACATATAAGACCTATCACAAAGTTAGAGTTACGAAAAAAGCTGCCTGCATGCAGGCATAAAAAAAGCGTAATCTTGTAACGCCAAAATGGCAATGCGTCAACAATTTAGCGGCATAATGGTAGCAACAATGTAATTGTTCAATCGGGGGCAGGCTTTGTTTTTACAAACGGATTTGCTCAGGCCTAACGGCCTTCGCTGTTTGTTTTTTGTTTATACAAACGGATTTACTCAGGCCTAACGGCCTTCGCTTTTTTAAATCGTGAGCAACGTTAGTTGCGAACAAATCCGTTTGTAAAAAAATAAAACCAAAATGTGAGCAACGTTAGTTGCGAACAAATCCGTTTGTTAAAATTCGCTTGTTAAAAAAAAGGTGACTGGGTAGTAACGTACTCCAGGACTGAGTGGTTACCAAGAAACACACATCTAAAATCAAAACTTGCATTTCTCATGATTTAGGCTTAAAGTAGTGAACGATTTTGGTTTGTGTTGCAAATCAAACGAATTCAAGACAAATAATAATTTTTGTGTGGAGGCGACATGTCCAATCCGTTTCGTAAAGCAAGTGTCTTAAAACGCCTGTTTTCGCTTTTGGTACTTGTGACGTTTACTTTTTCGTTTTCACCGGTAGCAATGGCTCAAGGTGATTTTGACTTTTCGGATGGTGACGATTCTGGCGCGGCCAGCTCGGATGATTTCAATTTCGATGATACTCCTCCCGCACCACTTGAGCTTGAGAAGAAATTTGTAATGCCGAACAACGGCAAGCCGGTTAACCTCGTCATCTTTGTCCCCGTTGACGGAACCCCCGAAAAGACGTTGGATCAATTGACAGAATCGACCGTCGAAATGCTCAAAGACGAGAAGTACTCTCAGTATGATTCTGTCGAAGGCATCCCCATTAAAGAAAAACTCGCTGCCATGGGCGAAGAAGAACGCATGACATGTTCGGATGATCCTTCATGCCTCGCCAATATGGGACGCGAAATCGGCGCTGCCAATATCATCGTTGGCCGTATCTATACCGAAAATCGCGATCGTCCTCAGATTACGTTCGACCTCATCGAAGTCAGCACGGCTGTCAACAAAAACTCCATCTTCTTCGATACACAAAATCGTCTTCGTAAGCAGGAACAGGATATCAGCGGCGCTTTGATGCGTCTCTTTAACATCGATACCGGGTCTATCGACTCCCTCATTACACAGCGCGAAGTTGAGGAAAGTGCTCCGCTGCCTCTCGGACAGCTGATCGGTGGTATCATCGTGGGTGTGGTTGCACTCGGTGCTGTCGGTACCGGTATTTACTTCGGTGTCGAAGCTAAAAATCTCGATGATAAAGTCAAAAAGGCTATGGATGCCAATAAAGATGTGACTGTCATGAAGCTCAATACCGAGGCTGAAAAAGGAAATACCGGTATCTATAACACTCTGAAACATCAGAAAGCTGCTAAAGACGATTATGATAAGGCTTCTGATTATGCCATGCTTGCCAATATCCTCTATGCAAGTGGTGCTGTTCTCGCCGTCGTTTCCGTTATCCTCTTCTTGGTACGACCCGAAAGAGATGACGAAGATATCTTCGCCAATGACCTCTATATCAGCCCATCTGTTGGCGATAATGGCGGTGGCGTAGTCGCAGGATTTACGTTCTAATCCTTTTGGTCTTTCACAAAATCCCTCCTGCCCGGAGGGATTTTTTTTGCCCTTCGATGTACAGAGTTCCCTTATGCAGAAAGGTCCCATTTCTTACACGCTCATAAAAAAACTGAATAAAGCACGAAGAGGGGTTGTTCATACCCAGCACGGTGACATCCAAACACCTGTGTTTATGCCGGTTGGCACCAATGGTGCCATCAAAGCGCTCAGCGTTGAACAGGTTGAGTCCTTGGATCCTGCCATTATTCTGGCCAATTCATATCATCTGTATTTGCGCCCGGGAATTGATCTTTTGCGCGAAGCTGGTGGGTTACATCAATTCGCCGATTGGCATCGTGCTTACCTGACTGATTCGGGCGGTTTTCAGGTTTTCAGCCTCTCCAAAATGAGAAAATTCGATCCCGATGGCGTGCATTTTCAGTCTCATATCGATGGCAGCCGACATTTTTATACACCTGAATTGTGTATGGAGATTCAGGGGGCCATCGGAAGCGATATCGCCATGGTTTTGGATGATTGCGTCGCTCTGCCGGCTACGCATGATCGCATTGAAGCGAGTGTTAAACGCAGTATCGCATGGGCGGAACGTTGTTCGAGATGTGAACGCCCGGCACATCAGGGGCTGTTCGGCATTGTACAAGGCGGACTTGAACTCGATATGCGCTTAAAACACCTCGAAGCACTCGTGGAAATGCCATTCCAGGGACTGTCTATCGGCGGCCTGTCTGTCGGTGAAACCCCCGAAGAAATGCATGCTATGTGCGATGCATTTGTTTATCAAATGCCCGAAGATTTCCCAAGATACCTCATGGGCGTGGGGACGCCATGGGATATCGTCGAAGGTGTCGCTGCAGGCATCGATATGTTCGATTGTGTCATGCCTACACGAAATGCACGCATGGGGACGGTTTTCGTTGGCAATGGACGGCGACTCAATATTCGAAATGCCAGCAATCGTGAGGATATGCGTCCCCTCGACGAAAATTGCCAATGTCTTGCATGTCGCCGTTTTTCACGGGCATACATTCGGCATCTCTATGTCGCAAAAGAAATTACAGCAGTCATTCTGCTGACTTTGCACAATCTGACATTTTATCTCGATCTGATGAGAAAAATTCGGGCATCTATCGAAGATGGTACCTTCGAAGAACTGAGGGCAAAATTTCAGCCGGGCTCCTCGGAGGAACAGGAAGCATAAACAAAAAACCGCGATTCACTCGCGGTTTTTTATTGCTGTATGTGTACTTTATACCCCAAAGTACACCAACACAATGCCGTTAAAAATGTCTGGGACTAAAAGGATGAAAGGCTAATTGCAGAAAACATTGGGGCTACCCATGATCATATGCCCGTCACCACCGCAGTGCTCCGTCTTGTCACCTTTGCGTACCAAGGCTTTGCCATTTACAAAAACATTGGGGCTGCCCTCGGCACACTTAAAGGTATTAGAACCACAGCAAACACTGTGAACACCTGGGTCTCCGACGCGCGCAGCCCCCAAGCCATTGATGAAAACATCATTCGATGCATCAATGACTGGGCCTACACAAGGATGCGCACAATGGGGACATCCATGGGAATCTGCAGGAACTCTTGCATCATCTGAAAGTCTGGCAGCTGGTTTGCTCATAATTTATAGCCTCCTGGGGTCAATATGCCCCAAATTATTCTTACCCTCGTGAATATACCGCAATTGTCGTGCCAATATGCAATGAGCAATGAGCAATGAGCAATGAGCAATGAGCAATGAGCAATGAGCAATGAGCAATGAGCAATTCGAGGATTCTCGATTTGATTCCTAAAGATTGAATTTTTTTTAGCTTTAGAGTCATCCTTTAGTTTTGCATTCCAATTATCAATTATCAATTATCAATTATCAAAGAGTCATCCTTTAGTTTTGCATCCTAATTGCACATTGCTCATTCAAAACAATTGCACATTGCTAAGGATTGAGCGCGGCGTCGATTTCGGCCTGGAATTTTTCGGTTGACTGGGCTCCTGTTAATTTCTTTCCATTAATAAAGAACGTTGGGGTGCCGGTGACACCATTATCCTGGCCTTCTTTGAGTTCGAGATCGACCTGGCTGGCAAATTTATGGCTGTTGAGTGCGTCATCAAATTTGGCAGTATCGAGGCCCAATTGTTTGGCGTATTCTGTGAGTGCTTCGCGGGAAAGGTTCTTTTGATTTTTGAACAGCACATCGTGCATTTCCCAGAATTTGCCCTGTTCACCGGCAGCCAGCGCTGCCTCGGATGCCAATTTGGCGTCTTTGTGGAAGGCTAATGGGAAATTCTTAAAGACGATTTTTATTTTGTTGCCATAAATCTTTTCAAGTTCAGCGATCGTCGGTTCGACGCGCGAACAGAATGGGCACTGGAATTCGCTGAACATATAGATGACAACCGGCGCATTGTCGGGGCCTTTGGCATAGGAGATCCCTTGTGAGATAGCCACAGGCTTATCGGCGTGGTTCTCTAGTCTTTTATCCAGGAGGTGTTTGTTGAGTTTTCCTACCACGCCTCGATCCCTCCGGTCGGCGATAGCATGTTTGTCTGCTTCGACAATTTGTTTGTAGAGCTCGTCGGGTGAGACTCCTCGCTCGAGGAGTTTATTGGTTAAAATAAGTTCCTTATCGAGTGCTTCCTGGAATTTCTCTATCGGCTGTGCACCGCTGATGCGGGTACCATTCATGAAGAAATGCGGTGTGCCTTTGACATTGGCACTTTCCCCTTGTTTGAGATCATCGGCAATGCGTTTCTTGACGATATCGCTCTCCATATCGGCTTTGAATTTGGGGAGATCGAGCCCGATTTGTGAAGCATAATTCTCGAGATCGGATTGCTCCAGTTTTTTCTGATTGGCGAAGAGCAGATCGTACATTTCCCAGAATTTGCCTTGCATGGCCGCAGCTTCGGCAGCACGGTGTGCAGCATCGGCATGCTTGTGGAAAGGCAGCGGGTTATGTTTGAAAATGAGTTTGAACTTGCCGGGATTTTTGGCCATCAGTTCGTGTAGGGTCGTATTGGCCCGCGAGCAGAATGGACATTCAAAATCAGTAAATTCAATGAGAATGATCGGGGCATTGGCATCGCCGAGCGTGGGGGCGCCACTAAAATCGACAAATTCTCGTGTATTTTCCGGAGCCAGTTTCGGAACCGGTTTCGGAGCGACTTTCATGATTTCTGCATAGAGCGCTTCGCCGGTGAGGCCCGTTTTTTCCTGGATAGCTCGTGCTTTTTCGATGGCGCCGTCAATGACTTCTTTAAATTTCTCATACGGTTGGGCACCCGAAAGAGTCACGCCGTTGATAAGGAAATTTGGGGTGCCCGAAATTTCGCGCGTATTGGCCTCGGCGAGGTCTTTATCGATGGCTGCAACGGTCGATGGTGCCTTGAGATCCGCTTGGAATTGTTCGAGATTTAAACCGATGTCCCGGGCATAGCTCACTAAATGCGCTTCGTCGAGTTGCTTCTGATTCTTGAACAAAAGTTCGTGCATTTCCCAGAATTTGCCTTGCAATCCCGCAGCATAGGCCGCCTGGGCGGCTAATTTGGCATCCTTGTGGAATGGCAGTGGATTATGAGAAAAAATGACACGGACATTGTCGTATGATTCGAGGATCTTGGCGATCGTCGGCTCGGCACGGCTGCAGAAGGGACACTGATAATCGCTGTATTCGACGATCGTGACCAATGCGTCTTTGGCACCGCGAACTGGACGGCCCAGCACATCGACTGCACGCCGGCTGTCTGCTGCCTGTTGGTTGAGCAGTGAAGCAATCAAGTAATTGCTGCCGGGCTTGGCAGCCAGTTGTTCCATTCGTTCAAGTTCGGCATTGAGTGCGTTCATCACAACATCCTGTGTGACGCCCCGATGCAGTGGGACTGCCCTGCCATTGATAAACACAGCCGGGGCACCCTGTATCCCGAGCTTTTCTCCCAGGGCGATATCTTTGCGAATCATTTCGCGCACTTCGGGGGAGTCAAAATCCTTTTCGAACTTTTCGAGATTGAGGCCGAGGTTCTGGGCCAAAGCCAGAGCATTGCCTTTGTCGAATGATTTATCTGCCAATGTGTTCAGCGCATCGGCCATCGGCCAGAATTTGTTCTGAAGCTGCGCCGCGGCTGCCGCCTGTGCTCTCAGGATGGCATCGGGATTTTGTGCGAGCGGATAGGCTTTATAGACGACAGCAATGTTATCATTGTGCACTTTAAAAGCATGATCGATGATTTCACGGTAGAGGTTTGCCGTTGCAGGTGCTTTAAAATCGGTAAATATGACGATGGTCGCCCTGGCATTTGCCGCCCCTTTTACCGGACTGCCGGCAATGGGAAGCACCGACGAATCGCGCTCCATTTGTGCCATCTGTACGGTCACGTCTTCCCGCGTATGCGAACCTTCATAATGCGTCGCATAATATCCAATTCCTGTACCTACAAGCAGAGATACAAGTGCCACACCTGCGTGTGTAGCGATTCCGTTGGCCATGATTGCCTCCCAAAATGTATTCATCTTCCTCAGACAGGCGAGAAAACGACAGACACGCGATTTCTCACACGCATGATGCACATCGTAGCCAATTGGGCGGATGCAGCAGAGGAACCGAAAAAAGATATCGAATGAATGCACACCTACACTTACATGTAGTGCGGTTTGCACAATTATCACATTGTAAAGGAAATGTCTTGTTTTAACATTCTCTTAACAATGGTTGATGGTTACGATTCTGCTCCTGTGCTTGTTTTATTTGTAAGTTTAAATCATTCGTTAATACATAATGCATACTGATGAATGCATAATGAAATATCGTACTCAGAGAATTTGGCTTCGTCCGTTGGTTTTGCAAAATCATTCAGCATTATGAATTCAGCATTATGAATTAAAGAGATTTCAAGTTTTTGGGGAAATGGGGCCATACTCTGGGGCTGAATCGTCACAGGATGATTCAGGATCTCTTTGTGTGGCCCGGCTATTGTCATACGCCGGGCTTGCGCGGCTATTGTCATACGCCGCGCCGAATCATGCGGTGCCGCGCATTCAAATGGGTGCCGCGTATTCGAAGAAAGCGGCACACCGCAGTGCGTATGGCGAAAGCCATAGCACGCGCCTTTAATCCTGATAATAATAGGTGCTGTTGACCGCGTGAATCTTGGGATTTTCCTTCAGTTTGGGAAGGACTTTGTCCCGAATCACATTGTATTTGCGCTTCAGCAAATCTGAAAAATCCGAAGGTGCCATGCGTGCATGTTTGCAAAGTTCAAGGGCAATTTCGCACAGGCGCGTTGCAGGAAGTCTCGGGTGTTCGACGGCGGGCAGGGCAATTTCTTCGAGCAGTGCGCTGTCTGCATCTGCACGCAAAGGAGGCATCGCGGCTTCTTCGGGATCCGGTTCGGCATCTGGTGTTTCGAGCGGTAAATCCTGTTGGGCAGGATGATTTACGACGCGGATATCTTCGGCAAAAAGCAGCGACTGAATGGAGGGTTCCTCATGCGTCTCTTTTTGGGTGACGTGTGAACGACGACCGCTGCTCGTTTGTTTTTCCTGCTCTTTCATCAGTTCTGCAACGGCGTTATCCGCAGTAAAAGCTTCGAGCTGTGCGGCATTGCGGCGTTCTTCTTCGACCGTCGGAAAATGAAATTCGCGTTTGGCAGCCATTTCGGCTGCATTGGTGGCAGGGGCGTCCGGGGTGGGTGATTCGGACGCAGGCGCCTCGACCAGCGCCGGAGAGGGACGCCAGTGATAGTGGGCCCGGTGGTCTTCCTGAATCGGCATGCCATAAGTACTGACTTTGCGCGAAAGCGGACGTACGGCATCATCGATAATGGCTGGAAGATTGATCTTCTTTTTGCGTTCCATCTGAATTGGAACCTGTTCGCCAGTTTGAGCCCAGTCCGCAATATCTTTGCCAAGTCTGCGCAGCTGCCAGAGTTCCTTGATCTCATCGTTGGTACAGTGGACGACTTCACCATTGCGATAAATATAACAGCCCTGCGTTGTACGCATATTGTATGAATTATAACCCGTATAGAGCGGCGCATCCGAAAGTTGCTCCGGATCGAGCCGAATGACGAGCACTTTTTTGCGCCCAAATTCTGCAATGTCGATGAAATTGGGATCTTTGGGACAGTCGCTGATGAGCGTGCGATCATTGAACCCACGGATGAGGAGTTTGATGGCATCCTCGGGTGTGTTTACATTTTTAATAAAGTAGGTGACATTGCCGTCTTGTATATACTTTCTCATGCCCAGAATAATGGTGCCGCCGCCGATATTGGCGAGTGCAGAGCAGGCAGACCAGAGTTCCTGAGTCGGTCTCGGGGAAAGAATGGCAATGAGTGGATCTGTGTCGCTGAGATTGAGTTTTTCACGGACTTCGGATTCGGGAATTTCATTGCTCGACTGGGCTGTCGAACGATAGGGGATGAGCGGCCCCTGGGGTTTGGGTTCGATATTTTCCCGTTTGGGGAAGTTGGCATCCGAACGTTCAAAAGCCATGGGGTCAAAGCCCGCAGGCGGGGTCGCCGTAAACGTCGATCGTGAACCTGAAATTGCGCGGGAATAAGGGCGATTGACAAAAACGGCTTTATGCATGCCGGTTGAACTTTGTGAGATACTTTTGCGCGGTGAACTGCCGGTAATGGCTTGAAGCATCGTCGATGATCGCGTCAGTGGATTGAGCTCGGCCGCCTGTTGGGCACTCAGTTTGGCCATGCGTGTCGTCGTCAGACCTGTATCGAATACGCGGGGATTGGTGGTCGATGAACGCTTCATGGCTAGCAATTCTACGGTGCTGATGGCCGAAGGGTTCTGGGTATGGCGCTGGGACGGCGCGGGTGATGTGTTCTCGTGATTATCGGCATTGGCCGCTGCATTGGCTGCATTCGCCTGACGCATCGAACGGCGCTTGAGAATCGCTTCACGGCTGCTAATCGACGGGGTCGGCTTGGATGCTGGCTCCTCCGCTGGCATAAAAATATGTTCTACTGCTGACTCATAGTTTTCGGTTTTTAAAATATAAAAGATAAGTCCGTTATCCATGGTGCGCTCTATGATTTCCGAACTCTCGAGCGGCTCCATATAATGTATGACATCAACAAGTTTTATTCCTGTATTTTGACAAATTGTTACAAGAGCTATCGGCTTGGAAAGCTCCATGGATGATAAGATTTTGAGAACAATCTCACAATCACGTTTCGGATCACGTGGTGCCATTTTAACCCCATTCTGAATTTAAGTAAAAATCAGACTTATAACGTACGAAAAAAAATCGCACAAAAGGGGCATAACCCCCTTTTCTTTATTCAATTGTATAAGCTCATTCGCAGTTACATCATGGATAAAAAAATACTGCAACACAAGGAACATACCGAACGATCGGTTCCTTATGCAGAAATGAGTCTGACTATTTATTAGCATAATAAAAAATTATGTAAAGATGAAAAGAATATCCACGTGTAGTAACTGTTCATCCGCCAGCCTGTTTTGTTTAACAAACGGATTTGTTCGCATCTAACGATGCTCACGTTTTTAGTACGAATGTTAGCTGATTTGTAGGGACTGAAGCTGAAGGCAATACAAATACCTTAGAGAGATGGGGGAGGAAACCCATTTCGCAAGGTTTGTGAAGGTTTTAGATAAAATCATAAAGAATTGCGGGTTCCAAGGCACCGAAATGAGCACCGTCCGGTGAACGGTGCGATTTGAGGTGACTGTGAGCAAATCAAATGCCACCTTAATTTCCCCCTCGCCGTTCACGGAGAGGGGGAATGTCACGAAGTGACAAGGGGGTGAGGTCGGCGCGAGAAACGAAGCGGATTTGATATTGCGAACTGAAAGTCCCTTGGCGGGGGCCGGGGCAGCGCCCCGGCTGAACTGTTTTCCTTAAACTATTCATACGCATTAACAGAGCTTACTTTTTGATATCTCCGTTTTACTTCAAAGCAGAAATCATCCAGTACCGAATCGGGAATGGGATCGCCGTTAAAACTCAGGTTCAGAGAAATGAGACCTTCTTTTTCGGCGATATGATAAAACTGACTTTCGGCTATTTTGCTCGGCATGCATTCGAGCGGGCCAACATTCACAACGCCCTGGATTTCACCTTTGCGATAGGCATGAAGCGGTGTGCCAATCGTCAGGATTTCTTCGCCCACGAGGTCTTTGCGCAAATATTGGCTTGCTGTCGTTAAAATGCTGCTGACATCGTGCCTTTCTGGCCATCTCAATGCTTTGGCCATCGGGCGCTGTATGGTGCGCATCATGTGCTGAACAAAATGAGATATGACGATATCGCTCACGCTGTTCGAGGTCTTTAATATGTCTTTGTTGACAATTTCTGCGTATTCAATCCACTCGCTAAAATGTGAAAACTGAACGCGAATGCCGCGCGATTCGAGGGCGTCGATCATGTAATCGCATGCAAAAGGATCGTTGCGGACATAAATTTCGCCGGTCAATGCAACGGTCGGCACCCTCTTGTCGGTTTTGATTTTGGCAAATTCCGCTGCGGCATGATTGACGATACCTGCGATGCCAAAGAAAGTACCGCCCAGAATTTCGCGCGCCACATAAGGCTGCCAGTATTCGGGGGATTTGGCCGTTTCGAGTATGCGGATGATGGCATTCAATGAGCGCTGGTATATGACATTGGCTGCACCTGGACGGCTTTCGACGGGACGTACATCGTACAATGCCTGCATGAGTGTATCGCATGCCAAAAAACCGGTGTAGATCATGATATACGTGGTTATCGGTACCCCTTCGGAATAATCGGTGTCACTCAAAGACCAGGTTTTAACCCGGTCTCCAAGTCCAAGCCTGTCAATGACCATTTTATCGAGCAGGTTGTAGCATCCCAATCGGCACGGCCCATTCGATCTCGGCATAAAGAAAACGATTCTCTGATCCCTGGGGGCACGATTGATGTATTCGAGCAGAGAACCAAGCGTGATGAGTGCAGGAAGACATTCTTTTCCCGAAGTAAAGCGTCGACCCAAAAGAAGCGTGTCTCGCGTGGGGATGGGCAGCGTTTCACAATCGGCACCGATGCCTCTAAAACCTGCAGACAGGATCTTGGCATTATCGCCAAGCGGTGGAATGATGATCTTCGCTTTGGCGCGTTTTGCGTCTGCGATGGGGGTGTTGATCGCCTCGAGCTTGTGCAGATCACGGATGGGTAAATCTCCAGGAAGTTGCTGATATTCCCGGATGCAGTGCAAAAATGCCTCGATGCGTGTTTTCGTTCCGGCATCCCCGCTGTGTCCGTCGGTCTCGATAATCGTATAGGGTTTGCCCTGCATAATAAACTGGAAAAAGTGCAGATTAAAACTGTCCGGACCGCATGCATAATTGCTGCACCAGATGGCATATTGCCCTGGCGTTTTGCGGATTTGCGAGGCTGCCCGTAGATTGATCTGGCCATAGCTCCAGTAAATGTTCGTAAAAATAGGCTCATTTTCATCGATGGGATAGCAATCGATAGGAATGGCCATTGCACCCTGACTGCGCAAAAGAGCGGGCACATTGCTGTTGAGCGCAGGATTGTGGATGGTGTAGTTGCGTCCGAGGACAATGACCGTAATCAGATTGTGCTCAGTTGCAAATGCCATGGCCTTGCGGCCAATGGCGAGGCATTCCGAATCAAATTGGGTTTGGGCACGATAAGCCGCTTCGAAGGCTTTGGCGATGACCGACGACGAAAACCCCAGATCCTGACCAAATAGATGGCAGGAACGAAGGAATTCGGTACTGTTGAGATTGTCAGGGCCGAGATCTATCACCGGGCTCATGATTCGCGATTTATCCTGCTTGAGGTCGTGCATGAGCATATCCGGACTCGATTGAACGACGGGGCAAATCGAAGCATAAGCTTCATGCTTGGAAAATCGCCCCGACCGCATCATGGGCCAGAAAATATAGTCGGCTTTGGAGGCTGCCATTTGCGAGGCGATGCCGTGATAGTGCTGCATCGGAGCACAGAAACGGACATTGCTTTCATCGAGGCCACGCCGGAGAATATCGAGCGTTCCTCCCTGGAAAATCTGAAGATCAAACCCCAGTTCGTATAGAAAAACCGAGAAGAAGATAAAGAATGTCTTGAGCTGAAACTCATCGCTGATGGCAACGGTTTTGCGACCGCGGGACGGCAGCTTGGCTAGGATGTGATCGACGGCTTCTTTGCGTTCTTTAAAGGGATCGGGCGTTAAATCCGGGAGTTTGTGCGCTGAAATGCCGTGATCCCAGAGAGAGCATGCCCCGCCCCAGGTAAACTGGAGCCTGCGTTCCTGAATTTGCACGGTAATGCGATCGATCTTGCAGTGATTTCCATTGCCGCCGCATCCTTTGTTGGATGCACAGACAAAGGTCTTTCTGTCGATAAGCTCCGCACCTAAAAAAATCGATAGATTGAGTTTGTTGCCCGGAGCGATATTCTTTCTGGCCATGCGTGCAATGCCGAAAGCCCCGATAGTTCCTGGGTTTGGCGGGATAATGACTTCGGCCTGTGTCTGGCGGACGACGGCTGCTGCCAGTGCTGGTGTATTAAACGGCATACCCTGGCAGAAAACGACATTGCCGACACTTCGGTTGCCTTTGACCCGGTAAAAATAATTTAAAATGACCGAGTCGTAAATGCCCGCGAGAATGGCTGGCGTTTCTATACCGGCGGCCACGGCATCCTCGATGACCTGTGTCATGAACACGGAACAGTGCTGCCCCAGACTGACGCCGCGTTTGCTCGCGAGTGCCTGATCGGAAAGCTGCTGTAATGAGTGGATTTCCTTGAATTTTTTACCCTGTTCCTCAATAAAGGATCCGGTGCCGGCAGAACAGGCTTCGTTCATGGCTGCATCGACGATGCGGCCTTCCGAAAGACGGATGTATTTGGCATCCTGACCTCCGATTTCAAAAATAGTATCGACACGCGGTTCGATGGCAAGTGCGCCTTCGGCATGGGCTGCAATTTCATTGAGAATATAGACGTTTTGCTGTCCAAAACAGGTTGCCAGCATCGAACCGACGATTTCTCGGCCGGATCCTGTAACACCAAAACCGGCAATGCGAGTGCGGTTCTTGGTCGCTTCGATAAACTGTTCGACGAGCTGTCGTGCGGCTGCCACGGGATTGCCGCTCGTACGAAGATAGCCTTCCCAATAGACATCCGAGAGAGCACCATCTTCATGGGATGCACGAATGGCTACGGCCTTGGATCCCGTCGATCCAATATCAAACCCAAGAAAAACGGTCTGATTCTTTTTGAGTTTGCACATCGGCTGAGGTTTTAGACGACGTACTTTTGAAAGATAATTGCTGAGAGGTGGTATCTCATCAAAGTGGCTGATGGCACCAGGCTTGAGGAGCACCGCGTCTGCAGCGGGGAGGGGATCGCCGCCATACTCGCTGGCGAGCATGGCACAGCCAAGAGCTTCGAGATAGTATTGAGCCAGTTCGGGCGTCTCCAAAAGACGCAGACTGTTCTTCTCACAGAATGCCTTAAAATGCCTGCGAATGCGCGCAGAACGCGTGACACCGCCGCTTAGAATGATGGATTTGGGACACATCGAAGGCTTGACGAGAGCCTCGACATTTTCGCAGATGGCATCGTAAACACCCGCTAAAATGTCAGCCTGATTCTCGCCACGGTTGGCCAAATGCGTCATATCCGTCTTTAAAATGACCGGACAACGCCCCGAAAGCGCACAGGCATTTTCGGCATTATCACAAAGTTCGTCCGCCTGGGCCAGCGTCAGATCAAAACGTTCGACGAGCTGCCTTAAAAAATTGCCGGTTCCCTGTGAACAGCGGGCATTTTCACGAAAAACATCTGCGCCGTTGCTGCGCCGTTCGAGTACGCTAAAGCCATTGCATCCAATGGTGACATACGTGATGGGCGAATCACCGAAAAGCTGCGTCAATCCTCGTTTTTGCACGGCCTGCCCCGGATAGTGCCGGATGGCAAAATGCGTTGAAAACCGACCGCAAATGGCAATCTGCTCGACTTTTTCGGCTCTCAGCGTTTCCAAGACACTTCGCAATGAAGCTTCGATGGCTTTCTGGTGAACCACCATGTCATGATGTACTTCGCGATGGAGATCTCCGTCGATAATGACGTATTTTATGGTTTCTGCACCGATATCGATGCCCGCTATTTTCATATTATTCCTGGTGTATTGCTATGTATGGATAGAGACATGTCGCGATAAGTCACTATCGTGTGATTCATTAATTATCGGGATGGGCGATCCCGAATGTCAAAACGCGGGAAATTTGCTCATTGTGCGGTTTTGGTCAAGCAAATTCGGTATGGAATGCGCGTTTTTTGGGAACTGCGGCTATTGCCTGACGGCAATACGCCTTGCGTACTCGCCTATGCGCATGGCGCATACGTCTCGTAAACGTTTGATTGGGCTTGCATATTCCCCAAAACAGGCATGGCCGTATGAAATAGGCCATGCGCCGCATGCGTATGCCAACGGCATAGCTGCGGCCAACCATCCATATCATTTCGCATTCCGCATTTCGCATTCCGCATTTCGCATTCCGCATTTCGCATTCCGCATTCCGCAGAACAACCCTTGAGTGTTGCATCCCAATTATCAATTATCAATTGTCAATTATCAATTGTCATTAAAGAGTCTCCCTTGAGTATTGCATCCCAATTGCACATTGCACATTGCTCATTCAAAACAATTCCGCATTTATTTTGGAGAACAGGAGCATACGCGATGGCTGACCGGTAACGCCTCTTTAAAAAACATAAAATAATACTTGCAATACACATATAAATCATGTATACGCGGCCTCGACGTTGAGAGACGTCGAGGGATTTTGCGAAAGTGGCGAAATTGGTAGACGCGCAAGATTCAGGTTCTTGTGCCCATTACCCGGGTGTAAGGGTTCGAGTCCCTTCTTTCGCATTTTTGCCCGGAAGATTGCATCTTCCGGGTTTTTTCATAAGATCAGCCAACCAAACTGGTCTTGTGAATTGGGCGTGTTGCCGTGCATTTTGCGGTGACCATCCAGATGTCAATCTGGCGCCTGTGCAGCATTCCCCTTCGGGATGGCAAAAGTTAATCTTGGTTGCTGCGCAGACCAGCAAGCCATCGGAGGGAAGAATGTTAAGCATCGAAGGAATTGAACGACTGGTCGAGCCTGTTATTACAAGTCTTGGCCTCGTTTTGCACGGAACAGAACTCAAGCGAGAGGGACGTGATTTGGTACTTCGTATCGTCGTCGATCGCGCAAATAAAAAAGATGTATCCGATGGGGTGACTGTCGATGAACTGGCACACGCCAGCGATGAAGTCGGGGCACTGCTCGATTTGGAAAATCCCATTGAGGATCGTTATCGTCTGACGCTCGAAAGCCCCGGTATAGAACGGGATCTCGTTTCGTGGCGCCATTACCGCTTCGCGGTTGGAGAACGCGTTCGCATCGTGACGCGAGGCGAAGAAGCTGCCGTTTATGAGGGCGAACTCCTGGCGGCTGATGATGAGACTCGCACGATTGAAGTCAAAACCACCGATGGTACGGTCAAAATCGATGCGACACAGATTAAATCGGGAAAGACGGTTTTCGTCTGGGAAACCGGCGAAAAAAGGAAGTTTTAATGGATTCGGGATCTCGTATTCCAAATCATCTAAATAAGATTCTTTGGTTTTACAATATAACAACAAATACGCATTACGCATTACGCATCATATAGCGAAATCATTTCGCATTCACCCAAGGAGAATGATTCGTGGATCTGAAACTCAGTGAAGTCATCAAGCAGGTTGGCAGCGAAAAAGGCGTCGATCAATCCGTATTAATTGAAACGCTCGAAACGGCAATCGCGACAGCAGCTAAGCGCGTGTTCGGTATGCAGCGTGAAATCGAGGCTTATTATAATGAAGAGCTCGACGAGATTGAACTTTTCCAGATCCTTCAGGTTTCGGAAGAAATTGACAATCCGTATCGTGATATAACGCTTGATGATGCGATTGAGCACGGTTTTAACGATGTTGGCATTGGCGATGAACTTCTTGTTCAGATTTTTTATCGCCCGGAAGATGCCTTCAGAGCCCGCGAACAGGACCGACTCTATGGCGATTTGCTCGACCTCGAAAGTGCCAAGATGAGCTTCGGCCGCATTGCTGCTCAAACTGCCAAACAGGTTATTTTGCAGAGAATGCGCGAAGCAGAGCAGGATATCATTTATAATCAGTACAAAGATCGCAAGGGCGAGTTAATTACCGGTATCGTTCGACGCCTCGAAAAAGGTGCCATCATTGTGGATTTGGATCGCACGGACGCCATTCTGCCGACGCGTGAACAAACCCCCCGCGAATCTTACCGTGCCGGTGACCGCATCGAAGCTTATGTTAAGAATGTTCAGCGATCAAGCCGCGATCCACAGATTATCCTCAGCAGAACAGATCCTGCGCTCGTCATTAAACTTTTTGAACAATACGTGCCCGAAATTGACGAAGGTATTGTCAAGCTCCTTCGCGTGGCTCGTCAACCTGGTATGCGAACAAAGATCGCTGTCTATTCGAGCCAGAATGACGTCGATCCCGTCGGCGCATGCGTCGGTATGCGTGGTCAGCGTGTACAGGAAGTTGTGAAGGAACTTCGCGGCGAAAAAATTGATATCGTTCCATTCCATGAAGAACCTGCGCGCTTTGTCTGCAGTGCCATTAGTCCTGCAGAGGTCTCGAAAGTCCTCATCGATGAAGCGACCAAATCCATGGAACTCATCGTCCCCGATGATCAGCTCTCACTCGCTATCGGACGTGGCGGCCAAAATGTTCGCCTCGCTGCACAGCTTACTGGGTGGAACCTCGATATCATCAGCGAATCAAGATTGAGTGAAATTATGCTCGAAGCCAAAAAGGCACTGCTTTCTCATGGTATCGAGGATGAATCCCTCATCGATACTCTCTTCACACTCGGTTACAACAAGATCGAGCATATCGCGGCAGTCGATCCCCTCGAACTGGCTCAGATTCCCGGCTTCGGTATGGATAATGCCGAACATGTCGTGGCTGTTGCCAATCAAATTCTCGCCGAATCGCAGACCGCACGCCACAACAAAGAGAATGAAGCCCGCAATGTCAGCGATATTTCCGTCTATCTCGGTGTGACAGAACATCAGGCAAAACAGATTTATGTCGCTGGTTACCATAATCTGAGTGTGCTCTTCCTCGAAAGCGATCCCCATCGGCTCGATGCTAAAACCGGAATCGGACAAAACCGTGCTCCGGAACTCATCGATGACCTCAAGACGATTGCCATCAATCATGAGGTTTATACGAATGATGAACTCGCAGAAGCACGCGAGATGTTTGCACGCAGCCTCGAGGAAATTCCAAATTGCACCATTCAGCAGGCTTACAATTGCGTCGTCGAACACTTTGGGGAACGCATGTTCCCACCCGAAGAGGAAGAACTCGACGATGAAGAATTGGCCGAGGAAATTGCCGAAGCCGAAGCCGCTGAGGCAGAAAATACGGAAGAAGAATAGTAAAAACTTGCGGTTTGTACGATTCGGATGACTATGCCTACAGAAACACAGAACAGCACACCTGAAAAAAAAGCGCCTCAGCGTCGTTGTATCTGCTGCCGAAGCAATGGAAAAAAACATGCACTTTTGCGGTTCGTGGTTTTCCAGAATACTCTGTGCTTCGACTTGCGTGGGAAATTGCCCGGGCGCGGTTTTTATGTCTGCGCACAAGGGCACTGCCTCGAAAAGGCTTTTGCTGGCGGCTTTAAACGGTTGGTTAAACACGAAGCCACAGAAATTGCGCCCAATGCAGAGACTTTCATTCGGGATATGCTGATTCCGGGGCTGCGAAAAAGATATGGAGAATGCCTGCTCGCGGGTTACCAGAGTCACCAGCTTTTGCTCGGGGCTGACAGCGTCGAAAAGGCTGCTCAGGAAGATCGGCTCGCATGCTATGTCATCGCTACAGATGCTTCCGAATCTTCAAGACAAAAATATCAGTTAAATGCCGAAAGAAAAGGCCTCGAATGCTGCGGTCTTTGCGACCGCGCTTTCTATGGAAAACTTTTTGGCAAATCAGATAAGGTCGTACTCGGGTGGCTGCCCGGGCAATTGTACGAAGAATTCATAACACTCGAAGATTCCATAAGGAAATTCGAGGAAACCCAACGGTAATATTCAACGCCTGGAATTGCTGTTTGTTCTTGCAAGCAGATTTGCTTTGGCATTCGCGCGAGTTCTCGAAAAACAGCTTGCGAATAAAAGTGAGCAACGTTAGTTGTGAACAAATCCGTTTGTAAAAACAATCATAGGCAATCGTCAGGCAGTAAACGACATGAATAATTCCATTCACAATGCCTTGAAGTGTACTGAGATGCGTCATATAACGCGGAAGGGTATTGTGTTTTGTTAGGAGAATCTCCTTCATTCAGGCTATTGGAGATTTTTTGACGCAGAAAGGGCTCAGAGAGAGAGCATGGCGAAATCGACGAAGGTGAGTGATTTAGCGGCTAGTCTGAATATGGACTGCCAGCAGTTAATTGAACAGGTAAATGCATTGGGGTTGGGGATTAGTGTCCGTGCCAAGACAAGTGCATTGACGGATGAACAGGTGCGTCAAATTAAGCAGGCACTCGATAAGAAACGTCAGACACGCAGTAATTCGGCAATCGATGCGAAATCGCAGTCGACAGGGCAGGGAACTGTCCGTGTGCGAAGAAGACGTGTGGATGAAAGTGCTGCACCTGCTGCAGAAACCAAATCTGAACCCGTTAAGGCCACTGCACCGGAAGCTAAGCCCACGGTGAAAACACGCAAGGCTGAGCCTAAAATTGAGCCCAAACCCGAGGCCGTTCCTGAAAAAGAACCCCCAAAGGTCAAGGATATTCCTGAACCCGAGGTTAAAACAGAAACTGCTGAACCTGTCGTTCAGGAACCGGAAGTGAAGCCCGAAGAACAACAGCCCGCTGAACCCAAAATCGAAACGGTTGACGAAAAATCCGCAGAAACTGAACGGACTGACGTCGAACCCGTTGCCGAAACACCCGTAGAGACAGCCGAACCCACGCCTGAACCGGTTGCCGAAAAAGTTGAACCTGTACCTGATAAAACTGTCGATCAAAACAAAAACGCCAAAGTCGATTCAAAAGCCGCCGATAAAAATAAAAAATCAGCAAAAAAAGCCGAAAAAAGAGAGAAAAAAGATAAGAGTATTCTCGAAATTGCTCCCAATTTCGGAAAAAGTGTCTCTTTCTCCTTTGGCAGTTCGAGTTTTGCCGATCAGGTTCCCGAAGATTATGCCTCCGAAATCGACGATTTCGAAGAAGAAGAAACTGACAATCGAAAATCCTGGGGCAAAAATAAAAGTCCCAAGAAAAATACCGCAATCCAACGCGTCGAAGTCGACGATGATCTCGGTGATGATGACGATGTCGCCGAGTCAAACAATCGCTCAAAGGTTAAACGCCCATCTAATATTACGGGGGCTATCGATCCCGCGTTGATTCGTGCCATGCTCGTCAAGGATAAAAAATCCTTTTCCAATGGCGGTATCAACAATGGCGAAAAGAACAATAAAAAAGCCGCTGGACGCACGGTCGTCAATTCGAGCCAGTTCTACAATAACAACCAGCAAAAACAGAATGCAAGCCATAGTGGCACCTTTAAAAAGGTCAAACGACAGGGCAAACAGACTGCTGCCGAACGTGCTGCACTCCATCCACAGGCCTCCGAACATAAACGTGTCATCAAGGTTTCCGATAATATCGCTGTCGGAACACTCGCCAATGATCTCGGCGTCAAAGCCTCAGAAGTCATTCGCTTCCTCATGAAAGAACTCGGCATGATGGTCACCGTCAACCAGACCGTCGATGTCGAAACTGCCGAACTCGTGGCTGCTGAATATGGATTTACCATTCAGGATGTCAGCTTCAATGAAGAAGCATTCACCACCTCCGAGAGCGATAAACCCGAAGACCTCGAACTACGTGCCCCCATCGTTACCGTCATGGGACACGTTGACCACGGCAAGACCTCTTTGCTCGACGCATTGCGCAACTCCAGCGTAACATCGACCGAAGCCGGCGGCATTACCCAACATATCGGTGCTTCCTCGATCGATACAGATACCGGAAAAGTCGTCTTCCTCGATACACCGGGACACGAAGCATTTACCACGCTCCGCGCTCGCGGTGCCAAAGTCACCGACCTCGTCGTTCTCGTCGTCGCCGCCGATGACGGCGTCATGCCACAGACCGTCGAAGCTATCAACCACGCGAAAGCCGCAGGCGTTCCTATCATCGTGGCCATCAATAAAATTGATAAACCCGGTGCCAATCCTGAACGTGTTCGTCAGGCGCTCACCGAATACGAACTCATCCCCGAAGAATGGGGCGGTTCGACCATCTTTAAAGAAGTTTCTGCTAAAACTGGCGCCGGCGTCGATGAACTCCTCGAGCTCATCCAGCTGCAGTCCGAAGTCCTCGAACTCAAGGCCAATCCCGAC
>DGWW01000190.1 GCA_002395385.1 Myxococcales bacterium UBA4248
CTTATCCACGTTTGTTTAACAGAGCCTATTTTTTACGTTTTGAATGTATATGTCATTATAACAGTCAAGGGAGTGGCAAACAGTTAAAAATTTAAGCACATTTTTTATGGTGGCAAACCAAAATCGTACACTTTGGGAAGTGAACGTAACAGTTCAGCCAGGGCTCTGTCCCGGCTGAGCAGCAACAGTGAACCCCGTAAAATTGCCGTGTCTGGCATTTGGTGTCATCCTATTTAAGGACATGCCCTCGCGGCGGCGTGTCTATCATTTTGCAAAGAGCCGCATAAAAAAAAGAGAAATGGCAAGGACGCTCAAATGGTATTCGCTTTGCATGCTTCTGGGATTGATATGGCATACGGAGGCAATGGGACAGGAAACCCCGAAATTACGGACACTTGAAGGTCGCGTGAGTGTCACCGATACAGCGAACCCCCCGTCGAAGCCTCAAAAGACGGCAGCATTTTCCCCGAAGACCCAACTTCCAGCAGTTCCGGTTGCTTCCAAAACCACCAAGAAGTCGCTTGCAGAACGTGTCAAATCCATATTGAATGAAAAGACGCTCAAGCTGACGACCGTGGGCATTCAGATAGTCGATCTCGACAGTGGTGATATCGTCTATGCTCACAATGAGAATACATTTTTAAAGCCGGCCTCGAATACGAAGCTTGTCACGACAGCAGCAGCGCTCAATATTTTGGGACCAGAGTACCAATTTGAGAGTGCGATTTACACCGATGGAAAAATAGAAAAAGGTGTTCTGAAGGGGAATCTTCATCTTCATATTGACCATGATTTTACGTGGTCAACGCGATTTTACAGTGCGGGTGATGTCCCTATGCGTGGTTTGATACAGCAGATTCGGGACGCGGGTATTCACAAGATTACCGGGGATGTGATTGTATCGGGGTATGTGGTTTATGGTGGTCTAGCGACGGGTACGCTTTCGACGATCACGCACCTTAAGCGTGCAGGCAATCAATTTGGTGCATTGCTGAAAAAGAGCAAGATTTCCTATGGTGGATTGCACATTCAGCAGAGTGCCAAGACGGAGGGGAAGAAGATCGCCTCGTGGCTTTCGCCGGTACTATCGGAAGCGATTGTCCCGTTGAACCGCGCGAGCCATAATGAATATGCGGATATGCTGATGCTCGCCATTGGGGATAAGACTTCGCATACCAATACCTACGAGGCGGGCGTCAAAGGTGTTAAAGCCTGGCTGAAGGATGCGGGGTTATCTGTGAAGGGCTTTGAGATTCACGATGGATCTGGCTTATCGCATGACAACCGCATGACTGCTGACTTTTTTACAAATCTGGTCAAATACATGCTCCAATCGCCTGTCGGTCGCGAGTGGGCAGCTTCGATGGCGATTGCCGGGTATGATGGTACTTACGGGGGCAGGTTAGCCATAGATGACGGCAAGGGCCGGGTATATGCCAAATCGGGTACACTTCGTGACACGATTTCCGGATCGGGATTTTTTGTCAACCGCCATGACGGGCATACGTATGCATTCTCGATCATCGTCAATGGGATGAAGAATCGCAAGTTGACCCGACAGTCGATTGATCGGATTTTGCGTGTCTTTTTGGGCAATCATCTGAATGCCCCGATGCCACAAACGCCGAGGATGGAGTCATTGACCAAAGAGAAAGATGGCCGGGTTATGGCACGCTGGCAGAGTGTGAAAGAAGCAGTCGGGTATCGTGTCTATCATAGTGAGGATGGGAATACCTGGAGTGTATTGAGTGAACCGACAGTCAACGAACTTTCACTCAAAGAAGCGCCTCATCATATTCGTGTGACATCGGTGAACTCAAAGGGAGCAGAAAGCGCGCCATCTCTGATATACAGCTATCGCCCGGGTGCCAAAACCTTGCGCATTGTCGAGGAAGCCAAATGCAGACATGATGCGGCCATGCGCCCCGACGGGCATGTATTTTCTCATGAGCGTCCGCTTGCCAATCTCGTGGGCAATGATTGGGGAATTGAAACAGTGCAGAAACTTGGGGGAACGGCCAAAGAGGGGGTTCTTTTCCATTCGACTGCGTGCGAAGGTTCGATTGCATGGAATCCGGAAGATTACCAGAGTGCCCTTCAGGCGAAAGTACCTGTCATTGTGAATATTTCGGATGCCCATACGAGCGAAGCTGCCGGTGGCACCTGTGCCCCGAAATCGGGCAAAGTCCTGGGGTGTTTTGGAGAACCAGTGGTTGCCAAAGATCGTCGCCTGGGAGCAGGCAAACTTAACCAGAGACTTCGCAAAGCAGCGGGTACCGGATCTGGGCGTCCCTCGCAGGTACAAACCTGGACGAATGGAAAACCCATTTTTGAAATGAGTTCGACCAATGTAGCAACCCAGGAAAAACTCGAATCGGGCGGGTCTTTGACGGTCATCGGTTTTGACCTGCAATCCATCGACAGCCAAAAGACTTTGAATGCAGTGTGGAAGAAATTAGCCATTAGCAATTAGCAGTTAGCAGTTAGCAGTTAGCAGTTAGCAGTTAGCAGTTAGCTAATGAATGTGTTCTCTGGTTTATTTCTAATTAATAATTTTTTGGGGCTCTGCTTAACGAGCGTTGATATGAATTCAGCTCAAAGCTCAAAGCTCAAATCAAAGAAAAGCAGAAATCAGAGACAAATGCAAATCCACGGTGGTTAAACCGTGGCCTAAAAAAAAGCCATCCAAACTTGAAGTGACCCCAAAAGTTTGGATGGCTTTTTTTTCGACTGTGAATTTTTGTTGTTGCAAAAAAAAAGCACTGTATCAAACAGTGCTTTTTTTATGAGATATTAACGACCTCTCACTGAGCGTGCGCTGCGGGAAGAGCCGGAACTGCTGCTACTGCTGCTGCCACGGGAGGAGCTTACTCCGCGTGAACCCCGGGCGCTGCTGCCACTGCTGCTGCCACTGTTGTATTCTTCATCTTCCATGTATTGACCTTTACCACCGGCATTGGAGAGTCGGCCAGAGGAACCCGAAGAGGAGGGACGGGAGACAGAGGATGAAGAGGAGGGACGTGAAACCGAGGATGAAGAGGAAGAGGGTCTTGAAACCGTCGAGGGACGTGAAGGATCATAGTTGGAAGAGGATGACGGGCGAGAGACAATTCCTGTAGAATTCGTCGGACGCGTCACCGTATTCGTGGAGGAAACAGGGCGTGTGTTGACATTGTCGACTGTCGGACGCGTTACCGTACTCGGGGAGGTAGAAGGACGCGTTACGGCTGTAGAAGCTGACGGACGCGTTACCGTGCCAGTGGAAGCAGACGGACGAGAGACCGTACCCGTGGACGTCGTCGGACGCGTATTGATATTGTCAACCGTCGGACGAGAAACCGTGCCTGTGGAGGTAGAAGGACGAGAAACCGTGCTTGTGGAGGTAGAAGGACGAGAGACTGTGCTCGGGGAGGTAGAAGGACGTGTGACCGTACCCGTGGACGTCGTCGGACGCGTATTGATATTGTCAACCGACGGGCGAGAGACCGTACTCGGGGAGGTAGAAGGACGTGCGACCGTACTCGGGGAGGTAGAAGGACGTGCGACCGTACCAGCTGAGGTAGAAGGACGCGTATTGATATTATCTACCGAAGGACGTGCGGCCGTTGAGCTGGAGGTTGCAGGGCGAACGTTGACATTGGCTGTCGAAGGACGTGCAGCGACTGCATTGGAGGTTGCGGGACGGACATTGACATTATCAACCGTTGGACGCGAAGGTGCTGCGTTATTTGGATTTGCAGGACTTACGGCATTGTTGTTCCCATTGGGATTGGGACGGTTATTATTGGCAACCTGGTTCACGCCAGGGCGATTGGGATTGTTGCCAGGGATATCCGGGCGGACAGAGTTGCCAGGATTGTTCGTGTATCCGCCATGCGGCATGGGAGGAGGATTTCTCATACCAGCCGTATGGTCATAGTGATCATGGTAGCGGACAGGGGGATGTGCGGAATAATAGTGGTGCAGATCGTAGTGAACGTGATCCGGACGATAGTAGCTATTATATCCACCATAGTACGTGTAGTAATTGTAGGAACCTACGCGCGTGTAGTTATAATAACCAGAAGCGGCCCAGTGATGTCTGTGCGGCCCGTTGATGTAGCACCAGTGATTGCCAAAGGGCAGCGGGTGAACGCCCATGTAATAGTAAGTATCGAAACTTACGCTGGACACATAGTAGGTGGGATCGCCGACGAAAACATAACGACCGTTGTCAATGACATAGAAATCTTCCGACTCGGGAGAATATGCGTGTGTATGTGGTCCCTGAATGGTGCACCAGTCAACATCACCATAAACATCTTCGACGGGATGCGGTCCATAATAGGCAACTCTTGCAACGGCAACAGACGAACTGGCTGTGTATGTCGCTGTGTAGCAACCGCTGAGCGCAAAAAGTGCAACAAGGAAAGTAGCAAGGATCGAATATCGTTTTAACATGGCTTCCTCCGTTCTCTTACGAGTGTTGTATGTTTTAAAGATAACAATCGATTTACTGTAGAAGTCGTTGGTTCGTAGAACCTGTCATGGTATTTAGCACATTTTGTGCCAAGTTTATTTTTTGGGGGAATAATATTTTGTGTGTCTATCGCGGTGCGATACGCCACACATTCCGCGCTATTGGCTTTGCCAATACGCGCGTCAAAGCTGAGGGAGTGTCAAAACGCCGCGTATTGCGCAGCAATAGCGGCGTGGGGGAGGCGCGTATTTGCCTGTGGCAAAAAGCGCCGCGGGGGAATTTCCCCCGTCAACAAAAAAGCCCCCAGGATGAAGGGGGCTTGAGTTGTTATCCGAGGCTTGCCATTGCTTCTTTTGTCGGTTCGTGATTTGGATCGACGCCGAGTGCGCGGTTGAACATATCTTTAGCGCGTTTTGGATCGTTGGTAGCCATGCGCAGCATGCCGAGATAATAGAAGATATTGGTTTTGACTTCCTTATCTTTGACGTTCATCTGGTGGAGCAGCAGCGTCTGCATGATCTTGAGTGAAGCATCGTAATCGTGGGCTTCGTACAGCAGGATACCGAGTTCGAGGTTATTGGCGACATTGGTCTTATCGATAGCTGCAGCCGCCTCGAAGGCTTCGCGAGCGCCCTGTGTATTGCCGCTGAGTTTGAGCATCTTGCCCTTGAGGCTGTAGAACGGCGGGAGACGTTTTGTCTGTTTGGCGGCGCTGAGTTTTTCGATGATAGAATCGAGTACGGGTTGTGCCTTATCGGGCATATTTGCTTTGATATAGGCATTGACGACGCGTTCACCGAGTTCGGTATCATCGGGTTGAGCCTCATAAAGTTTTGCAAGTGCCTGAGCTGCTTCTTTGGCAAAGGCAGGATCGGCAGAAGCAATTTCGGCAATATTGTTAAGGATTTCCATCTTTTCCTTCTCGCTCGTCTGGTTATCGGCCTTGAGATTGAGCAATTCGAGATGGCGCGCGGTATTTCCGGCTTCTTTGGCGAGATCGATCAGTGCATTGAGTGCATCTTCATTTTTCGGATCGTAAAGAAGCGCTTCACGATAAGCAGTTTCGATCTGCGAAACATCCCATTTTGCGGATTTAAGCAGTCGTGCCAATTCGCATTTAACGTTAGCCTTTTCCTCATTGGTCGTGAGAACATCGAGTTTACGCTGCATCATATTAAATGCGAGATCGTAAGCTTTCTGTTGTCTGTGAATATCGATGAGTGAGTCGATGGCTTCGATATTATCAGGTTGTGCCCGAAGCACTTCGGTGAGCGAGTCGATAGCTTTGTCTGGATCACCGAGGTGTGTGGCGGCCAATTTAGCGATACGAATGTTGAATGTCAGAATGGCATCCTCAGAGGTAGCAGTTTCTTTCTGTTCGAGGAGCAGCTGATAGAGCTCATCATAATTGTCATTCTTCGAGTAGATGGCATCGAGTGCATTGAATGCAGCAGCATTGGCCGGATCGTCACTGAGTGCTTCCTTGAGGAGGCTGATAGCCTGATCGTCATCGTTGAACTGTTCTTCAGCAATTTTGGCACGTTTTACCTTGATGGCAGAGCGTTTTGCCCCATCGACGGTATTCTCGAGCTGATCGAGGTAGAGGTCGTCGAGTTCCTGATACTGTTGGTGTGCCAGCAGCAAAGATTCGAGCGAGGCATACGTCTCGGTGTTGTGATTGATATTGAGTGCACTTCGATAGGCATCGATGGCGGCGGCAGGATCCTGAAGTTTTTCTTCGCTGACCTTTGCCAGACTGATGTAGGTATTATATCTGTCAAGCGGATCGGTGAGATTGAGCAGTTTCTTATTGAGAAGTTCTGCATATTTCTCGTAGTTCTGCGATTCCTGATAAAGGACGAGCAGAGGCTCAATGGCATTGGTTTCTGTATCATCGATTTCGATGATTTTTTCGAGATAGGAAATACCTTTCTCATTGAGAGCCAGAGTATTGAGTGCAATATCGGCACATTGATAGAGCAATTTTTTCTGCTCGGCAGCCTCGTAAGTCAGCTCAGCCAGATGTGCCTTGGTATTGAGGAGATTCTCATGATCCTGAGCATTGGTGTAGATGGCTTCGAGATGATGCAGTGCATCGAGGTTATCGGCATCGATGTCGAGGATGTGCATGAGTGCCGATTTTGCTTCATCGAGTTTACCGAGTTTCTCATCGAGGATGTTGGCCTGTTTGAGATACATACCGATTTTATCGGTATCATCGGTGGCGGAAGCGATGGCTTTTTCGTAGGCATCCGCAAGTTCCTGCCAGAGCTCAATTCGGCTTGCAATGGCTTCGATTTCGGCGAGGACTTCGGTATCTGTCGAATCTTTTTCGAGCGCTTTGACATAGGTATCGAATGCAGCCTTATCGTCATGCAGTTCATTAAGCTCAATCTTGGCGAGCTGTTTGAGAAGCATGATTGCATCATCCTGATCTTCGGTCAATTCGACTTTTGCACGCAGGAGGTTTGCAAGTTTTACATTATCTCCAATCTTGTTGTAGTGCGGTTCGAGGAATTCGGCGATATCGAGTGTGAGCTGCTTGTTGGGCAGGAGAGTTTCGAGCGCGAGAATGGCATTCTCGTTTTCGGGCTCTTCCCAGAGGATCTGTTTGAGGAGCTCCAAAGCAGCTTCAGGTTCATCCGAAATCTTGAGTTGTGCAAGTTCATAGCGCATCTCATTGAGCGGCGTGGCACCAGCATCGATGAGTTGCTGCAGGATTTTTGCGAGTTTTTCGGTCTGCCCGGTTTGCTTGTAAAGTCTATGGAGATTCTCGAGTGCACCGATGTGAAGTACATCAATGTCAATGATGCGTTCATACTGTGCAATGGTCTTATCCATATTGTTGAGTTTTTGCTCATAGTATTTGGCAGCAAGCAGCGAGAGTTTGACCGAAGCATCCGGGTCATTGGCATTTTCGATGACATACTCGCAAAGTTCAGTGAGTTTATCATAGGCACCATTTTGCTCTGCAACGTTTTCAGCCAAGCCAGCGAGTTCATCGTCCGAAGGATTGGCGAGCATGGCGGGTTTGAGCAAATCGAAGGCCTTGTTGGCATCACCGAGCTGTACTGCGGCCACCGTAGCGGCATCCATATAGAGGGCATGTTTTTCGAAATCATCATTGGAGATTTCGATCTGACGCTCACAGACACGCAGATAATCCCTGTAATTCTCGGCATTTTTATAGAGCGGCATGAGGATGGCGGCCACATCATTGACGAGATCTTCATTTGCAAGCAAACCATTGAGCATGCCAAGTGCATCTGCATTCTGGGCATCTTCTTTAATGACAGAATCGAGAACCTCGATAGCGCGGGCATTTTCATTGCCGTCCGCAATGAGGATGCGAGCCATTTTGAGTTCATTCAGATGCTTGAGTTCAGAATTGCCAATGTTCGTTGCGTAATCGATCTTAGCCTGAAGTGTCTCGAGCAATTCCGAATTATTCTGAGTTTCTGTATAGAGGTCTTCGAGTGCGGAGAGAATATCGAGATTGTTGTTATCCTCGTTGCGAGCCTGAACGTAATTCTCAATGGCATTGTCTGTGTCATTGAGTTTTTCGCGATAGGTGCGAGCGACCTTGACATACAGAGCGACGCGTTCTTCAGAAGTGGAGACGACATCGATCTTGCGTTTGTAAATGTCGATTAATTCGCCCCAGTTCTCAGCTTTTTCATAGAGTTTTTCGAGTGCATCCAGAGCGACCTGATCCTCGGCATCGAGAGCGAGAATGTTCTGGTATGTCTTAATGGCTTCATCATTCTGGTTAAGGACGGATTCCTGAATATCTGCAATCCGATAGAAGAGATCTTTCTGATCGATGACATCCGACGCGAGATCAGCATGTTTGCGGAGAACTTCGACGCGTTTTTCATGCTGCTGCGTTTTGGCATACAGATCTTCCAGTGCAGTGATGGCAGGAAGATTGAATTCATCCAATCCGAGAATTGCCTCATAAGCACTTGCAGCTTTTTCATTATCCTTAAGATTGTCGCGATAGATTGCAGCCAGTCTTTCATAGAGTGAGGTCTTTTCGACATCATCTTCACAGGACTGAATTGCCCGACTATAAACATCAGCCAACTGCGAGCTATTTTCGAAATCAGCAGACAGAAGTTCGAGTTTTTCGCGAGCATCGGTATTGCCCGGCGCGAGAACAAAGGCCTTGGCATACGTATCGAAAGCCCGTTTGGCATGGGAATCGTGCACCTCATAGAGTGCAGCTTCACGCATATAGAGATCCACTTTTGAATCCGGATCATCTGTCGCATGAATCATCACATCGATCACCTTGGCGAGTTTGCTCCATTCAGCATCTGAGTACAGCGGCTCAAGCATGGTGGCAATGTTATTGCGAATTTCTGCATTCTCATCCGTCGGTTCTATTTCAGTCAGCATCGTTTCAAGAGAACGTTTGCATGCCGAGGAATTCGGCTGTGTTGCAAGCGCATCCCCGAACACACTCGTGGCCTCTTCGACATTGTGAAGTTCCCGATAAAGGACGACGCCCAGTTTTTGGAGATTATCGACGCGGGCATCATCATTGGCAGCATAATCGCCCTGCTGCCTGTAGAAGTCAGCCAACGCCTCATAATTTTCGGTTTTACGAAGCAATCTTTCGAGTGCAGGTGCGGCCCCCTGAGCATTCTGATCCAGTTCGAGGATTTGCTGATAAGTCGCACAAGCGGCCGCTTCGTCATGAGCAACTTCTTCCTGAAGTGTCGCAATGCGAAGCATGAGGCCGATTTTTTCATCCTGATCCTGAAGGATTTCGGCTTTCTTAAGCCACAATTTCAGCATGGAATCATAATCGCGTTTTTCGGCGTATGACCATTCGAGAATGTCATAAGCTTCCATTTCTTCGGGCTCTTCTTCGAGCATTTTGTCGCAGAGCTCACGAGCCTTATCATGATCCCCCAGACGTTCTGCAAGCAGTCGGGCCAACGAAATCATGATCACGCGTTTATCCTGATAATCATCGATCAGATTATCTTCGATAACCTTACTGTAAAGGTCTGCCCAGACCTGAAGCTGCCCTGTCTGTGAAGCGAGCGTCTCAATTTGCTGCTGAACACTCGTCTCGGTCGGCTGAAGCATGAGGATGCGGCCATAAGTTTCAAGAGCTTTCCCAGAATCATCAAGATTATCCATGTAAGTCTTGGCTATATCATTAAGAATCTGGGCCTTGCTGTACTCATCTTCCTCAATGCCTACTCTCACCTCGAGAGAATGGATGAGCTTATTCCAATCATTGTGTGATTTATAAATCGGCTCAAGGATATCGGCAATCGCTGTCGGATTGACGCCTTTTTCAAAGAGTTCCTCCAAATACCCACGGGCGCGTTCGTCCTCCGGGTTGGCCGCAATGATTTCCTGCAGTGTCTGAACTGCTTCGTAATCATCATTGAGCTTTTCATTCTGGAGTTTTGCCAGTTTAAATTTGAGGGATGCAACTGCATCCGCATCGGAAGCATCGGCAATCTCGGAACGAAGCAGATCGCTGAGTTCAGTCCACATTTCCTGCTGTTCGTAAATTGAAGACAATGCATCCTTTGCCTTTTGTTCTGAAGCATCCAGTTCAAGTACGCGCTGGTAGGTCTCGATGGCCTCATCATGCTCGGAACACAGTCTTTCCTGAATATCTGCAACGCGATATAGCAACGGAAGTTGTTTTTCTGCTTCGGGAGAAACATCCAGTTTCTGCGACAGAATCTCAAGCAGATCTTTCCAGGATTCGCGTTTGGTATAAATGGCATCCAGGGCATCCAGGGCGTGAGATTCATCATTCTGGACTTCGAGTGCTGCTTTGTAGAAGGTTTCAGCCTGAGCCTCATCATCGAGACGATTCTGCAGCATATCGGCAATCTTATTGTTAAACGACACCTGAAGTTCAGGATCGTATACATTGCCAACCACATCCTTATAAACATCGACGAGTTCCTGAGTATTGTTCAGGACTTCGCTCAAATTCTCAATTTGCTCAAGATATTCGGGTTCCTGGCTGATCTTTACAATACGGGCAAAATCCTTGAACGTCGCTTCGTAATTGGAAAGCTTATCCTGGTGGATCGATGCAATGCGTTTTAACAAATCAACCTGGGTGTAGGGATCGGACTCATTGGCAAGCTGAATCTCAAGCATTTCTGCAAGTTTCTCATTTTGATCTGTTCTGGAATAGACAGATTCGAGAATGCGGGATGCTTCGATCTGATAATCCTCATTCCCCAACAAACCACGAAGCGCTTCGTGAGCCTGTTCATGCTCAGGTTTACGTTCGAGAATGGATTTGTAATAATCGAGAGCCTGATCGACTGAATCGAGCTTATCCTGATAAATCTGCCCAAGGCGATATTCAATCGAATCGGCAGTGTCAGAATCCTTGTGCAATTCGAGTTTTTTGCGAAGGATTTCCGTCAGATCGTCGTAATTTTCCTGGCTCAGATACAGGCGATCCAGCGAATCGAGTGTGTCTTCATCCTCTGGGAACAGGTCGAGAACCTGCGTGTACAGCTGAATTGCTTCATCGTATTGTTTAATCTTCTCTTCCTGAAGATGGGCCATCTTCTTGAGAAGATCGCGTTTTTCTTCATTATCGGAAGCCAGCTGAAGCTTAAGTCCATAATTCTCGGACAGATTTTCCCAATCCTCGGTATTGGTATAAAGCGTTTCCAACGCATTAATGGCATCCTGATCATCGGAAACATTGTCCAGAATTTCACGATAGCAGTCGATTGCAGCCTTGGTGTTGTCCAGACAATCATTGTTGATAGTGGCCATCTTGCGAAGGATATCGACTTTTTCATCCCCATCGCCAATCTCTGCTTTATGCTTGAGAATATTCAAAAGCTCCGGCCAATTCTGGGCATCCGTATATAGACGTTCCAGGGCATTGAGAGAATCTTTATCGAGATCATCCAGCTCAAGCATCGAACGATATGCCGAAATGGCATGCTCATTATCACCGAGCTCATTTTCATAAATACTGGCAATGCGCTGATATAATGTTCTCTTCAGAACATCATCATCCACAGATTTCAGACTCTCATCGTACAGATCAATAATTTCCCTGGGTGATTCAAGTTTAAGCGCCAGCTTCTCAAAGTCATTGCGAAGGGAATCATCCGAAATGTCAATCTTGAGCGCTGATTTAAACGCATCAAATGCGCCCTGATTGTCTCCAAGCTGATCCTTCAGAATGGAAGCAATACGGCGGTTGAGCTCGACGCGTTCATAATCGTCATCGCAATCCTGCAATTTAATTCTGAGCAGTGAAACCAGTTCAGGAAGCGCGTTTTCATCGGTATAAATCGGCTCGAGCAATTCACACAGAGCTGAACGCTGTTCGACACCTTCTTCCTTGGAATCCACCAATTTCTTTAGGAGTGCATCGGCCGCTTCAACGACATCTTTATCCCGGTTCGCATCAAGAATTTCGCGATAGCAATCGACGGCTTTGCCATAATCACCTAAACGGGCATTGTAAACATCCGCGAGTTTGGTGCGAATCTCCTTAAGTTCCGATGAATCCGATGTGGCATCCAATTCATTTTCATAGAGGGATGCAAGATCACTCCACATCTCGTTGGATGCGTAAAGACGCTCGAGAGCCTGCAGAGCATCCCGATTGCCATTGTCAATATTGAGAACAGAACGATATACGCGGATCGCGTCATCCGATTTCTCGAGAATATCTTCATAAATATGGGCAGCTTCAAGATGGATGCGAACACGATCTTCATCAGAAAGCTCTGCAAGAGAGGTCTCAAATTCCAGCAATTTGACGAGCTTCTCGAACGAATTGTCATTCTTGTAGAGTTTTTCAAGATGCTGAATGTACTCGGATTTTTCCGCATCATGCGCATGCAGCTGTTCCCAAAGCTCAATACTTTCGGATTCTTTACCGAGTTTTTCCTCAAGAATAATGGCACGTCTGCGAAGAAGCTCATAGCGCCAGTCATCGTTGAACTCTTCATCCACAGGAATGTCGGCATACAGAGCATTCATCTGCTGCCATTTGGCTTCTTCACCACTATCCGAGGCAAGTGCATCCAGATTGTCCCAAACACGCTCATCCTCCGGATTCAATGTAAACAGACGGACGGCCACATTGAATGCCGCCATTTTATCATTCAGCGTATCATGGCGAAGATCGTAAATCTGCCATAAGACGGGAATCTTATCTTCCTTGTCGAGAGATTTAAGCCGAATTTCAAGTGCTTCACATTCTTTCGCATGATCGCCGGAATTCTTGTAGACTGGTTCGAGAATCTGAGCCAGCCTTGCAGGCTCCACACCATCGCGGACGAGTTCTTCCAATGTATGGATAGTACGCTCATGGCTGGGATCTTCCTCCAGAATCGAAGCATACAATTGAATGGCTTCGTCCGTCTTGTTCAAATGGTTGCGATCAATCTCAGCAAGTGTAAACATCGTCTCAAGGCGATCATCGACACTCAGTTCCTGCTCTCTCTTCAGAACCTCGACGAGTTTTTCCCAGTTCTCTGACGTATCGTAGATTGCTTTCAGACCATGCAGTGCATCGAGATTTGTATCATCAAGCTCAAGTACACGACGATAGGATTTTTCTGCCTCTTCCAGATTCTCAAGCTGGCTGACGAGAAGCTCTGCACGCTTGAAGGATAACGACTTGATCTCATCAGCATCTTCTGTAAGCTCGAGTTTCCTGTCAAGGATCGAAAGCAATTTGCCCCAATCGCCCGTCTGTTCATAAAGCTCACGCAATGCATCAATGGCTTCCCTGTCATTGGCATCAGCAGACAGACAGACTTCCCAACTGGTGATGGCATTCTCAGGTTTATTGAGATGTTTCTGGCAGACGCGCGCAAGTACACGATGAATGGAAGTACGAGCACCTTCTTCAAGGTCATCCTTCTTCGTCAGGCCAGTGTAAACCTGATACAGCTCATCATAATGCTCGCTCTGCTCAATCAGCTGCTCATAGTGTTCGCGCAAATCGGCACGATTCGGAACCAGTTCGATGGCTTTGGCATACCAGTTGGCTGCATTGTCCTTGTCGCCAAGCTCCATCTCATAAAGCTTGGCAATCTGAACATGCATCGCAATTTTTTCTTCCAAATCGGATGTCCACGCAATGATGATCTGGATTGCATCGATGGCTTTGGTATGCTCACCACGCTCCGTGTAGAAGGAGAGCAGGCGCTTGGCCGTCTTTTCATTGGTCGAATCCACATCGAGAATCTTTTCATACGCCGAAATCGCCATATCGTCGTCATGCAGATTCTCCTGAGCAATCTTCGCCATGCGCTCATACAAATCGATCTGGACGCTGTCATCATCCAAATCGCTGGCTGTCAAATCCAGCAATTCATACAGCTGAGGCGCCTGATCCAAATCCAGATAGAGCTTGATCAGCGCATCCCATTCCTCTGCTTCACAATGAATCTGCGTCAATTGCTCAAGCGCACGATCACGTCCCTCTTCGAGGTCAAGGATCGAATGGAGCGTCTCAATCCCCTTATCGCGCGCATTCAAACGCTCAATGTAAAGATCCGCCACATGCTCCATATTTTCAATGCGTTCGGATTCACTGTGGGAATGCTCTATCGCACGCTCATAAACCGTTAAAAGCTTCTCGTAATTCTCCTGCTTCTTGTAAAGACGTGCCAGCTCCTCAAGAGCTTCACTCGGATCTTCAAGACTCTGACTCAGATTCTCCCAGCTTTCAATCGCCTTGTCTGCATTGTGAAGGTTATTCTCAGCAATTTCGGCCTGACGTTTCAAAAGAGCAATACGATCGGCTCTGTCTGCTACATCCGCCTCTTTGGCTATGATGTCATAAAGATTCGACCAGTTATTGCGCTGCTCATAAAACTCATGCAGCTGCTGCAAAGCACGCTTCTGGGTCGGATCAATCTCAATCACCTTGTTCAATGGCTCAATCGACTTGGCCACATTGCCAAGACTGCTGCTCCACAAATTGGCTATGCGATAGAAAATCTCGACACTCGCGGCTTTATCCGTCGTATGCTCCGCTTTCTGGTTCAGAATCTTCAAAAGATCATTCCAACGCTTCGAGGACTCATAGCGATCAATCAGCGCATCCACTGCCTCTTCATTCGAAGGATCAATGTCCAGAATCTTATGATAATTCTTGATGACCATCGCATCATTCTTAAGCTGATCATCATAAATGGCAATGCTCTTCTTGATGAGATTGATGCGGCCTTCCTTGTCCTCTGGATCGAGAGCTTCCTCGTCATTCTTATAAATCTCAAGAAGCTGCTGCCACTTCTGAGTACGCTGATACAAACCAATCAGCTCTTCACGAGCAACATCGACAAAAATGCCTTCCTTCAACATCTGGTTCCAGACATTCACGGCTTTGTTCGGATTATTCAGTTTATCCTCACTCACACGCGCAATCTCACGAGATACTTTCAATTCACGATAAGATCCCGCTACCGCACCCTTCAATGTCTGCAATGAACTCAATACGCGCTGCCAATCGCCGTTCTCTTCATAATAACGGCAATAAAAACGAAGCATCTTGTAATTCTTCGGATCTGCTAGCTTGATGCGCTTATACTGTTCTTCCGCTTCTTTCAGCGATCCCATACGCTCGCTATAAATACGCGCCAAAACACTCATAAATGGAATCTCTTCCGGAGTCTTGCGCAGCTTCTTGAGCAGATCCGTCATATTGGACGTCAATGCTTCGAGTTTCTCACGATCCGTTCCCGCCAAAACGGCACGCGCCTGGTACGATGCACGATCGCTCCCCTCCGCAATGGGCGTCGCAATGTCCACGGCTTCATCGCGCTTTAAAAGCCGCAAATCTAGCACATCTGCACGATCTGCCGATAAAATGCGTCTCGAGGACTCATCATCCATTTTATCCGCCAATGCTGCAAGCGTGGATTCCAAAGTCGAATAGCTGCCGACTTCTTCGAGAGCATCACAAAGCGGCTCGGCATCTTCTACATCCGAAATCAGCGCACATGCCCTTGCTGCCGCTTCTTCAATTCCTTCCTGATCGTTATGATCCGCAAGTCGATAAATCAACTCGCTAAATTCCATAATCGTCGCAGCATCCAGTGAAACTTCTTTAACTCGCTTCACCGCAGGCACACTTTGCGATGATTTTTTAGCATCTTCGACCGGTTTAACTTCGGCAGCTTTCACCTCTTCGGCAGCCTTCGCTTCCTCAGCAGCTTTCGCTTCCTCAGCAGCCTTCGCCTCTTCGGCAGCCTTCGCTTCCTCTGCAGCCTTCGCCTCTTCGGCAGCCTTCGCTTCCTCAGCAGCTTTTGCCTCTTCGGCAGCTTTTGCCTCTTCGGCGGCCTTTGCCTCCTCAGCGGCCTTCGCCTCCTCAGCGGCCTTCGCTTCCTCAGCAGCTTTTGCCTCTTCGGCAGCTTTTGCCTCTTCGGCGGCCTTTGCCTCCTCAGCGGCCTTCGCCTCTTCGGCGGCCTTCGCTTCCTCTGTGGCTTTTGCCTCTTCGGCGGCCTTCGCTTCCTCAGCAGCTTTTGCCTCTTCAGCGGCCTTCGCTTCCTCAGCGGCCTTCGCCTCTTCAGCGGCCTTCGCCTCTTCGGCAGCTTTCGCTTCTTCGGCAGCTTTTGCCTCTTCGGCGGCCTTCGCCTCTTCGGCAGCCTTCGCTTCCTCAGCAGCTTTTACCTCTTCGGCGGCATTCGAATCCTCGGCTGCTTTCGAATCCTCGGCTGCTTTCGAATCCTCGGCGGCTTTCGAATCCTCGGCGGCATTCGCTTCTTCGGCGGCTAATTCAGCCATTTCTTTGGCTTTCTTCTCATATTCTTCGGCTTGTTCATTCTGGCCGATCTCACGCAAAATCTTGCTCGTCTCGTACAAAATGGCAGCCTGGCGCTTTCTTGTTGCGGCCATCTTCAACTCAATGCCAATCAACTGAAAGACCATCTTATAGTTGCCCATCGCTTTATAAATGTTGCGGGACGCCGTCAAACTTTCTGTTCTTTTTGGCCATGTTTTCAACGCTAATTTATAGAACTGAAGGGCCTTATCCGGGCTTTGAAGTTTCATCTCACATATTTGCCCGCAAACATGGAAAACGCCACTCTTCTTCTCCACGTTTTCTTCATTCTCCACACTCTTCACGAGTAACTCTATCAGCCCTTTCCAGTCTGCAAAATGCGGAAATTTCTCATACAAATCTACGAGTGTTCTTACGTGATTGCCTTGTTGCAATATGTCGACGAGACGTTCAAATGACTCCTTGTCATTTGGATCTTTTTCTAATGCTTCAAGACAGACGTTGATTTGTTCATTCTGATCGTTCATGGCTTCCCCTAACTTGGATAATAGAGATGCATTGGCATCTGAAAATGCCATTATGTTCTATAACATTCAAAATTTGCATTCAAGCAAAGACAGGATAGGTTGAAAAATTCCTTTAAAATACCTTCATGTAGTTTTATGTATGCACATTCAAAACACCTGCTTCGCACGCTGTTTTGCTTCGGCTTTTGCCTGCGGCAATGCGCCTGCGCCGCGGCGGCTATTTCATACGCCGCCGCATTTTTTTCTGGGCACAAGCGCATTGCCCATTGTTCATTCATTCCCATCCGGGCGCGCCTACGGCACACCCGGCTATATCCTACGAATGAGACGCCTTCCAGGCGTGTCGATTCTATTGGAGAATTGCTCATTGCCCATTGCGCATTGCCCATTGCTCATTCATTCCCATCCGGGCGCGCCTGCGGCACACCCGGCTATATCCTACGAATGAGACGCCTTCCAGGCGTGTCGATTCTATTGGAGAATTGCTCATTGCACATTGCTCATTGCGCATTGCTCATTGCGCATTGCTCATTGCTAATTTCTCTCATGCACTGTAAATTCGCTGTCATCATTGGGCAGCACAGCCCCAGCACAAAGGGAGACGACCATGCGGTATTTGCTTGCAATTGATCAGGGAACAACTTCGACGACTGTACTCATTTTAGACGAAACACTCAGCGTCTGTGGTTCTTCATCGGCAGAGTTTGAACAGGTTTATCCCAAACCTGAATATGTTGAACATCGCCCCAATGACATCTGGCAATCCGTCCTGGATGCCATCGGCGGTGCCATTGCCAAAGCGCGCATCGATGCCAATAATATCGCTGCCATTGGCATCACCAACCAACGTGAAACGACCATTCTTTGGGATCGCAAAACCGGAGATCCTGTCTACAATGCAATCGTCTGGCAATGCCGGCGTACAACCCCCTATTGCAACCAACTTCGACAAAATGGCTTCGAAAACGAAATCAAAGCGCGCACAGGACTGCTCTGTGATCCCTATTTTTCTGCCACCAAAATAAGATGGATTCTCGATGAGCTCCATTTGCAGCAAAAAGCTGTGGATGGCGATCTCTGCTTTGGGAATATCGATACGTACCTGCTATGGCAGCTTACCGGCGGTACCGTTCATGCCACAGAACCCTCCAATGCATCTCGCACGCTTTTGATGAATCTTGAGACGCTGAACTGGGATGAATCGCTCCTCAAAATCTTTGATATCCCTGCGCAGATTCTGCCGCAAATTCACGATTCCAATGCGATTTTCGGCACGACCAAAGGCGTTCCCGGCCTCCCCGATGGCATTCCTATCTCAGGCATTTTGGGAGATCAACAGGCTGCCCTGTTCGGACAGTGCTGCTTCGAAACGGGCCAGGCGAAATGCACTTTTGGCACCGGCGCCTTTTTGCTGCTCAACACAGGTGACAAGATTGTTCGTTCCGAACACGGACTCATCTCGACCTGCGCCTGGAAAATTGGGGATAATCGCCGTTATGCAATCGAAGGAAGTGCCTTTGTCGCAGGTGCACTTGTACAATGGCTGCGCGACGGTCTCGGTATCATAAAAACTGCATCCGAAATCGAAGCACTTGCCCAAAGTGTACCCGATGACGCCGGCGTCATCCTCGTACCCGCACTCACAGGCCTCGGTGCCCCCCACTGGAATCCCAATGCACATGGCATCATTACAGGCATTACACGCGCGACGACCGCTGCACATATTGCCCGTGCGGCACTCATGGGAATTAGCCATCAAAATACAGATTTACTCGATGCCATGGTCCAGGATCTCAAAAAACCACTCGAATCACTCAAGGTCGATGGCGGTGCCAGCGTCAATAATCTACTGATGCAGATGCAGTCCGATCTGCTCCAGACCAGGCTCATTCGCCCGCAAAACCTACAGACAACGGCACTCGGTGCCGCCATGTGCGCCGCACTCGGAACGGGAATGTTTAAGAATCTGAATGATCTTCGCAAATCCTGGTGCGCCGATGCAGAATTCATTCCCCGAATGGATGCCGAACACAGAAATGCCGCTCGCCATGCCTGGAAAATTGCCGTCCAAAAAGCATGATGTCGTTCATACATAATGCGGAATTGGGATGCCCCCACAAAGTTCACTCTAAAGCTAAGATAAACTTAATTCTTTAAAAAAAATCGTTACTACTCGAGCACACTTCTTTTTTATTTTAACAAACGGATTTGTTCGCATCTAACGATGCTCACATTTTAAGTGCAAACGTTAACAGCTTTGCAACATGTGAAGTTGCTGTCAAGACAAATACTTTAGAGAGATGGGGGAGGGGCCCCATCGAGAGATAGGCTGGCCAGGTCTATGAAAAGCAACGAAAAACAAAAATGATTGTGGATTCCAAGGCACCGAAAAGAGCACCGTCCGGTGGACGGTGCGAATTGAGGTGACTGTGAGCAAATCTAATGCGCAAGTTGGAGCACCGATAGGCGCGGGAAACGCAGCGCATTGGATATTGCGAACTGAAAGCCCCTTGGCGGGCTACGGGGCAGAGCCCCGGCTAAGGAGTAACAATCAATCAGAGAACTCACAAATTGCACATTGCTCATTAAAAATATGCTTCACTTTCCCATTGGACTCACTGGCGGCATGGGGTCCGGCAAATCGACCGTTGCGCAAACCCTCAAATCCAGAGGATTTGCGATCATCGACGCGGACAAAATCACATGCCAGACGTATCAAATCCCCGGCGTATTGGCTCAGCTCATGGCCGAATTTGGCCAGGATATCTGTCAATTTGACGATGATGTGCCCCAAATCAATCGGCCATTACTTGCCCAAAGAGCGTTCTGCTCAGATAACAAACGACAGCGTCTCAATGATATCATGCACCCGGCGATGAAAGAAACGGCTGTTGCTTTGTTAAAGGATGCATCGGAACGCGCCATTCTCGATGCCCCTCTCCTATTTGAGGCCGGCTGGGACGCACTCGTCCATACGACGATTGCGGTCCTATGCCCCATCGAAACTCGAATTGCCCGCGTCCAACAGAGAGATGGCCTCATACGACAGCAAATCATGTCCAGAGTCCATGCACAAATTCAAAATTATGAACGGCGTGCCGATATCCTCATTTATAATACGTCCGACAGGCAGCATCTGATTCGGCAAATCGATAATATTTTTATGGGTCATGTGTAGCCGCAGCGGGAAATCCATGACTCAATCCGTGCCCGGGGCCTGGAGAAGGAATTGATCGCTCCAGGCTCCAGGCTCAGTTTAGTAAACGCCCACAGACTTGCACATTTCATCGAAAGAAATCGGTTCTTTTTGATTGGAGAACCGCTCCCGGCCTTCTTTGCAAAGGCGTCCCGCTTCTTTCGAATCCCCTTTGATTATTTTGATCAATATATAATTATGATACGAAATCATACGGCTCTTATCTGTATTATAAGCCATGGAACAAGCCTGTTCCGCTTTTTCGAAGGATTGAATTTTTATGCTATTAATACATTCATTTTGATATTTTTCAGAGACATTCGACAGCCCCATCATTCCAAATGCAACAGCACACAATCCCACCATGAGCATGCATAATAGCCGCGAGCCACGAATCATCCACCGTTTGGTAAACCCCGTAGTCGATTGTTTCGGAAGGACAAAACCGAGAATGGCACCCAATATTGCACCCGATATATGCGCAAAATTATCGACCCCCATTGAACCGGTATAGGATACGACTAAGCCAAACACAACGACAAATGCGGCCCATTTGATCATGCTGTTGCGAATCTGCAATGAGATCACCGTGTTTTCACGATGTGCTGCAACCGCAGCCATGCCGATAAACCCCATCAGTGCGCCGCTCGCACCGGCAACGATGCCCTGACCGCCCAGTATATTTGAAAACAGCATCGACCCGGTACCCAACAGGACAAATGCCGCTATCGTCAAGGCGGCCCCGTAAATCCGTTCAATATAAGGTGTAACTGTTTTCAATGCCCATGCATTAAAAAGGATATGAATAATCCCAAAATGGACAAAATTCGCCGTAATCAGACGCCACCAAACGAGATTGCCACGCACATGCGCACCGCGACGATAGATAATCTCCACAGGCGGATTCAGCAATGCTTCTCTGATCCCAAATTGCGGATGACTGATTATTTCAATGGAAATCAGAAAAAAATAAGCAATGATCGTCACAAGCAGAATGCGCGTGGCTGGAGTTTTGAAAGGCAGAATCCCCTTTACCAGGCGAGCAAATTTAACTTCAAATGAACTCAGCTGCGGCTGATTGCAATAGGGGCATCGATTGTCCTGTATCGGTATCTCTGACTGACAGCTATGGCATATTTTATGGTCTTTATCTGGATCGTACATCACGTATTCCTTATTGTTCTGTTTATACGGTAACGATTGAGAAGACTATGAATCATGGATAATGGAGAATTGATAATGGAGAATTAACAATGGATAATTAATAATGGATGACAACTCAATGAGCAAAATCCTGTTCCCAAATCCATGAATTCTCCACTATAAGCTATAAGCAAACGCCTATCCCACCTGATCGAACATCCCCCAATTAAAATGGTAAAACTTCATTCATCATTCCGCATTCCGAATATCTCATTGCTCATTCATAAAAAATTCCCGGGCCCGAAGCTGCTGCAGCGCCGTAAATAGCTGCAAATCACTGATGGAAGGCAGTGGTTCACCTGTAACATGCTCAACTTGCTGTGTTTCGGCCGTCTCCCCCCGTGTGCCATCGGCCGTCATCGCACTCCCGGGGGCATGTCCTTCATTTTCTTGTCTAATCCTGGCCTTCCCATCGGCCGTAATTGCATGTTCGAGGTCTTTTTCACGCAAAGTGCTTCGCGGACGCATCTGCAAGACGAGATCCTCCACCTCGACATCGGGAACGATCCCCTGTGCCTGAATGCATTTGCCCGATGGTGTATAATACCTGCCAATCGTGAGTTTGACCGTCGATCCGTCCTTGAGTTTAAACATATTCTGGATGCTTGCCTTGCCAAATGAGGTCTGCCCCACAATCACTGCACGATGATGATCCTGCAGTGCACCAGCAACGATTTCCGACGCCGATGCCGAGCCTTCGTCAATGAGTACAGCCATCGGCATATCATAGACATAGTTCAGCCGGGAGGCATCGTAGCTCTGAATCGATACGCCATCGCGTCCGCGCGTGCTCACGATATTGCCAGAGGGGATAAACAAATTGGCAACCGCCACGCCTTCATTCAGAAAACCGCCCGGATTCTTGCGCAAATCGAGTATCAGCCCCTTGACGCCCCTCGGAACATAGCCATTCAGTTTGTCAATTTCTGCCTTTACTTTCTTGGCAGTGTCCGTTCCAAATGTTTTGATGGCAACGTAGCCGTAATCCCCGTCCAAAAGCATGCTGCGCACCATATCCAGCTGCACCACCGCACGCTCGACGACATACGTCTGAATCGACAATTTGTCCGGATGTTTGACACTGAGCTTCACAGTCGAACCCACTTCCCCGCGAAGGGCATTAAAAAGCTCATCCAATGACATGGTCGAAACATCCTTGCCATCGATGCCGAGTATGACATCGCCAGACTGCAAACCCGCGCGCTGGGCTGGACCGCCATAAAAAGTCGTAATGATGCGAAGTTCGTCGCCTTTCATGCCAACTTCCATCCCGATTCCGACAAACTGGCTCTGCGTTCGCTGTTCAAAATCCTTGCGTTCCGCTGCAGACAAAAAATTCGAATGCGGATCGAGCGCACGAACCATCCCATGAATCGCACCGTCAATCATGGCTGTCCGGTCGACTGTATCCACGTAGTTGCTCTCGATGACATTCAGGACCTGGGCAAATGTATCCAACCGCTCGTAAGGCTCATGACTGGCTTTTTCGGCATAGGAATCTTTCCCAGTCAGATGCCCGAATGCAAAACCAATCGATAATGCAAGCAATGACGCCGTAAACACTGTTAAAAATCTCGAAGACATACCTTTGACCAATCGGCAGATAATGTGACGGCGGTGCTTTTGCCTGCCGGCAATACGCACCTGCATGGCGCCGTCTATTGGCAGAGCCAATACGACTGCGCCTATTTTGAATGTGGTGTCCTTCGCCACAAAAAACGCAACGGCTTTTTTAGCGGTATCTGCACCCACAAACAACAAAAAAGCCACTTATTCCATTTAGAAAACAATCCCGCATCCCGCAATTGCCCCCCAAATTTGCATTCATCATTGATGCATTGCGCATTGCGAACAGAAAACAAATCCGCATCCGCATAAAAAAAACGTTTAAAATTTGAATTATTTTAAATTTGGTTGACAATCAAAGGATGAACGGCGCGTATTGCCGAAGGCAATAGCGCAGTTCGGTGCGGCGTGCGAAGCAGCCGCACGAGCCGGTCGTATTGCCGACAGGCAATAGACAGGGCAAAATGGTTACTATTCTTCCGTCAGCCTTGTCCGTTTTTAACAAAAGGATTTGTTCGCATCTAACGATGCTCACTTTTTTAGTACGAGTGTTAGCAGGTCTGTAAAACATAAGTTTGAAGTCAATACAAACACTTTAGAGAGATGGGGAAGGGGCCAAGGACCGTCGAGTTCTAAAAATGCTTGACTTTATGTAAATCACAAAAAACTTGATGATTGCCTGGTCTGAGCCCTGAAAGGGCGAGAAGGGTACAGCCCGGGGTGGAGCGTAAACGTAACCCCGGGAATCGGTGTTTTCCCAACAATAATCACCCTGAAAGTGTGAAAGGCAAAATCAAGTAAAAAAAGAACTCGACAGCCCCTGGGGAAGAGGCCCCATCGAGAGATAAGTTGGCTAAGTTTATAAAAGTGATGGATAAACAAAAAAGTTGAAGCACCGATAGGTGCGAGAAACGAAGCGGATTTGATATTGCGAACGGAAAGCCTCTTGGCGGGGGCCGGGGCAGATCCCCGGCTGAGTGGTAACCTCAAAATGAACATTTTTGACGGCTATTATTGATAAATGACACACAAACTGATAAAAGCGCACTTGTGGGTATCTGCCCATAGACAATGTTTTTAATGATTCCGGAATGCTTTCCGGGAGTTTTTTACATGGTCACGCGCTTGAGTGAAGCGGATTTTAAAGTCTGTGGGCTTTGAAACCCTATATTCGAGGCGTGATTTTACTGTTTAGGAGTTTATATGCGTGATGCTTTTAAGCATTTGACTTTCGTTGCCGGTGCTCTCTCGGCCTGTCTGGCTTTCTCCACGGCCGCCATGGCACAGGATAATTCCACCGTTCAGGGCGACCAGTCCATCAACGTGGAATCTGAAAATGCAGTTATCAGCGATGCCGCAACCAAAGAAGCTGTTGAGAGCGGATTTACTCGCGCAACAGGCTGGTATCCCAAACTGCGTATCGGTGGTTCCGCAGCTCTGAACTGGAACCGCAATGTCGATGGTGTCAATGATGGCACGGCCTTCTCGTTTGGCGTAAATCTCAAGGGCGCGCTCGACGGCGTTTATAAAAACCTCGAATGGCAGAATAAACTCGATATCGAACATCAACAGACCAAAACCCCCAATATCGACCACTGGATTAAATCGACCGATAAATTCGACTTCCAGACGCTCCTTCTGTTCCGTATCCCCGGCGCAGAATGGGTTGGTCCTTTTGCACGTTTCCGTCTGCAGTCCTCACTCCTCCCCGGCTACTACAGCTCCGATAAAGACCTCGTCGTTCGTTTCTATGAATACGGCACCAAAATTGACGAGAAAGAAGATAGCGCTATCACAAAAGTTCGCGCACTCGCCGCTCAGGATCAGATCAAACTTTCGAGTGCTTTCGAACCCCTTCTCCTCTCCGAATCCGCTGGCTTCTTCATCAGCCCCTATTCGACCGAAATGCTCAATGTCAACTTCACCGTCGGTGTCGCAGGACAGCACCTGATTTCTGACGGCGGTTACGTCGGCTTCGATGATGACGATGATGATGCCTACTACGATGTCATTGAGCTCAAAGACACAAACTCCTTCGGTATCGAAGGCCAGCTCTCCTTGAACGGCGTTTTCGTAGGCTATGTCAACTGGTCACTCAGCGGCAGCCTCTACTATCCGTTCGTCATGGACGAAGACCACGGCCTCAAGGATGAAGAACTCATTCACTCCGACATCGAAGCCAAGATCAGCGTCAAAATGGCTTCGTGGGCCAGCCTCGACTATGCACTCACTGCCAAATTGCATCCTTTCGTTACGGAAGAATGGCAGCTCACCAACACCCTGCTCTTCAACATCGGATTTGATGTTTTCTAGGCCAGTAGGATAAATGGTTTCGTGCGTAGAGACGTGTCACGACACGTCTCTACGCGTTTTTACCCCCTAAAACCCCAATAATATGTCGCGCTCCTCGGGGGTAAAACGCTCATGATGCGCATTGCGCTGGCCAAAAACGTGGCGCAGGTCAAGAAGTTCTCCGAACAGCGGCGCAAAACGTAGCCAGCTCAGGACATCCGATGAAATCGGGGATTCATCCGGTTTGGCACCATAAATCCCCTGCTCTATGATGCGCAGAGCCATCTCAAAATCATCCGACGTACGCACCATCGTGCGAAGCCAGGGCAGACAATCCTCTACGAGCGAAGGCGTCATCTCTGGCATGGACGCCAGCATCTGGCACGTCCTCATCTGAAGCATACTCCGCATATCCACATGCACATTGGGCCATTTTTCCCGCGGCGAAAGCGCCCTGATAATGGTCTGAAGCCGCTCCATGCTCATATCTTCGGCACGGGATGCAATGTAAAACAACCGCAACGCATTGAGTTTGCTTAGATAAAAGAGCTTGCTGTCGTCACTCCGGCGAAGCGCCTCGATCGTCGTCATTTCAGACTGAAGATGCTTTCTCGACATCAGCTCGGTATACCCTTCGAGCGCTATCCCATAAACATTGCCCTCGAGCGTATTGTCCACAGCTATCGAACGGAATGCCGACGCAATAAAACCATTCTGGTTCGATAACATGGCGGCCTCTGTACGCAGCCTGGCTGCAAGAAGCGCAGTGTCGGCATGGGGCCACGAAGAATCACCCTCAATCGCATTGGCACAGGCCAGCATGTAATTCTCTTCGACAGGAACTGGCTGGGGACTGCCCACGGCAAAAAGCCCCGGATATACCGAATAACACAGCGGCTCATCGGGGCTGGAGTGAGACAGAATCCATGCACGGTACTGGGAGTCGGTCAGTTCCGACTGGAAGGGAATAAAACGTGACTGATATTGATCTACGGCTTCAATCAAAGACTGCTGAGGCGCGCTTTCATCAATCGAAGCACAATAAAGCGGCGTAAACCCCGTCAGATTGCCTGCATAATCGTAATTAACCTGAGGCTCAAAACAAACCCGCGTTCCCTGCTCACTGATTTCAATGTGATTAAAAGCCCTGGTATCGCGCCCGGATGGCTCGACAGATATCTCATATTCAGGAATGGACGAACTCACCCCTCGGGCCGTCTGCTGCCATGACTCGACAGATTCCGAGGTTTCGAGCATGAGCGTCATGGGACTGCGCGTGATTTGTCCCGACTGCGTCGATGCGCATCCAAGTGCGCTAACCAGCATACCAATTGAGATAACAGTCACTTTGCGTAGCATAGATAATCCTTTGAATTTCTCATACGCCAACAGGGGACAGCCACGAGGCAAATGTCATTATAATGGTATTTCGATCAATTGCTAATTGCTAATTACATTGCGCATTGTGAATACGTCATTATAATATTCTTGTGAGTATTTGCGAATGCACCCATTAAGAAAATGAATCATAATGAATGCATAATAAAATCGTCATGCCCCGCAGGGGCATATCATCCATAGCCAATAACCGGGGGGTAAGCACGTAGCGCGCAGCCCTCGGAGTGGGAATGCATGATCATAATTGAACAAGGGGGTTCAGGATGAAAGCAAAAAAGAAATCTGAAGCAAATATGCAGAAATCCTGGATGATGAGTGCTCTCGATCGATTGTCGGGCCAATCCCCCGACCATCCCCTCGTTGTTCAGGGCGAGCAGCTGCAGACGCGAGCACAAATGCTGGCTGCCGTCAAAAGCATTGCAGGATTTTTGCAATCACTCGGAATAAAGCGTGGCATGCGGGTGATATTCGATATCGACACCTCGCTTTCTTGGCGCGTTTTAGCCAGTTGGTGCGCCTGTCAGTGCATTGGGGCCATCTCATTTTTTTGGCCGGTCGATATGCGTTTTCGACACGAATCCGAAGAAATGAACATCTCTGATGAAATCAACGGCATGCCTTCCCTCGTTTTGATTTCGACCCCCAAACGCGCAGCACAATGGAAAGAGACAGATCTAAAAAATCATGTCGAAGGACGCACTCTCATCGATCTGACAGGAGCCTGCAGTGGGATAAGTGATGTCATTGCGTGGGACGAAGTGCTCAATCACGAAGCCATCGCCCCCCAAATTTGTCCAGATAATGCAACCATTGTCTACACCCAGGGATCCCATCAGTTTGAGCGCTCGGTTTATCTGTCGTTACTTCATTTGCGGAATGAAGCCGAAGATCTGCAAAACCTGTTTCAATTGGATATGCATTCCCGACTGTGGGCAGATCTGAACACCCCAAATACAGTGAATTTAATTCTATTTGCCGCTTGCCTGCAATCCGGTGCGACACTGGTATGCCATGATCAATCGCACTCGCTCGACAGCATCCGCGATGAAAGCGTCACGCATGCTTTCTTGCTGCCAGGTACCTTGTCCAAATGGATGCATCAGATAAAGATCCCCGAAGGGTATTCAGGAATATCCCGAAAATGGCGCGAATTAAGCCTAAAATTCAGCCGGCTCAGAGCAAAGCAAAAAACCATATTTGCGGGTGCCATCCAAAAGGCATGTATACAGCCTATCATAAATACCCATTTTCCTGCGCTCAAAGCTGTGATTTCGTATGGAAATCATTTCGATGCAGATGTGGGGAATTTCTTTTCGTACCTGGATATTCCCATCTACAACGCCTTTACCATGAGTGAACTCGGATTTGTTCACATTCACGCTTTTATGGGCACAGGTGGCTTCTTAAAATGTATGGATGCGCGCATAAAGATGGGTATTCTGGCAGTCAAATCAAAGCGTGAGGGCCCGTTTATTGACTCGGAAGATCTCGTATTCGAGGATGAGCGGTGCGGTTTGTGTTCCAAACGTGCATACGTCATTACGCTTCAGAATGGCGCGCAGGTCGATGTATCCCCCATGCGGGAGATCCTGCGCCGTGACCCGCTCATCGATGAAATATTTGTCTTTGGGGAAGGCAAACCCTACCTGACAGGCCTGGTTTATTTAAATGAACAAGCGCTGACAAACTGGGCAAATGGCGCAAAACAGAAAGGTTCTTTTGCAGAATTGGCCAAGGACGCTCAGCTTTACAAACACATCCGGGATATCGTCGATCGATGCAATATGCGCCGGGCACCTCACGAAAGTATTCAGAAAATCGCCATCTTAACCTGCCCGCTCGATCGGGATCCCCGCATTCTGACGCCCTGTGGCCTGACCCGGCGCGTCGATGTTGAACGCCGATACGCCAAAATACTGGATGCTTTTTATCGCGAAAATTTCTAAATATGGATTGACTGAATCGAAAAAATCATGCAATATATACACGTTCGCCGGGGTGGCGGAACTGGTAGACGCACCAGACTCAAAATCTGGCGGGGGCAACTCCATATCGGTTCGATTCCGATCCTCGGTATTCCAAAGAAGGCGCTCATTCGAGCGCCTTTTTTTGTATCCCAAGATTCGTTTTGGCGTATTTGCCAAAGGCAAATAGCCAAAACCGCCAGGGCGTATGGCGGCAAAGCCGACATAGCACGGCTCCATAAAAACGTGACGATTCAGAGCCCCTATGCTTTTTTTTCGAAATCCCAAATCATTAAAACTATCCATAATGCCTTCTTTCCGATACAATCCTTTTGAGCTGAGAAATTCTCAAGACCAGGAGTTTTACAGGAGATTGCTATGACGAAAGAATTATGGGCAAATCTAAAAAAACGCCTTACCATTCCTTTATTTGGACTCGGTGCCGTGAGCGTCAGTACAGTCCTGGCCGCGTGTTACGGGCCCGATCCGGGGGAGGATGATTTCCGTTACACCGAATACTGCGAACAGATTTTACAGAGCGAATGCAAATCGGATACGGATACCATGACGACCGAATGTCAGGATTGCTGCACTCATCTTAAAGAAGAGCAAGTATATTATAATGATATAGAGATTCCGGATATCTGTCCGCAATCCGCCCAATAATGAATACGTTATCCCCGTGCATGGGGCACCATCATAAAAAGGAGAAACGCATGGCATCTACATTATGGTCAAACCTCAAAGCTCGCCTTGCCAAACCGCTGATAGGACTCGGCACCGTCGGCGTCAGCGCCACGCTCGCCGCTTGTTATGGGCCCCCGCCGCATTATGCCGACGGCAAAGCCCCCGATCAGAACACCGAGGAATACTGCGAACTCATTCTGCAACAGGGATGCAAAGACGAAAATGGTCAGCTGCCGCCCGCATGCGATAGCTACTGCATGACGCTGAGAATTAAAAAATGCACAGATAATGAAGTCACCGTCCCGGATTGCTGTCCGCCAATAGCCGAAGATCGCATTGAAAAATTGTGCAGAGACAACCATTCCGGCAACTGAGCATTTTCCACCCCTGCCCGGCAGGAAGAAGTGCACGGCCAGGGCCAAAAAAAAGCGCCTTACGGCGCTTTTTTTACACATGCATGAAAACAGATTAGAAATCGGCACCAATCTTTAGGCCAACGCTCATCACCTGTTTGCCCAATTCGCCCTCGACACCAAAGACGAAGAAATCGCCCTTGAGCTGGAGACCTACGAACCCGCGGTGCATGAACTGCTGCTGACGACGGAAGACGGATTCGAAAGCACCATCGCTACCAGCGATGAGAAGCGGACGGCTCGAAGACCAGTTTGTCAGGAGGCTGTAACCACCATAGGGGGTAATGGAGGCAATGCCACCCAATCCCCATGTATAAGAGAGAGCAATATCGCAATTGACATTGATGAGGCTGATTTCGGAAGCACCCACGACGGTACCGGCATGCGCACGAACGCTCAAATCGGGGAGGAACCACCAACCTTCGGTAATGGCCCAACGCAGTCCTGCACCGACATAGAAAACTTCGGAATTGGCCAACCAGTTAAAAACACCTTCGACCTCGAAGCTAAAGGGAAGGCCTTTGCGCATGTGAAGCTGTATGGTCGCAAAAAGATCGGGAGCTGCATATTTGCCGTCTTCGGATTGCGCATCCGCATTCTTGTTGGTGGCTTTCCAGCTGGAATTGTCTTCGGTCGAAAAGCTCATTTTGCTCTCGACTGCAATTTCAAAGCCTTCTTCACCCAATGTACTTGCAGGCTGAAAATGCATAGGAGCCAAAAGGGAGGCATAGGCTCGGCTTAAAGTTTTAAAATCGTTGATTGCCTCTGGAGTTCCGCAGCCCGTCTCACCACAAAGTCGCGAAAGTTTGAAATCGTTGTCACCAGCAAACGCATTGCCTGATGCCATAAAGAAAACACAGAACGTAGCTGCAAAAGCAAGAATTAATCGTCGAAGCATGAGAGTTTTATTTTCCATAATCATCCCAAAGTTAAACGGGAATTTCGTTAAACGGTTTACACCGAAACGGCTTGCACCGCTCTTCAGCGCCGGGTAGATTAGCACGCAAACAGCATCCAGTCAAGGCATGCTGTCTTACAACAAAGATTACTATAGCATTCTTTTTTCCAAAAAGCACATTTTAGGGGTTTTATGAACGAAAGTACTTTTTCTTTTCAAAATATCACCATGAAAAAAGTCACCGAAGGAGACATTTCCACGGTCCAGTCCATCCTGGATCATGCGGCTTATTACCATACGACCATTGTACAGTATTCACCTTCGGGACTGGCCGATCGCTGTTTTCATGCAGAACCTCCAAAAGTTGAGGGCTCGCGCGTTTTTAAATGGTTCCTGGCCATCACAGACGGGGCACTGACTTCGACACCCATTGCCGCACTCGATCTCTTCGTCGGCTACCCAAACTACAAAACCGCAAGCGTGGCCATGCTCGTGATTCGCGATGAATACCAGCGAAAAGGCCTCGGAACCAAACTCCTCACCGAAGCCATTCCTGCCTTTCTTAGCGAGTATCATCCCGCCGTCACCACACTCGCCGTTTCATTGACAGAAAACAATGTGCCGGCCCTGCGCTGTTTGCTCAAATGCAAATACGAACGCACCAACCGATGGGAAAAACTCGATATCAAAGGACGCCCGATTATCGCACTGACCTATAAGAATACGTTTAAATAAGGCGTCCGGTACGATTTGGCGCGGGCTATCGCCATGCGGCGATACGCCCTGCGCGCCCGCCTATGGCCTGCGGCCATACGCCGGGCTAACCTTCCGGATGATAGCGATAATTGTGTTTTGCAAGTTTCTTTTCGGTCACCGTCCCCTTGGGCATAACCGTGGTATCGGCATCCGCGATGTTGCGCACGGCAAGTTGTTTATAGGGCAACCCATCTTCGAGACAGTGGCGTTCGCGCGTCGATTTGGTCCATTTATCCTGGCCCGGAACCTCTGTAATATCGGCCATTTCAAAGCATGGCGAGGCTTTGAGGTACTCTTCGACGGCATCGAAATAATCGAGTACATCGGTTTTGAGGACGAAGAAGCCCCCGGGTTTTAAGAAGGCATGCGCCATCTCGAAGAAACTGTCATCGAGCAGACGGCGGCGCGCATGGCGGCGTTTCCACCAGGGATCGGGGAAAAGAACGTAAATCGCATCGAGCGTACCCGGCTTAAACAGTACCGGAAGGGCCAGCTTGGCATCGGCATGAATGACATGACCATTGTCGAGCCCTTCATTCGCAAGTTTTCGGGCGGAGATTTTGCACAGCGATTCTTTAAGCTCGATGCCTAAAACAGTCGTTTCGCGCTTGCGCGCCAGGCCTAAAAGAAAGCATCCCCGATTCGATCCAATCTCGACCTCGGCCGGCAGTGAGAGGGGATTTTCTTTGGCCCAAGCCAGAATTCTTTCGATTTCATCCGAACGGTACTGCAAAATCTCGTCGGGAATGTATTGGGCAAAGGGTTCTTTTTTAAGTTCGGTCCAGTTGGGGTTGAGTGGCGTCATGGTAATTCGTAATGCGAAATTGAGGGAAGCAAAACTCAAGGCAAAAGCTAAAGCTAAAAGGAAATGGCGTTCAAATGAGCAATGTGCAATGAGCAATGTGCAATTGGGATGCAAAACCAAAGTGAGTTACTGAAGCTTAGAGGGAATGATGTTCAAATTAGCAGTGAGCAGTGAGCAATTGAGCGTGTACCCCCAAATATCACTCTAAATCTAAAAAACTTAATTCTTTAGGAATAAAATAGAGAACTCATTCATTGCTAACTGCTAACTGCTAACTGCTAACTGCTAACTGCTAACTGCTAACTGCTAACTGCTAACTGCTAACTGCTAACTGCTAACTGCTAACTGCTCTTTATTTATGGCTAAGCACCTTTAAAATATTCTGTGCGGCGTTCTTATTGGCCTGGTTTATGACCGATCCTGACTTATCCGGTGTGCCTTTTGGGGGATCGGTTTTGTCCGGTTGAATGTCATCGGGTACAGCCACAATCGCCTGATCTGTAACGGGCACTTTGGGCGCAAAAAAATCGGCAATGCCGTTGCTGATACTTTTGCCAAAATACAAAATGACGAACAAAGTCACGCACATGATGATCAATGTGGGGATTTTGTTTTTGGCATTCGGTTTTTTATAATGTGTGCGTCTTCGCATATTGAACAATGACTTTCTGAATTAGCAATGAGCAATGTGCAATGTGCAATTGGAATGCAAAACTAAAGTGTGTTTCTAAAGATAAAGGTGAATGACTTTCTGAATTAGCAATGTGCAATTGAACATAACAAAACTGAAGTGAGTTACTGAAGCTTAGAGGGAATGATGTTCAAATTAGCAGTGAGCAGTGAGCAATTGAGCGTGACAAAACTAAAGTGAGTTACTGAAGCTTAGAGGGAATGATGTTCAAATTAGCAGTGAGCAGTGAGCAATTGAGCGTGTACCTCCAAATATCACTCTAAATCTAAAAAACTTAATTCTTTAGAAAAAAATAGAGAACTCATTCATTGCTAATTGCTAATTGCCAACTGCTCACTCTCGCTATACCGCCTCACCGAAAGCAGGATAAATTCGGGAATATCCTTAAACGGTGCATATTTGGGGGTTACAACCACCTCGAGCGCAACGCCCTGCTCGACTTCTCCGGTAATCGCCGTGGGAACGAGCAAACTCATGGTCGTGTTATTTTGCCGTATTTTGACCTTGGCATAGACGTGATTCAATCGTTTAATCAAAACGACACGAACATTGCGAATGAGAAATGTCGGCTCCTTGTTGGCAGTCCCAAAGGGGCCGAGCTGCTCCAGATATTGATTCTGCCATAGTTTTAGCAACTGAGGCACCGTGGCTTCGGCATCGATATCGAGCGATTTTTGAGGAGCATCGTTGGTTGCGAACGTCACTGATGCGAATTTCTCTAGCCGGTTCATCAGTTCGGGAATGTTCTCGGCTTTTAGGTTGATACCGGCCGCACTATGGTGGCCGCCAAAATCATCCAGAAGATCCTTGCAACTCGTAAAAGCATCCAGAATGCTGAAACCTTCGGGACTGCGGGCAGAGCCACGCCCCTTGCCCTCTGAGATCGAAATCACGACCGTAGGTTTGTAGAATTTATCGAGTATGCGGCTCGAAATAATGCCCAAAATCCCCTGCTGCCAGTCTTCGTGCGCAATGACGAGAACTTTGCGGCCCTCGAGAACCTGCTGCTGAGCCATAGCGGTTGCTTCATTGATCATGGCGGCTTCGGCATTCTGGCGCTGATGATTGTAATTCTCGAGGCTTTTGGCTATGGCCTGAGCATCCGTATAGCGATAAGCCGTCAGCAGTTCAACGCATTCATTGGGATCTCCCATGCGACCGGCTGCATTAATGCGAGGTGCAAGGCGATAGCAAATTGTGCGCTCGGTAATGTAATGCTCATCGGCACCGACATCGCTCAGCAGCGCAGCAATCCCGCTTCGTCTCCGTTTGCGAATGACATCGAGTCCCACAGAGACGAACATTCGGTTCTCGCCCAACAATGGCACCACATCCGCGATTGTACCCAAACACACGAGGTCGAGCATATCGATGCGTTCCGGCGGGATCTGGCCTATGGCATCGTAAATGTTTCGATCTACAGCGGCACGAATCAGGGCATCAATCAAATGAAAGGTCACACCGACGGCTGCCAGCTCCTTGCACGGGAATGCATCGTCTGGCAATTTGGGATTCAAGATCAGCGTGTCCGGCAAAATCTCGGGGATGGCGTGGTGATCGACGATGATCACATCAATTCCCATGGCCTTGAGGTTTTCGACTTCCTTGTAGCCGCTCATGCCACAATCGACGGTAATGAGCAAATCTGGCTTTCCGGCATTCAGGGCCGCCGTCAACGTCTCATCATTAAAGCCATGCCCGTCTTCCTTTCGGCGAGGAAGAAAATAACGAACTTTGGAACCAAGCTGCCGATAGAATTGATACACCAGCGTCGTCGAAGTCACACCATCGACATCGTTATCGCCAAAAATCAGGATGCTTTCGTCGTTGTCAAAAGCACGCAGGCAGCGTTCAACCACGGCATGCATGTTCGAAAGCAGATTCGAGTCGAGCAGATCGTCCAGTGATGGCTTTAAAAAGAGCTGTGCCTGTTCGGGTGTACGCACACCACGATTGTAAAGCACACTCGTCAGCAGCTGTGTCTCATTCAGATCGGTGGCAAGCGCATCGACAGTATCGCTGTCGGGTTCTTTCAAGTTCCAGTATTTCGTGTCCGATTTGGTCATAACGGGGCAATGTATTTTCCTGGTAGAGGCACGTCGCGACACACTCTCTACCAGCGTATGCAAATTCAAAAAAGATCATGGCGCATTTTGCGCAGCAAAAAAGCCATGATGCGCAAGGCGTATTGGCACAGCCAATAGCCGCGCCAAAACAAAATAACATTACTACGACAAAGTACTACATCGTGACAAGGCTTTGTTTTTGAATTTTTTGGCCGTTTTTGAGAATTTTGGACAATATATAGGGTGATGTGTGCAAATGCGTAAAGTACCAAATAATTCGGAATTCGGAATTATGAATTCAAGCATCACCTTTGACTATGGAGGTTTTATGGGATCCAATAATGTAATTGTCACCAAAAGCAAGCAATTCGCTCTGCGCATTATCAAGCTTTATCAATATCTATGCAATGAACACCGAGAACACACCATGTCACGCCAAATTTTGCGTAGTGGCACAAGTATTGGTGCCAATATCAAAGAGGCTGTACGGGGCCAGAGCAAAGCGGATTTTTATGCAAAACTAAACATATCATTAAAAGAAGCCAGTGAAACTGAATACTGGCTAGAATTATTGCACGAAAGTGGATATCTGGAACAAAAGGCATTTGAAAGTCTTTATTCGGATTGCGATGAATTAATTAAGATTCTGGTTGCCATTACCAAAACTCAAAAACAAAAAAACTGAGGTCTGGCAAACTCAATTCCGAATTCCGAATTCCGAATTCCGAATTACAAATTACGAATTACGAATTACGAATTATGAATTAACAAAGTGAGCATCGTTAGATGCGAACAAATCCGTTTGTTAAAAACAAAATTCACCCAACGATTACCATTTCAACGCACCTAACAATGCCCTGCGCAATTACATCCATAATTCCGCATTCCGAATTCCGCATTCCGAATTCCGAATTCCGAATTCCGAATTCCGAATTAAAAAAGCCCGATCCTTTCGAACCGGGCTTTTACTCCATGTTTGACAAACTCTATCGCGAAATCACATGGCATTGATTTCTTCAATTTCTTTGCGAGCTTCGTTGCGTTTGGCCATGTTCTTGAAGAAGTCGTCGAAGACCAGAAGCATCGGGCACGAAACGAACATCGAATTGAACGTTGCCACGCAGATACCGAAGGACATGATGATAGCAAATGCCTGGGTTGCGCCGGTGGCATGAACCGCCAGAGGTATGATGGCCACGAGTGTTGTAATACTCGTGATGATGGTACGGCTGAGGCATTCGTTAATTGCCTTGTTGACGATATCTTGCGTTTTGACCCCCGGTTCGGCGAGTGCAACATTTTCGCGGATGCGGTCGAAGGTAACGATGGTGTCATTGATACCGTAACCAACCAGTGAAAGGAATGCAGCGACCGTTTCGAGTGTAATCTCAATCTGCGCAATATTGACGAACAGGAAGGTAATGAGCGTCGTCACAGTCAATGAAACGACGGCAGCCGGAGCATAGCGTGCATCGAAGCGAAGGCCGATGTAAAGCAGCATGAGGAGCAGAGCGACCAAAATGCTGACGACTGCATCCGAACGAAATTTCTCCCCGACGTCGGCGCCGACGGTGTCAATCTGATCGAGGCCAAGCGATCTGTTGAACTGTTCGGGGAATTTGGATGTCAGGAGATCGATAACTTCGTTTTGAATGCCGGTCGGTTTGACCAGATAACGGTTGGCACCTTCATCAAACGATACGACAGCTTCGAGCTGGGCTGCTTTTAGCACATCCTGAATTGCAGTGGCAGCAGGAAGTGTTTCGACGGCTTGTTTGCCTTCGACGGGAACGAGAGAAACATAAAAATCACCACGAATACCGTCTTCTTTGTCGGCATCGCAGTTAGGCCATTGGCCAATCGTCATGATTTGTTGAGTCTGTGCAGCAACCGCCGCGTTCAATTGTTGTTTAACTGCATCGAGTTTTACGCAGTTCAGGGTCGTCGAGGTTCGGGTACGAACGACGTACTGATTTTTGGATTCATCGCCGATCTGCTGCACCGAAACGCTTTCAAAACGAGGATCATCGACAAATTCTTTACGAACCTGCTCTGTCGGGACCGGCTTATCGAAGTGAAGGGTAATCGACGTTCCGCCCTGGAAACTCGTGCCCCAGTTGGGGGAAACGATAAAAGGAAGAATCAATCCGCACAATGCAATGAGAAAGAGTGCGCCCATCACAGGTTTACGTATCGCCATGAATGGAATCTTCGTATTGGCTGGTATGAGTCTGATAATCATAATTCAAATTCCTTATTTCGTAACACTATTAAATAGAAATCTTATCCGGGCTGATGCGGACTTTGAGTTCAAAAATAGTCTTGGAAACGAAGAATGCGGTGTAAACCGTGGCGATAATACCAAGCAACAGCGTGATGGCAAAGCCCTTGACCGGACCGGAACCGAAGTTCATGAGCACGATTGCGGCGACAGCCGTCGTGATGTTCGAGTCGAGAATCGTCCACAGCGCCTTGTCGTACCCGATGTGAATTGCTTTCCTCGGTGTCTCACTCATGCGCAACTCTTCGCGGATACGCTCAAAGACGATGACGTTCGAGTCGACGGCCATACCGACGGTCAGGATGATACCGGCAATACCGGGCATCGTAAGCGCTGCACCCATCGAGGCCATACCGGCCAGGATGAACAGAACGTTGCAGAGCAAGGCAAAATCGGCGATCAAACCGGAGGTCTGGTAGTAGAGCATGACGAGGAAGACGAGAACAAAACCAACGGCGAGTGCTTCCATACCGGTTTTGATCGAGTCTGCACCGAGGGAGGGACCGACGAGGGTTTTGTATTCCTGGCGAATTGGGGCAGGAAGCGCACCCGAACGCAGCGAGACGACGAGGTTGTTGACTTCCGTCAGAGTATCCTGACGATTGCCGCGGCCCATTTCGATCGAGACGTTGCCGCCGGGAATTTCACTTCGAATCACGGGATCGCTCACGAGTGTGTCATCCATGAGGATGGCGAGCTGGTCGCCGACGTGCTGTTTGGTAATCTCGTAGAAAGTGTCACCGCCAATACGATCGAGTTTAAGCGAAACGTATGGCATGCCCGTATCGGGGTTGCTCGCTGGATAAGCGGCTTCGACGTTTTCACCACTCAAAGGCGGCATGTCCGTGCGGACTAAACGCATGCGCCAGCTCTGGGGCAGCGTATTGACATCGACATCATCGGCAACTTCCATACGGCGTTCACGCAGATCGACCTTTTCATAATCCACCTCGCGGCCACTGGGGATTTCCTGCTCATTGGCACGGACAAAATCCTTCAGGATTTCTTTACCGGTCTTGATCACGCGCTTGGTTGCAGGATCGACGACATCATCGGCACGAAGTGTACCACCGCCGACATAAATGCCGCTATCGGGCGTGACTTTCTGGCTGAGGTTTGTAAATACGGCAATGGCCTCATTGCGGTCGGCAACGAGTTTAAAGGTCAGCACGGCCGTCGTCGAAATCAGTCTTTCGGCAGCTGCCACGCGGGAACGCGACAAACCAGGAAGTTCTACGGCAATGTTGCGGCCGGATTCGACACGGACTGTCGGCTGGGCAACGCCGAGGCCGTCAATACGTTCACGAATAATCTCAACGGCCTGCTGTACCGCCGATTCCTCCGACTCCTTATAGGTATTCTCGCGCAATCCCAGAGTAATCGTCGAACCTTCGGTTTTGACAATGGCGAGCATCGGGTAGTCGTACAGGAATTCTTCTGTAATGATCTTGGTATCCTCTTCATTGCGGAAGGTAAAATTGAGCTGCTTGAGCGCACGATCATGGCGAACTGCCGTGATTTCCTTGCCCATGCCCGCCAAAGCACTCCGGATATTGCCGGCATTCGAGGACATCTTGTCATTCAAAGCGGAATCCACATCGACCGAATAACGCAGCATCAAACCACCCTGAAGGTCAAGGCCGAGAGAAAGCGTTTTCTGCTTCATCCAGCCCGGAAGATCCTGATACCACTGGGGAAGCGGTGGATTGCGAACCGGCTCCTCTGTCATCACCTCTTCGGCCACGTCATCCTTGGACTCGGGATAGAGCATCATCTCGACGACAGTCGGCATCAACATGACGCATGAAAATAAAATAAGAAACACCAATAAGGCGGTTCTTAAATACCAACTTCGCGACATCGCGTAACCTCTTTGTATTTACGACGCTCAATGCACGAACTACCGCACATCGGCTGTGTGTTAACAAACAAAACGATTTGCCTGTATCTTATCAAATGTACAGCAACTGACTTACGATTTGTTTTCTTCCAGTTTTGGCTCATCTTTCAGAACACGCATAATACCTTCAAGATGAACGACCATCTGCATGGGGTGTTTCGCATCCGGACCGACATCAATCGTCACGCGCTCACCGCTAATCGAAAGCACTTTGCCAATCTGACGCGCGACGGTTTCGATCTCATCACCAGCCTTGATGGATCTGAGCATACTCTGACGCATTTCCTGCGCTTTCTTCTGCGATCTGCTCGACAAAAACATAAAGAGAATCATCACACCAATGATGACGATAAAAAACATACCACCACCGAAACCACCGGCATTACCTTCCATATCCGACTCTATTTTTGGCACGATCACGTGCCCGACAATTGTTAATAAAACACGCGCAAACGCGCTTAATACCCCAATTTTGCCATGGTTTAAACATGGTAAAACGCCGTGCGCTATTACCAGAGATAGACCAATTGGTCAACTCTTTCCCTTTTTGTGCCTTATTTTTTGCTCGCTTTTGCCTGCGGCAATACGCTCGCCATGCGCCTGGCTATCGTTTCGAAAAAACGATACGCCCGGCGCGTTTTTTATTTGCAATGTGCAATGGGGATGCAATTCTCAAGAGCGACTCTAAAGCTAAATACACTCCATTCTTTAGGAATAAAATGGAGAACGCCTCCATTGCTAATTGCTAATTGCTAATTGCTAATTGCTAATTGCTAATTGCTAATTGCTAATTGCTAATTGCCAATTGCTAATTGCCAATTCCCAACGCCCTGGCCATCTTTTCGCATTTGCGAACAAAATCCACGAATGCGGGCGGCCTTTCGGAGGTAATTGTCATGGCCTCGTGCGTGACGGGATGTTCAAAAGAGAGCGATTCTGCATGCAGCATCATGCGATTCGGGACAATCGGCTTTAATAGGCGCGCCAATGATTCACCATACAGCGGATCCCCGATGATGCCCATGCCAAGTGAGGCCAGATGCACCCGAATCTGGTGTGTACGTCCCGTCAGCGGTGAACATCGAAATACCCCAACCACACAATCTCGCAGTGGAATGCTTTTTTCGCACACGACTTCAGTTTTTGCAGGCTTTCTTTTTTTGCCGTCCACCCCAAATCTTTGAATTTTACCCGGCAATTCCCCGATGGGGGCATCGATCATAAACGATGCATTTTCTTGCAAATACTTGCTGTTCCCTGCCGAAACAATCCCCTGACAAATCGCACAGTACGTCTTTTGGATCGTATGTTTTTGGAATTGTTCCGAAAGCGAAACGTTCGCCTGTGTCGATTTGGACAAAAGCAAAACGCCAGAAGTCAGCGCATCCAGACGATGGTGCAACCCTACGTAAGCATCGGGATTCTGTGCTCTAAGATAACGCTGCACCGCGGCAAATGCATGATCGCGCTTGGGATCGAGCGTCCCTTGGCTTGGAATTCCCTGGGGTTTGTCGATCGCAATGATCCACTCATCTTCAAAAAGGATGTCTGAGCTTTGAATGTTCCAGCGTGTGTAGTCGGGCATAGTTAATGTTTGGCTCTGTTTAACAAGTGTGGATATTTCGATGGTCGATGAGCTTCATTATTAAAAGTGAGCATCGTTAGATGCGAACAAATCCGTTTGTAAAA
>DGWW01000180.1 GCA_002395385.1 Myxococcales bacterium UBA4248
CGGATTTGATATTGCGAACGGCAAGAGCCCTTTGGCGAGGTCCGGGGCAGAGCCCCGGCTGAGTAGTAACCGCTTTGGAGTTACTATTCAGCTATGAGCTAAAAATTGAATTCATATCCTCACTGGTTTAACGCAGTCATCTTTATTCCAACTGCCCGGTTGCCGGCATGAATGTATCACTGCAAAAATAGGTTTCTTCAGAAATCACGATATAACAATAATAGTAGCCGGATGACTGACAAGCTGAAGAACAGCTGACATTGCTGGATGCATCCATACAATTAATACTATCACATGAAGTTAAATCATCCGGATCATACTCAGGCTGCGTCCCCACCATCTCTGTCCCATCACAAATCGCAATGACATTGCTGACATTGCACGTCGAGCATGGGGTGTATGCAGGAACAGCAGAGCCGTCATTTTGTACTTCACATACGAGCGCAACGGTTTGTTTTTGATATACAGCGCAGGTAGAAATGCTGACGTCAACCACCCCCACAAACTCGTTGTGGCTGTTGAATTCACATTTAATGCCATACAAAATTGGGCGATCCACATTCTCTATTCCCAACTCTGCAGCCTCCATACACTGGGCAGAAGCAATTTCATTTTCGTTGCTACATGAAGCTCCGATCATAGCGAGATTGTAAACGCAGTCCGAAGTACCATCTTTTAACGTCTGACATTCGAGATGAGCATAGTTTGAGCAATCTGTCGTCATCATATTCCCGTCGCCATCTTTATAATGCAGAATCTGGCCTTCACAATAGGAATCTCCGCTGCCGGTTATCGGCGTGGATGATTCTGTGCGGCATTCGCCATTTTCGCAGCCATTGGGGCAAACGCTGGTAGCCTGATGCCATTCGCCACCAGAGCAAAGGGTGACAAAATCGCCAACGCATTTTTTATCACCGTTCGTGCAATTGTCAGTCCCGGGATCACTCACAGTTATGCAGGCTTTAGCAGTAGCATCACAGCCATAGCTGCAGGTTTCTTTTACAGTCCATGCATTTTCCAGACAGACCTGCAAATTCCCCTGTTCACACCGCAAATCGTTCGATGTACAGACCGGTACCTCGGGAGGGAGTTCGGGGCCTGGCTTATCCTCTGGTTTAGGATTGCATACACCATTGGTACAGCCATAGGGACAAGGCGTTTCGTGTTTTTGATATTGTCCTGCAATGCACAGCAACACATATTCATCGAGGCATGCATTCTCCGTACAGGATTCATCTTCCGACTTGTGATTGGCAGCTTTACATTCATTGGAGGCACTTTCGAGATCCATGCAGATCCCATCACACCGGATTTGTCTGCCATCGCAGGGCGAAGCGCAATAATAATGACCAAACAAAGCGTCAGACGAGGTGAATGCAATGCAGTTTGGCGCATTCTCGGGACACTTTGCTTCCCCCCATTCGGCTGTCTCACCATTACTAAAAAGGTAAGCAGAAGATTGTGCATGACCGGAAGGTGGACAACTTTCCCCCTCGGTCACGGCATCGAACGAGCAGGCGCCCATCAGTGCAGAGATTAAGATTAAAATAAGGCTATTCCTATGCATAGATGCATACCATACGATCATTGGATGACTGAATGTGTTGAATACCATGATGGTATTGGTAACGAGTTTTCTACCAAGTGAGATTATAGGGATTGCATATCGGTAGGTCAAAAAAAAGCGCCCAAAAGGGCGCTTTTAATGTAACAGTGCAGGCTTGGAGTACGCTACTGGTCTCCCCAAATACTTGAAATCTCTTTAATTCATAATGCTGAATGCATAAAGCTGAATGATTTTACAAAACTAAAGGCATCATCCAAATCCTCTGAGTATGACATTTCTTTATGCATTCATAATTTATGCATTCATAATTTTATGCATTATGCATTAACGAATGGCATGAGCTTTTGAAAATAAACAAGTATAGGGGCTGAACAGTAACTTTAAAATGAAGTGCCTTTAAAATGGATTATTTGCAGGCGGTACCGGCTTCATTGCAGGTGGAGGCGCATTTTGAAAGAGATGTCAAATCCGGAGTATAAGCTAATTTTCCATCAATATCCGAACAAACCAAATTATAAGAAGCACTCATCGAATCCGAATCCAAACAAGCAGCCTGAGTGCCTCCCTTTGAAGAACATTTTTCTAAACACCCAGGCTTTACCCCATCACAAATACCAATTGTATTGGCAGACTCTGCAGCACATAAATTATCCAGAAGATCCTTTTTACCACTACTATCAGACATTTCCTGATCACCACAGTACCAATAATTATGTCCAACAGCAGTCAGTTCTTCGTCACTGCAAGAATATTCATTTTTAGAAATTGTCACATAACAATACTTATCGCATTTTGAAGAACATGTTGTATTCTCATCAATCATACATCCATAATCATCACAATCCATCAAATCAAAAGGATCATAATCATCATCTCCACCGAGAGTAGTCGGATCTACTTCCTCTTTGCTACACTGTACACCATTGGTTGCATAATTTACATAACAATAATTATATCCCTCAGCTTTGCATGCATCTGTGCATTTCTGTCCACCCTCAACAACGCATTTATCATCACAGACAACATACTCGTCTTTTTGAAGAGGCATAACATCTTCACCATCGCAAGTTGCTACATAATCCGCCTCCGTGCATGAGGTTTTACATTCATAAATTGAAGGAACATATTTACCTGAATCATCCGGATCGCAAATAAGTGCCGCTTTTTTGCCTTCACTGGTACCACATGCAGAAATAGTCAAACTACCAGGTACACCAACCAATTCATCTTTTTCATTTTTAGCACATTTGATGGGGAAAACCGCATAGATTCCTTCCATTTCACGGCAAATGCCTCCATAAATATCACCTTCAACAGCACATACCTTACTTGCTTCCGATTTTCCGATCACACAATCAGAAGTGCCATCTTTTAATTTTTGACATTCAAAACCAGTTCCAAGTTTTGTGCAATCCGAAGAGGCATCTTTGCCATCGCTGTCTTTGTAATGCAATACAGAACCTTCGCAATAAGCATCCTTAGTTGTTGTTGCATTTTCTTGTTTGCATGCACCTTTATCACAGCCAAAGGGGCATGCAGTCGCATTTTTCTGCCATGCTTTATTTTTACAGGTCAAGACGAAATCAGCATCACATTTAGTCGCGCCATCTGTGCAACTTTCGCCTGGATCTGGCTGAGTTGGTGCGGCTTTGCAAGCCTTTTTGGCTGTATCACAACCATTATCACATTTATTGCTCTGCCATGTATTGTTGATGCATGTTTCGAGATTCTCACCATTGCATCTCGCGTCATTTTCGGTGCAAACCACGGTTGCTCCCGGTGCGACTTTGCATTGTTTGGATCCTGCATCGCATCCATTATCACATTTACTGCTCTTCCATGTATTGCTAATGCATGTTTCGAGATTCTCGCCATTGCACCTCTTGTCATTTTCGGTGCAAACGACTGATGTACCAGGCACAGAACCATTTGTTTTGCATGCTCCAGCTTCACAGCCATTCGGACAAGCAGTCGAATTTTTTTGCCAGGAACCACCGCTACAAACCATCACAAAATCGCCATCACACTTTGTTTCGTTTGCACTGCAGGCACTCGCATCGCCGCCATTATTGCCGCCTTTATCGTCATTGCTATCGTCATCGCATGCAGCCATGCCGAGTGAAAGAAGTGCCATCAAACCAAATTTAAAGAATTTATTGCTCACTTTTATTCTCCAAAGAAAAAACGGGAATGCATCCCATAAGATTGAATTTGTGCAAGAGGTAGCTTTTTAGGGTTACAAAACCCACATTACCACCAAAATGTATTCTTTTCATAGCAGATGATTGCCATCTGTCAAATCATTTTCCCCAAAAAATGAATTTTATTTTAAAACCGAGGTGTTTTTTAATCAAAATTATCCAAAACGCATTCATCAACAACAAATTCCAAATAAAATTCTACTCACACACTACACCGCCCCAAAAAAAGCCGCGTATTGCCCCACGGGCAATAGCGGCTTTAAAGCCCGTCGTATCGGCCACAGGCCGAAAGACGGGGACATAAAAAAATAAAAATTATAGCGGTGTGTAATTTACTTCTACCCAATACAGTGTACCATCTGACGATTCTGCACACTCGAACGTCAATTTATTAATGTCGTCGGTCACTGTCTTGGTTTCGCCCTTATTTGAACATTTGTATTCTGCGGTATTTTTGTAGCAATCGGCGACATTGCCAGCGCTGTCCGGGACATTACCAGGCGTCGTAGTATGAATGAGGAGACAGAATTCGCCGCTTTCGTTACAAGCCATGGTATCGACGGTATTGGAGGTATCCGAGCAATAAACGGCAAGTCCGTACCCTTCCTCGCTTATACTGCAGCGTTGGTTGAACGTGCCGACCGTGCATGTCTTTCCTACTTCTGCATCCTCTTTTTTACATAATCCGGTTTTGGAATCACAACCGGAATTACCGCACAATTCGTTCGTGCCATCGAGATAACGCAAGATTCCATCGGCATCTTTTTTACAGGTATAGGCAATTGAAACATCGGACATCGTTGTTTCGCCAATTCCGCAGCGATAGGTTTTATCGCCGGCTTTTGAGCATGAAGCGAGAGTGTTATCAATGCATTCAGCGGTCGTCTGCGTTGGCCGGACGCAGGTTTGCCCATGGTCGGTGCAATTCGAATTATTAATGATATTTGACGGAATACATGCCAGAGCGACATTTCCCTCGCAGGCGGCCTGAGTGGTACCGTAGGAGCAGGACTGTGCAGTTTCGCATGCCGTATAATCGGCATTGCACGAAAGTCCGGTTTCGCATGCGTTTGCACTTTTGGGATTCTGGTTCCAGTAAAGTTTGCCATCAGAAGCTCTGGTGCAAGTATATTCGTATGTCGAAGCACCGGTGGTATAACCGATACATTTTTTCGTTTTCTGCCCTTCCTGAGTACAGGCTTCGCGACAATTGGACTCGCCATCGACCGTCGTGCATACCTGTTTATAATCGGCACAATCGTAATGTGATTCGAATCCGCTGAGGCATCCCCAGAAGACATTACCTTCGCATTTGGTCGCGTAGCTGCAGCCTTCGCCGCCGCCAACCTGGCAGTCATTTCCGGCTTCGTTGCATCCGTTGGGGCAGGCGTGTACAGTGCCATCGCATTTGGTGAGCGTTCCAGCGGTGCATGTATCCTTGCAGGTATCGACGACGATGCAGGCAGACCCATCTTCTTTGCAGCCATCGGAACAACTGACGACTTCCGGAGTTGAACCGTAGCAGGACGTCATCTTGCCATTTTTACATCCTGGCGTACAGAGTTCGACTTTTTCATCGTCTTTGCAAGCGGTTCCGGCGTTGTTACATCCGTTACTGCATTTTTCTTTGGTGGGGACATTGTCGCTACATGTTGTAAGAATGCCGTCCTCACAACCAGATGTGCATGTCGGGCCAGGTTGCTGTGAATCCGGCTGTTTGCATGAATCGCCGGATTCGTCGCAGCCATAGGGGCAGGGCGTGGTGAGTTTTTCGTTACCATCGCAAGCCGTCAAAATATTATTTTTACACCCAGGTGTGCATGTATCCGTTTTGGATGGTTTATCGGTGTCATCATTCATATTGTCCGAGCCGCCCGCATCGGCACAGGCAACAGCTAAACAGGCAAACACGGCAGAAAGCGCAAATGGGAAATATTTTTTCATAGATAATCTCATGCAGTTGTGAGTGAATGAGCCAAAAAGCTTAGATTAAAATAACATTTAATTGAAGATGAATAAAGGGGAGGGAGTGGAAAAAAGTGGAGAGGGAGGTATTCGTTATTCACTATTCACTATTCACTATTCACTTGAAAAAGATCGCAATGTGCAATGTGCAATGTGCAATTGTCATTAAATGCTCAAGGTTATGGCTAAAGAATTGGAGTGATTGGATAACGCAAGGAATGAATCGTGAATAATAAAAAAAGGGAATGCGGGCAAAAAAAATCCCCGATTTTGAGGAAACCGGGGATTGTTGAGATGCGTTAAGCTGATTAAAGATTATTCAGTAGCGCATGCGGTGCCTTCGGTATTGCACGCAGCATCGCACCAGTCATAATCATTGAGAATGTAATGATTTTTGCCATCATCAAAGGCAAGACATAACTGATGACCTTCATAATACATACCATACCCATACTCTTCACAGTATGAATTTGTTGCACCGACAGGATCGCAGACTTCGTCAGACACAACACAGTCTGAATAAGGCACGCCGTCATTGTCAGCGGTTGCGCAAACAGATCCGGAAGTGCATTCCAATGCAGCGACTTTACCACTCTTGCAATATGCTACAACACCATTTTCGCAGTGCTCGACATACACACCAACTGTACAGGTATCACCTTCGTCACTAATGAGTTTCTTGCATTCTTTCGTAGTAGCGTCACAGCCATTCTCGCATTCAGTCGATTCGACTTCATAGCTGTATTTTTTGCCATCATTGGCGCTGAAACAGCCCATGAGAGCAGAATACTCATCGCCATAGGAATCCGTTGTACATTGTAGCGACGTACCGTCATCGGTGCAAACTTCTGCTTCCGAGAAGCAATCGGCAACACTCGTGGAATCGATGTCAAGAACTTTGCAGCTGTAGCCGGTAACACTTGCGCAATTGGTTGTTGCTACTTTTCCACTCGAGCAATAAGCGACGACTTCGCCTTCGCAATGCTCTTCGTAAGCCGTCACACCGTTATCGGGATCATCGACCGTGGAGCAGGGATCACCTTCGGTCGGAATCAGTTTGATGCATTCGCCAGATGTGGCATCACAGCCGTTAGAACAACGGGTATATCCACCATAAACTTCGTACAATGAACCATTGCCATCGACGTCTGTACAGACATTGTAGTCGGAATAATTCCCATCGCAGGAATATGTACGTGAACCTTCTTCGGTGCAGGCGGTCAGACATCCAGCAGCGGGATCGCCGTTAGAATCAGAATATTCTATACACGTAGTATTACCACCACATTGTTCGGCGGCAACACTCGTGATGACAGAGAATGAACTCCAGTCGATTTCCATATTACAGGTTACCGCAATACCGGTTTCTGTGCAGTGGGCTTCGAAATCCTCCGGGCAAGCCTCACCCTCGCCATCGACGAGCGTAATGCACTTACCTGTTGTTTCGTCGCAGCCATTGGCGCACGAAACATAGCCGCTTGTTACGAGATAGTTTCCGGAATTGTTAACATCAGCCAAGCATTGTCCCGTATAACTGCGAAGACCATAATAACTGTCATCTACACAAATGCTGACATCATTGCCATTTTCGGATGGTGTGCATGGCAGGTAGCAGTTCTCACCGCCGTTGAGATCGCCCATATTGACACATGTCGTTCCTTCGAGGATTGCTTCATTGCAAGTGTAAGTATTGCATTCGCCTTCTTCACAGTATTTGACATCGGAACCGACGCAGGAGAAGGGGCTGGCACATACGGTATGGGCTTCATTGCACCCGTTGTCACACATGTCATACTGACCCCAGATCAACATATCCATAGCGACAAGCCCACCTTCTGTTGTAGGCAGACAGACATTCGTCGAATTGTAAGCAATATTCTGGGATGCATAAGTCGTGTCATCACAATAGGGAATTGCCTGGTTTATCTCTGTACAATCGGCTGATTTAGCATTTTTACATACGGCGGTATAGGTATCTTCCTGACCAATGATACCCGCTTCTGCAAAGGCCATGACACAGCCGTCAGAGCATTCATCAATGACGACAACGACATTATCATTAGCATCGGTACCACAGAAACGCGCATTGCCGTCAGCATCACAGAATTCATAATAATTATCCTGATACCAGGACGGATCACACGGATCGTTTGCATTGGCCGCTGCCATATCAGACGGGGCACAGACGCTATTGATGCAGACAATGCCATCACCTAATTCAGCGCAATCCTCGTCTTTTGTGCATTCTGGATCGACGGCAGCAATCGGTTCCGGATTGCATTTACCTTCTGCACATCCAAATTCACAGGCAGCATCTGCGCTAACCCATTTGCCATTGGTGCAGGTCTGGACGGTAGCTTCGGCACACTGAACAGCTCCTTCTTCTGTGCAGGAATTAGCGGGGTCTTCTTTGCATGCACCCTCCAGACAGCCAAATTCACAGGCAGAGTCTGCATTGGTCCATTTGCCGTCCGTGCAGGTCTGAACAGTATCCTCGGCGCACCTTACAGCACTTTCTTCTTCGCAATCTGTTTCGGCGGGAGGTTCTTTGCAGGCATCATTTTCGCAGCCATAGCTGCATCCAGGATCATCATCGACCCATACGCCATCGGTGCAGGTCTGCGTGTTGCTATTGTTGATGTTGCACCGTTTGGCACCATCTTCTTCGCAGGTTTCGGCGGGAGGTTCTTTGCAGACGCCATTTTCGCAGCCAAAGTTGCAAGCGGGGACGTCATCGACCCAGGCGCCGTCCGTGCAGGTCTGAACATTGCTGTTGTCGGCATTGCACTGTTTGGCACCATCCTGACAAGCGACCGGGGCATCTTTGCAAACGCCATTTTCGCAGCCATTTTCGCAGGCAGGAACATCGTCCACCCAGCTGCCATTGGTGCAGGTCTGCGTATTGCTGTTGTCGCTGTTGCACTGTTTGGCTCCATCTGTGCAATCGGGAACGACCACTGGTGCGGGTTTACAAGCACCATTTTCGCAGCCATTGACACACGGCGTCTGGGCATTTTGCCATGCATTGTTCACACAGGTCTGAACATACGCGCCATTGCACTGAACTGCGCCATCCGTACAGACTGTCGTATCATTCTTGGCATTGGGATCGACGCAGTCGGCAATGCCATTGACATCGGCACAAACGTAACCACCTTCGCAGACCTTGACTTTTTCGGTTTTTGACGTGGTATCGCAATACATCATGTATTTGCTGTCAACACACTGGGCACGGTACGCACCATCACTGCAATCCAGACCATTGTCGGTGTTTTCATCACAACCAGCAAGGCCAGCTGTAAGAGCAGCCAATGCACATATGGCGAGAAGTTTATGATTCATCGAATTCTCCAAAAAAACTTCCTTTTGATAGGAAGTTAAACGTTAAATACCACAAGGTAAGAAAAAAGAGGGCTAACACCTACACAGCCCTACCCGTTGGCTCTCATAGCAAAAAAACTGAATTAAAGTCAATATTTGAGGAAATAAGTTCGTCTTTTTTGAGGTTAATTCAAAAAACAGACAAAAAAAAGCTCCAATCCGACAAAGATTGGAGCTTACAATGATTGAGGGTAACGATTCAGCCCTATGCGTATTTTCCTTCAAAAGCTCAAATCATTCGTTAATGCATAATATTCCTAAATGCATAATGCATAATTCTGAATGCATAATGAAATGACAGAATCGGAGGAGCTGAAGAATTACGATTGAGGTGTCATAAAACAATTTATTCAGCGATATTGCAGATGCCATCCGTGCAGCCATGTTCGCAGGGAGTTTCGGCTGTGACCCAGGCACTGTCAGTACATGTCATGACATAAGCATTGTCTTCGCCGCCGCATTTGACGGTATCTGTCTCAGAATTGCAGGGTTCGGCAACAGGTTCATCGCCGCCATCTTCTTTGCACACGCCGTTTTCGCAGCCGTTTTCACATTTTTCGCCGGCCGTCCAAACGCTCTCGGTACAGGTCAGAATGGTGGCATTATCGAGTGCGCATTTGGGAGCGGTATCCGTCTCGGCATTACATGCATCGGCCTCTTTGCAGGCACCCGCATCACAACCGAAGAGGCATGGCTCCGAAACCCAGACATTTTCTGTACAGGTCGTGAGCGTGATGTTGTCTTCTTCGCACTTGGGCTGGTCGGTTGTGGAATCGCATGCTACGGGTTCGTCACCACCATCCTCTTTGCATTTGCCTTCTTCACATCCATTGGGGCAAACCTCTCCGGCTACCCAGACTTCATCCTGACATGTAATGATGGTAACATTATCTATTGCACATGTAGGCTCTGTATCTGTTTCGGGATTGCAGGCACCGGCGAGATTACAGACGGCCGTATCGGCATCGCAGCCGAACGTGCAGGATGTCGGCACCCAGACATTGGTCTCGGAGCAAACCATCTGCGTAATGCCGTCCTCATCGCATTTATCCTGATCTGTCCCATACACGCAAGGCTCAGCGCCTTCGCTGGGATTGCTGCCGGAATCTTTGCATGTACCGTTTTCGCAGCCATTTTCGCATTTTTTGTCTTCGGTCCAAACCAAGTTATCGCAAACAATAATCGTGACACCATCGGGCGCACAAATGGGGCCTACCATTTGAGTATCACATGAATCAGGATCTCCATCCGGGCAGCCACCGCATGCGCCCGCCTCTTTGCAGGCACCATTTTCGCAGCCAAACACACAGGATTCTTTTGCCCAAACATTATCCGTACATGTCAGTTTGGTAATGGCATCCACATCACATTTGCTTGTATCTGTCGCGGAATCACATACAGTTTCGTCGACCTGGCCCTGTTTGCATTCGCCATTTTCGCAGCCATTTTCGCAGGTCTCACCATCGACCCATGCATTGTTGGTGCAATTCTGCACGCCCGTCCCATCAGCCTTGCATTGTTTTGCACCTTCGGTACAGACGGGTGCGACAGCATCGATGCAAGCACCGTCAGCACAGCCATTGGCACATGCCTGAGCCGCTTTGATCCACTGGTTCTCGATGCATGTTTCGATGGTATTGCCGCTGCACCGCTTTGCGCCCTCGTTGCAGACCAAAGGATAGGCTTCGTCCGCCACACAGACAGCTTCGCCCGTCTCATCCGAACATTTGGTACCAACAGCACAAGCCTTCTTTTCACCAAATTTGTTGGTGGCTGCTTCGCATTCCCAATAGTATTTTCCGTCAATACACGCGGATTTGATCTCTGCCGGGTCGCACGACAGATCATTGTATTTTCCCTCATCACAAGCGCCAATACCAGCAGTCAGAGCGATGAGTGCACAAATTTTCAAAGTCTTGTTCATATTTTCTCCTCAAAGTGATGTCAAAACGATGTCTTGGGATGACAGACCCAAAGATGACAGTACGCCTATTTATTATAGCATTAGACAAAATGAGATGCAAATATCGGTGGCTTGCTCGTTCGTTAGCAGGTTTCTATGCAGCCATGGGCGGATGACATGCAGCCTACAGCTTGCTGCCTACTGCTAATTGCCCATTGCACATTCATTCCGATCCGTAGGCTACGCCCTTCGGGATCACCCCCTGCTATTGCGACGAATAAAAAGCCTTCCTGACGTATCGATTTATTTGAAAATGGTCATTCAATTGCACATTGCTTACTGCTAACAGCTAACAGCTCATTGCCTACTGCCTGTTTATTTAACGCGGGCTATGTCGCTGACGCGCCATACGCCCTGC
>DGWW01000130.1 GCA_002395385.1 Myxococcales bacterium UBA4248
GGATTTGATATTGCGAACGGCAAAAGCCCTTTGGCGGGGTCCGGGGCAGAGCCCCGGCTGAGTAGTAACCAGTGGCCCTGAATCTCAATCAATGATTATTGCCTAATATCAGATGTTTGGTTATAAATTATACTTTATATATGCGCAATATCGCGCATCTTTATGGAGTCAAAAATGAATGCAGATACACAGCACGACGATGTTTTAGAACATGATAACAAAGGTGAAAGCCTCGAAACGAATGAGACGGATGAGCATGTCCAGGATGAAAAAGAGGATGACAATTATCGGGACAGTTTCCGCTCGGAATGTCTGGATTTTGCAAAAAGCATTGCTAAAACGATCGTCGTCACAGCGGCTGCAACGAGCACATCACTATTGGTATCCCTTGCTTTTAAAAAGTTTCTTGGAAAATAGGCAATCGGGGACTGTCTGTGAGTTCGTTTGCTCAGTAAATTATTTTAATTTTTGGGGTGTATTTTATGAATAAAGCTCGCTTTTTTGTGTCCATTTTGGCACTTATCGCTTTTTATGGTTGTGCAGACAATAAACCGTTCGAAGTCGATTTATGTCCTGATAACGATAGCAAGACTATCCCTGGTGTGTGTGGTTGTGGTATGCCAGATTTGGATACCGATGGAGATGGCATATTGGATTGCGTCGACTCCTGTCCCAATGATGCTGAGAAGATTCATCCGGGAGTGTGTGGATGTGGAAATTCGGATGACGACACGGATGGTGATTCTGTTCCCGATTGCGTGGATAAATGTCCCGATAATAAAGACAAGGTAGATGAAGGTGAATGTGGGTGTGATGTGTCGGAGGAAGATGGCGATAACAATGGTGTTGTCGACTGCAAAGAAGACAAAGTCGATTATTGTCCAGATAATCCCAATAAAATGAAGCCCGAGGGGGCGTGTGGTTGTGACGATGAGATCGATTCGGACGAGGATGGTGTGCCGGATTGTATCGATCAATGTCCTCAAAATGCGGCTAAATTCGAGTTTGGCATTTGTGGATGTGAAAAGGACGACGTCGATAGCGATGGGGATGGCGTACTGGATTGCGAAGATATGTGCCCGGATGATAGACAAAAAACAAAACCCGGCATTTGTGATTGCGGCATCTCCGACGACGATGCGGATGGCGATACCATACCCGATTGTATGAATGCGTGTGAGAATGGCGCGATCGATGACAAGGGCAATGCCAAAGCATTTCCGGGATTGTGTGGTTGCGATAAGCTCGATACCCCGGATAATACCTCCGATGAAGACAGGGATGGTGTCATTAATTGCCTGGATACCTGCCCTTATAATTCGACCAAGTCAAAAGAATCGGATGGTGATTGTGGTGTGATGGACTCTGACGGAGATGCTGTTGATGACAATGTGGATGCATGTCCGTATAATCCGAACATTAAGTTCGTGAAGGGATCCCCGGAGGCAGAAGGTATTGAATGTTCGACGTATGACGAGGCCAATAATATCTTTTACATTTATAACGCACATAATTTTAATGATTTAATAAATACAACACTCCCAAATGTATATAGTAAAATAACATGCTCAGGTTCATCTGATAATTGCGTGTCTGAATCTGGTAGTAAAGAAAACAATACCGAGAAGGTCTGTGAAAAGAGTCTTTGGGCGTATTATTCTTGCTCTGAATGTGTACCAGAGGAATACGATCCAGAAACGGGAGAGCTTATAAAATCATTAATTTGTGAAGATAAAAAATTAATGCCTTTAAAGAAAGCACTTACGATTGAACTTGTAAATGATATCAACTTAATAGATATTCTTAAAACATCCCTCACGACGAATGGTGAGTGCTCGGGGGAGTGGAAAACAAATATTAATTTAACAAATGTCGTTTTTAAGGGGCAGGGTAAGACAATTTCTTATAAACAAAATACAAATACCTGTAGCCTTAATTTTGCACTGTTTAATAAAATTACGCTTTCTGAGGTATCGGATTTGACCGTGGAACTCAATGTGTCGAATTTAAAATCATTACCGTATCCCCAAGCTATTTTCGCCAATGAAATCAATAGCTCTGTCGTATCGAATATACATGTCAAAGGCAAATTGACGACAGCCTTTACAGGCACTGGGGCAACTTCTATCGGAGGTATTGCCGGACGAGTCTATTCTGATTATTCTCAATATCAACGTTCAAAGATTGAAGGTTGTGACGCACAAAATATTGAGGTGACCTCTACCGCGACTCCTGCTGGTGATGCTGTCAATATCGGCGGCTATTTTGGCCATGTCAAGGATGCCTCTGTTTCACTTTCTGGCAAGCATCGAATTAAAAGCGTTCAATCAAACAAAATTGCAGGCGGTTTTTTTGGAGTAATCAATATAACAGATAAAAATGATATTATCAATTTTGAGGATGCTGAATTCGAAGTCGATAGCGTAAGTGGCAATAGTGCCTGTGGATTTGCACATACATTGACAGTAAATAATATCAATTCGAATCCCACCGAAAAGAGAGAATTCGCCATAAAGTCTTTTGTCGCAAATAAAGTTAAAGCTAATAAATCTTATGCTGCAGGCTTTGTCTATTCACTGAGTGCCAATCTGAAGAATATCAGTAGTGAGATTGGTTTGATTGATAGCCCTTTGAATGCGGCCGGATTCGTTTATACATCTTCGGGCAATACCTTTGCAAATATTAAAAACTCAGTCAATGAGCTCAAGTGTCAAAGTGAAAATGCCTCCGCAGATTATCAATGTGCCGGATTTATGTTTACCAGTACATCCAATGTTTTCGAACATATCGAAAGTCATGTCGAAAAAATGTCATCGGGCAAACTTGGCTCTGGATTTATTAATAATGTTAATACAGTATTTGACCTCAAGAACAGCACCATTTCTGTAAAAGAACTTCAGGCTGCGAATGCATACGGTGTTTATGCAAACTTTAAAGTAAGTGGATCTGAGAACAAAATTGTCATCGATGGCGTCCATTTCTCTGCTGATCGCATCGCTTCGACTGGCGAGATCGGTGGTTTGTTCGGAAATGTTCCTGCGTCGGTGGCCGTTTCTCTGAATAACTTTTCGGCCTTTGCCAATCTCGATGGTGCCGATTTGACCAAAATTCACAGTGTGTTCGGAAAAATTGATGATTATGTTGAGAGTAAACCCAGTACCATCAGCATAAAGAATAGTTTCTTAGCTATCTCGAATGCTATCGACGGGGTTAAGCAGGAATCGTTCAGTCTCTTTGATACCATTACTGATAAAAATAAGTCCACAATCGATGCTGAACAAATCGAAAACAGTTATTTCTTTGATCCGGGTGGGCAGATGAAATTAACCATTTTGGCGGATGATCCTTTCGGAGGCCATGTCAGTCTCGTCAAACCAGATGGAATAAGCGACATACTTAAAAAACTTCAGGACGTGGATCCTCATTGGAATACAAAGACTTATTCTTTTGCAGGTTCGTCATTCTCGCTTCCTGCCTATGTCCCGGAGGCTATATCCACACCCTGATGTTATTACTTAGCTGCTTATCTTTTTTTTTAACAAACGGATTTGTTCGCATCTAACGATGCTCACTTTTTTAGTACGAATGTTATCAGGTTTGTAAGGGTTGAGGCTAAAGTCAATACAATTACTGTAGAAAGATGGGGAAGGGGCCCAGGCCTGTCGAGCTCTGTAATTACTTGACTTTAAGTAAATCGCAAAAAACTGGATGATTGCTTGGTCTGAGCTCTGAAAGGGCGATCAGATTACAGCCCGGTGTGGAGCGCTAGCGAAACCCCGGGAAAAGGGATTTCATCAATTAAATCACCCTGAAGGGATGAAACCAAATAAGCAAAAAAAAAAATAGAACTCAACACCCCCGGGTCCGGGGCAGAGCCCCGGCTGAGTAGTAACGTATTAAGGAATCTCTGATTAATTCGTGCATTCTCTGGGGACGCAGGCGTCCCACCCGCGAAATAACTTGGGGTTGCAAACACCATGAGAGAATAATTGCCAATTGTTCAGAGATTCCTTAACATCTCTCCTGACATTTTTTGCTAAACAAATGCGTCGATTCTCTCTATAATGATACGCCGGCCTGTTAAGGCCATATCGTTATGGAGGTTATTCATGAATCGATTTAAATTTTATACGGCAATACTGGTCATTTGTGGCTCTTGGGGGTGTGCGAGCAACGATGCATTTGACCCGGGGAATTTGTGTTCGAGTAGTCTTATCGGTAAGACTGAGCCTGGAACGTGTGGCTGCAATGTTGCGGATATCGATGCCGACAACAATGGCGTGATGGATTGTCTGGAAGCTTCATCCAAACCCGATCCTGAGTCTACAGAAAAGGATCAATGCCCGGATGATGATACTAAAATAAGCGAAGGCAAGTGCGGCTGTGGCGTGCCTGATGATGACTCGGATGAGGACGGTGTCCCGAATTGCTTTGACCTGTGCCCCGATGATCCTGACAAGCTCGAGAAGGGCATCTGTGGCTGCGGTACGCCGGATGATGATATCAACCATAACGGCATCATAGACTGCAATGAGCATTGTGAACCAAGATGCGAAGGGGATGTCTTCTATGGATGTGAAGATGGTCTCTATGCTGATCAGGTCGACTGCACCTTGGAGAACATGGTTTGCATTCAGGAAAATGGAGATAGCGGCTGTGTTATGGGCAAATGCCGCTTTAATGGCGAGTTGGTGGATGAGGGAACAAAAGCATGCGATGGCGATAGGCTTTTGACCTGCACCAGTGGACGAATGGAACCCTCTGAATGTGAACAGGCGGGCTTTGTCTGCCGCGTGAATGATTTAGGTGAGGCCGATTGCAGAGATTTGAGCGAGGATTTGTGCCCGGATGATCCCGATAAAACGGATCCTGGCGTGTGTGGATGTGGTAATTTAGATGAAGATACCAACCATAATGACATCATCGATTGCCAGGAAAACTGCACGCCGGCCTGTGAAAACAATCAAGTGATTAAATGCAATGGCAAGCTCTTTGCCGAAACAATCGTTTGTGAGGCACCCACTGAGGTTTGTGCCATCGATGGAGATAAGGGGCCGACCTGTGTCGCGCCTGATCCCAGATGTGACTACCTCGGTGAAATGCTCGACCCAGGTACAACGCGCTGTGATACGGATGGCAAGCTCCTCACCTGTACAGCTTCCCAAATGATCCCCTCACTCTGTGCAGATGCGAAGATCTGTGACAATGGCGAATGCCGGGATTTTCGTGGTTGCAACACCGGTAAACTATCACTCGCCCATGGTGATGGCATTTGTATGCTGAACCTGGCTCTGACATGTCAGGACGGAACTCTGGTGGCGACCAAAGTCTGTGGGCTCACTGACGAAAATGAAATGTGCGTTTACTCCGAAACGGGTGCAGATTGCCAGGTGGTGGATGAAACCACCTCGCTGTGCATGGATGATGACGACAGACTCTATGCTGATGGGATTCGCAAGTGCAGCGATGATAATCGTGTTATTGAGGTTTGCGAAGAAGGCGTTTTTGTCGATTTGCCTGACCATAATTGCTCCGAATATGAACATTGCGTGATGGAATCGCATACCCCCAAATGTGTTCCTAACCCCATCGTACTGAATAGTATTGCACAATTGGCTGAAGAAGAAACCGAAGGACAGACGCTTTCGATGAGAATTATCGATACCGAAACATGTGATACGACGATTTCGACTTCGAACGTTGCCGAGATTAATGTCGTCGGAGTCGTCGTGTACGTCGCTTCCGATGGGTTTTATGTCGAAGATGCCTCAAATCCTAGGTACAGCGCAGCCATTTTCGTTAGCATGACACCCCCGAGCGGTCTGGCGGCCGGTCATACTGTCAGAATTCAAGCAGATGCTATCGGAACCAGCTATTGTAGACTCCAGATCATGGGAAATGTTACGGTCACCAACGAAACAGAAGCACTTACGCTCGCGCCCATGTCGCTCAATGGTATATTTTCTAATTTTACGGAAGACGTTCCTGGGGCGATCAAATTCGCTGTTTGCGGAACATTGGCGCAGTTTACGAAGGTGGTCGCCACTGAGCCCTTTAGTTCAGAAGAAAATCCTGTCAAAGGCTGGGATTTTACCGAGGATGGCTATAAAGTCCGCGTTGGTGCTCATTATATCACAGATACAGAACTCCAGAGCTTAATCAGTGTCGACAAGGCATATACTGTGGCCGGGCTTATTCAGTACAAATCTGGTAAACTTTTCCTTGCCCCACGCAATGCAGAGGATATTATCGAAGTGGTTTGTAAGGACCTGGCGAACAAGCCGATCTCTCATGGCGGCAAGGCATGTTCCTCCGAAACGGTGCTCTCAACGTGCCTCTTGGGAGACTGGAGTGAACCAATTGTGTGTGAATTCGGGTGCGATGCTGCCACGAATGCCTGCAGTACGAAATGTAATGCCGATTTCGTTGAATGTGATGGAAATTCTGTATATACATGCGTTGTCGGCCAGGAACCGGTTACACAAGCTTGCACAGGTTCGACGCCCTATTGTCAGGTTGGGAAATGCGTACAATGCACACAGAATTCGGATTGCGGATCTTTAGAAATTTGCAGTACGACAAATACCTGTGTGTCGGTCGAGTGTCTGGTTAATACGGACTGTACAGACCCCGCCAAGCCTGCCTGTAACACGACCTCACATGCATGTGTCGAATGCACAAAAGATGCGGACTGTGCAGATGGCACGGTGTGTTTATTGAATAAATGTAGTACGGCTCCCTTATCGGTTGGTTGTTCATCCAATTCGGAGTGTATTGCTAAGGATTCTACAAAGCCAATTTGCGACTCCACGACGCATGCATGCAGAGCATGTAAATCGGGAGAAGCTTGCCCGATCTAATGGCGTGAAATCAGCTCTAACCACACCACGAATACTGCATCCATTATAATGGATGCCAATTTGGGAGTGAACGTTTGCCGCAGCCGTCTTCGACGGTGTGCGGCTTTTTTTGGTGCGCCGGCGTTAGTCAGGAATAACCATTCATAAAAATTTTCTTAAAAATCAATTGCATTCGCCCAAGATTCCATCTTGCATCGAAGGCCTGCTTGCGTTAAATATGAATACAGGTTTATGCCGCCGAATTAAGGCGGTTTCATCATTTTGGCGCGATGCGCCCGAGTTCAAGGTTTTTACCTTTGTGAGTTCGCTCACATTCCGAATTTGATTCGGAGAATTCGAGAGAGTTTCAGTATCATTGGGCTTTCCGGAGAAATCTTCCGGACTTCATTCATGTTCATTTTTTTTGATGCGTATGAAAGAATAAAATGGCGAGTGTGAGCTAAAATATCGACGCCTGAGGTGTCGTTTTTTGACCTGCATGTTAACCTCCCGTGCATGCTGTGACAATCTCGTATAGGTAAATCCTTGCGGAGAGTATTGTCATGACATTTTTTGAAGCAGCCCTTGAGGTGTTGCGCACGGTTCAGCGTCCCCTGGATTACAAGACAATTACGCAGTATGCGATTAATCGTCAGCTCCTCGGGCATGTTGGACATACGCCGGACATTGTCATGGGATCCTGCCTGATTCGTGCCGTCGAACGGAGCGATACAGGTGCATTGATCCGACTTCCTACTGGTGAGTTTGCGCTGCGAGGATGGTCCGAAGAAATACTGGCTAAAGTCTCACTGCCGACTTTGCCCGAGAGCATCTCTTCCGTCGAATTTCCACCTGTCAATGTCGGTCTCCTCGGCGATGAAGAAGCCATTCCCATGCTCGAGGATGACGATATTCAGTTTCGAAAGGCCGTTCAGCTCAAATTCGATTCGACCAACTTCATTCCTGACGAAACGTTTCAGCCATCCGATGAGAATGTCGAAGATAAGGGACAGTATGTTCAGCTTCGCAATGAACTCAATTCACAGCACAACGAACATTATAATTTATGTGCTGCCATCGTAAAACTGTTGCGCCGTGCACCGGGGCCCCTGCGAAGCAGTTCAATTGCCTCGATGATTGGACACAATTCTGGCGTCCCCGTTTACGAACAATCCATCGTACTCGCCATGCGCGCCGATAATGCATTGCGCGTCTCAAGAGGAAAACGCGCTGTCTTCATGCACATCCCGCCGGATCTCTGGACACTGAGCGAAAATTTCCTCGCAAGGCATATCCTCAAAATAGAATCCAGACTGTACGATTTATCACGACAGCTTCGCCTCTATTCCATTCATGCGCTCTCTATGAAATTGCATGAACTCTCGCCACAGGCATGGTTGCAGCTCACCGCAATTATCCTCAAACACCTCAATTATACTCTCATTTCACAATGCGAAGCTTCCGAATCGATCTTCATCTTCAGGGCTGAAGAATCCCGCGGACTGACATTCCTGCCCGTCGTCATTCGCGTTCAGCATGCACAACTCATCAACATCGAAGATATCGTCGAATTCAGATCGCTTATGCAGGAACTCGGCTGCGATCATGGCGTGCTCATGACCAATGGTGATGTCTCGCGCGATGCTCTCAACGAATGTACGACCAAAGAGTGGCCCATCTATGCCTATTCGGCAAAACAGATTGCTCCCATTATGCTCGATGCAAAAATCGGCGTCATTCCTAACGAACTTCCCATAGTATTTATCGATAATAATTTCTTCCAGGCGCTGTCTACCAAAGATTCTTCACTGCCAGAAGATGCCGGCGAGGATGAGGAAGAGGAAGATATATCTATCGACTCACTCAATCATGAAGTGAGTAAACTCGATGAATCTCTCGATGAACTCGACGAAATGGATATCGGAAGCGGCGAATTCCTCTTCGATGATGATGATGTCAGGGATTGATGCGCCGCTTTCCGCTTGTGCGGATACGCGTCGCTTCGCCTCACCTATGGCGGCCATGAGCCGCCATACGGTTCGGCCTTACGGTTTGGGAAGTTCAATATCAAAGGCACCGGCAGCCCCGACGGCGATTTCATATTTATTAAAGGTTGCATGCGGAATGCCGTCCTTCAGATAAAAACTGTATTCTTTATATTTCTCAATCGCTCCCCATTCCATTAAATCCGACGAAAGTCCATTCTTATCCAGATGGGTTCGAATTGCCTTGGTGACCATCTTTTGGATATCTTTTTCGGATTGATGATAAATATCACTCAACTTGAGCAGCTCGCCGGTTTTGGCGTCAAATGTATAATTCTTGTAGCCTATGTCATTGACACCGCCCATAAACCAATCCATCGTCAATACCACGCTGATATATTGATCTGTATATTCGGTCACTTCGGCAGTGTAGGTAAAATTGTACTTTTCTTCGGATTTAAGTTCTTCTTCGGTTTGGTGCTGGTGGCGTTCATAGACGTATTCCCAGGGAGAATCGAGAACTTTTTGGGTAAAAAAGGATTGATCTGCACCTTTGAGAAATGCATTGATCTTGTTCAATGCTGGCGTGTCATCTTTAAAAATCGGGATTTCATGAAAGATGATGATATCATCGCTCCAAAGGAGCGAGGTGTGCTGTATCTGTCCCCAGGGCATGTCTTTGGTCGTAATTTCGGTGTGTATTTCGGGGAAGTCTTTCGATGTATAATCAGCACGAAATTTCTTGTCTTCGGGAGCTGCAGGCTGCGCTTGCAGAGGGACATCTTTGGGCGGCTCGGCTTTGGGGGCTGCAGAGGGCTCGGCCTGAGGCGTTTCATCAGCCTGAATTTTCTGAGGGGCCGGTTCGGGGGCGGCTGGTTCCTGTGTTGCTTTTTTGCAGCCAAAGAGCGCCAGTGCTATGGCCAAAAGAATGCCTATTTTGTGATTCATGGTAGTTTTCCTTTAGAATGTTTCACCTGATTTTCAAAGTCACCCTCGCAATAAGAAGGTGCATAACGCCATTAATTATCTCTTGCCTTGCAATTGAAAACTAGGCTTTGCTGCGTCCCAACAGTATTCGTCACATCCCTGAACTTCAAGAATATCAGTTGGATCGGATAGCGGATAGGGGAACGGCATACTGACTACGCGTTGTGTGCACATTGGGTGTAGTCTGGCATTTGTGGCTAGCTGTGTCAGATTCCGCTGTTTATTTTGGGGCGCAGTGTCTGTATTGGATGATTGCTGCATTTCATCTGACGCTTCTTGTTCGGGCTTTATCCCATTGACAAACTCGGTTGGAAGAATCCTGTAAAGAATGGGCAATGGATCGCCTATTTTGAGGTATGGTGTGGGATCCTCGTGGACTATGATGGAATGTACGATGTCCGCTTCGCGCTTGTCATCCGGTGGATTGAACTTATATCGTATTTCGAAACAAGGTGTGCCGTGGCACGCAAAGGCACATATATTATGATTATTATAGTTTAACTCTTTGTAATATGCTGGATCTAAATAAACGTCTTCTGTATTGTCATCAGAAACGGGTAGATACGCAATGTCGCAAATGGTTGCGATGGTTTTTCGGCCATGTTCCATAAGCTCAGATCGTTTGTCGCCAATAAATAAGTTTTTGTAAAAAGTACGATAGCTCGGTCTGGCCGATAGTCTGTCTTTGGCTCCTATAGATTGGAGCATTCCGCTTGTGCCTCTTTGCGAAAGCGTTAATAAATGTCCGATAAACAAAATGAGAATATAAAATAAATAGAGTACTATAAAAAATGCAAAAGAACATACTAATGCTATGAAAAAGGCTTTTAGACTGAGTTTGATAAAACTCAAAGATAATATAACAGAGCCGATAAATAGACCAATCCAACCAGATTTAATTTGATCTTTAAAAGAAGTTCTTTCCCACCTGTCCAGTTGTTGACCTTCAAGGGCGAGTTCGTGCACGCGCTTTTTGACGTATTCATCGAAACAGTAGTTTTCGAACTCGGGTGGATGTATATTAAAGTTGGTAAAAAAACGAAATGCTTTAGCAAGCTCAGGAAGAGATCTGGGCGTTTCATCCGGGAGTGACTGCCAGATATCGAGATTGCCGTCTTCACCGTAATGCTGCACATTTTGGAGTCGTTCCAGCAACTGGCTTTCTGAAAATGCTGTGGTCTGGCTGTCCTGTGTTTGATAGACAGACCGATAATAATTTAAAAAGCGCTCTGTGAGTGTATCGATATCACTGAGTCTTTTGTTCAGATCGGGTTCGAGCATGGCCCGAAGCGTATTGACGAGAGATACGGGCATATTCTGCATGTCCGGCTCAAAAATGAGGTGAAAATCCTTCATGGGCATATCGGCAGGTGATCGCCCCGAAATCAAATACACTGCGACAGCTGCGAGCGAATAGATATCACTCGCTGGACATGGTTTGCCCGTGAGCTGCTCGGGGGCCATGTAACCAAACGTGCCTGCAACTGTCGAACCGCCGCCTTGTACCTGGGGATTCGCAACGGCGCCAAAGTCGATGAGATAGACTTCATAATCATCGCCGCCCAAAGCTTTGAGCAAAATATTCGAGGGTTTGATGTCCCGATGAATGACCGGTGGCTCATGGCTATGCAATTGCTTGAGAATATCGAGCAATTGCATGATGATATCGTAGACGCGGTTCAGTGAGAAACGGTGCCCGGCTTTGAGCATATCCGAGAGCGATTGCGCATGGATGTATTCCTGCACGATGTAAGAGCAGGGTGGTGTATCTTCGAGACATTCGATTGCCTCGTAAAATTTCGCGACACCGTCGATATGAAGGGATGCCAGCGTTTGTGCTTCCCTTTGGAACAGATCGTAAGCTTTCCAATTTTTGACGGACTCGATGTTGAGCTGTTTGATGGCAACCTTCGTGTGATCGCTGTTTCGCTCTGCGAGGTAAATCCTGCCTTGCGTTCCGTGACCAATTTCCCGAATAAGAGTGTACTTTTCGTGCAATGACGGCGGTGTTTGGAGAACTGTTACTTCGGTGGGAGCAGACTGCTGTTCTGTGCTATCTTGTGTTTGTGTTGTTTGATATTGCTGATTCATTCGATGTTTGCTTTGTATGAGAAAAATTTGGGATTATCCAAAAGACAATCTGCAATAATATACATTGAAATATAAAAAAAATCCCTTATAAGAAAATTGTAATCGTCGCAAAATAAAATGCATGATGTGTTTTGTGGAGCGACTGGAGTCATGGAGAATGAACAATGCCAGAGGTAAGTGCAACGACACAGGTTCAAAGTCAGAACCAATCCCAAAGCGCCACGACATCGGCGACCCAACAAAATGGCGGGTATACGACTCAGGCGTCAGCAGGAACTGGGTTGCCTCTCAACAGCGAAGGACATCCTGTCTATTATCCCAAAGATGCACCGGATACGGTCGCACGCATCACCTGGAACAAAAATCAGAATTATACCGAAAACTATATCAGGGCATTTCAGGCACTCATCGGGACTGGTGTAGATGGCGATATTGGAACGAATACGGTCAATGCCATTCGCCACTATCAGGATAAAAATGGTCTCGAAGGAGATGGCAAATGGGGGAGTGAATGCGAAAAACACTCCGGATTAAAGCGCGAGTATAATCAGGTGGCGAGCAATACTTCGCCCGGAACTGGGGACAACAAACAAAGTGACACAGAGTACAACGAAGAAACCGAAAAATGCACGTCTGGTCAAAAGGTCGTCGATTATGCCGCGCAGTTTATTGGACACACGTATGTCTGGGGCGGCAAGGGGCAGGTCATCAGCAAAGACTCACTCTCATGGCTCAGGGGAGAGTATGGAGATAAAAAGACTACTTTTAATGGGCAAGACATGAAATGGAGGGACCGTTACGATTGGATCGTCGCCAATCGTGCGGGCGAACGCGCGTTCGACTGCTCCGGGCTCTGTGTGTACAGTTATAAGAACACCGGGTTGGACATCGGTTTGTATCGGCCAGATGAAAAACCAGGTCTGGCAAAGAAAATCTATTCTTCGAAGCCCAAGCTTTCTGAAATGAAAATTGGCGATGTTATCGTGTCACCCGGCCATTACCAGATGTACAATGGCAAAGGCAAAGCCATCGAATCCTGCAGTTCCAAGGGCGTCACCAATACCCTGGCTTGGGATTACAATGGGGTGACATCTGTCTATCGTTATTATGATGATTAGATCATATTGTGAGAACGATTACATTTGAGGCGGCCGTCTTCCATAAAGATCAGGTGCCGTATGCAAAGCATAGGCACCTGGCGAAGGCGTATCGGCCTTTAGGCCGATAGCCGAGCTCTATCATTATAAATAGAAAGAACGAGAATCATGTTCTGTCATGATGGCTGATTGGTATTTACCAGCACGCAGATATACCGAGCATTCTGGAGGGTTAATTATGATAAAAAGGTTGTTTCCGGTTATTTTGGCGCAATGTGCAATGATGATTTCGTGCAGTGATGATAGCGTGCCTCACAAGGATACGCCTGCCGATCCTCCTGTGTGTGAGGGAGAGGAATGTGAGATACCGGGGCCGGTCGATAAACCCTGCACAGGTGAAGGCTGTGAGACACCGTGCACAAGCGAAGTCTGTGAGACGCCGTGCACAGGCGAAGGCTGTGAAACACCGTGCACAGGCGAAGGCTGTGAGACGCCGTGTACAGGCGAAGGCTGTGAGACGCAGGATCCAGGAAAGCAATGCGAAGATGATTGTACGCTTGGCGAGAAAAAATGCGATGAAGCGAGTGTCATGGTTTGCCAGACCGGAGAGAACGGCTGTCTCGGATGGGTCGTCTCGCAAACATGTACTGAGGAACAATTTTGCGATGATACCTTGTTTGTGTGCGGCCAATGTGAGGCGAAGTGCACTGGTGGCGAAAAGCGTTGTGAAACCAATGGTGTTTCGGAATGCACACCGGATGTGCATGGTTGTGCGGTCTGGAATACGGTTGAAATCTGTAAAGAAAATGAGCATTGTGATGAAACAGATTTGAAGTGTGTGCTGGGATGCGCCGATCAATGTGAAGCAGGCCAGACGCGATGCAATGGTCAGACGATTGAGACATGCAAAACATCCGAAGAGGGGTGTCTGAACTGGAAAGCCACAGAAACCTGTGATTTTGGCAAAGTATGTACCGGAGATGTGCCCAAGTGTGAATATGCCTGCGGCGATGATTGCGATCCATTCTCGCTGGTTCTTATTCCCGATACACAATATTATCTCGCTTATATTGAACACAAAAAAGCAAATAATCATTTGTATCCAAAACAGATGCAATGGATTGCAGATCATAAGGATTCTGAGAATATTCGTTTTGTGATGCACATGGGTGATGTCGTTAACAGCAATTTAAAAGCGGAATATGTCGCTGCTCAGGAGGCTCAGAAAAAAATATCGGATGTAGGCATTCCCTATTCGATATCGACAGGAAATCATGAATACAAGCAGGGCGACAGTACGAATAAAAGTCCGGCGCGTTCGAGATCATTTTTTGCAGATTATTTTAATGATGAATTTATGAAAAAAAGCTACCAGGGAAAAGATTTGAGCTGGTTTCATGGTTTTAAATATGGGCATAGTATGTATGCGACTTTTAACGTCGGCAATTTGAAGTTTGCTGTTTTGGCACTGGAATACGCACCGCGCAAAGATGTTTTATGCTGGGCAGACAATCTGATTTCGACAGAATTAAAAGATCATTATGTCATTTTAACGACACATGCTTATCTGCAATCCAATGGTCGCGGTAACAATGAAAATGAAATTGATGAAAGTAAATACAAATATTTTAATGGTGTTACGACGCATTACGGCGATAAGAAAACCTATTTGAAATATACGCCGTTTGGTGCCAGCGGTGATGACGTATACCGCGAGCTCGCAGCACGGCATTCGAATGTGATATTGGTTGCTGGTGGCCATTTTTGCGAGATTGCAAGCCGCAATCGCAAAGGCTACAATGGAAATATGATCCACGAGACCGTCGTCGATTTCCAGTGTGAAAGACCGTGTTTGTCAGGGGGAATAGCGACATGCTGCACTGATAATGATATCATTGATAACGGCAACGGCTGGATTCGTATTTTGACCATTGATCCTAAAAATACTTTAAATAGTGATGGAACTCTGGCACATAATGTGACTGCCAAGACGGTCAGTACATTTGATAACTATCAAAAAGCCGGGCATCTCTACTGCGGCGATAACGATATATATCACGAGTCGGTTACTGGAAGTGATCATTCTTATACTTTTGCCATCGACTTCTCAAAAACCATCGAATACAAATATTCAAATAATAATGATATCTCTTTTGGAGATCGCGATATCAATTCGGTGAGCGATGGCAATCAGAATGTTCCTGCTGTAGCTGTCAATCGAACGACGGGGGCATTTGTCGCTGTTTGGGAAAATGAAGTCAATGGTGAATACGATATCGCTGGAAGGATATTCTGTGCCGGCGGTTGTCAGGATGTTAAGGAATTTGCCGTCAATACGACGACGAGCGGCCCTCAGAGACATCCCGATGTTGCCATGGATAAAGATGGGAACTTTGTCGTCGTCTGGGAAGATGATTTCGAGAACGACGGAACCTATCAAATCTATATGAGAGGTTTTGATGCCAAAGGGAAGGAAAGGTTTGCGACAAAAACGGTCAATTCAGAAGCCGCTGGACAGCAATATACACCTTCGGTTGCAATGGCAGAGGATGGGCGGTTTGTCGTAGCCTGGGAAGATCAATCCGTGAGCAAGGATACGCCGCAGGTTTATATTCGTGGATTCAATGCCGATGGAACAGAGATGTTCCACGATAGAAATACGATGGATACTGTCTCTGGAACGCGTCGTTCACCCGATGTTGCTATGGCTCCGGATGGCAGGTTTGTGGTGACCTGGTCGGATGATACGGATGGCAATGGGGTCTATCAGATTTATGCCAAGGGATTTAATGCCGATGGAACAGATAGAATCAAACACTTTACGGTCAATAAAGTCGATACCGGACAGCAGTACTCGCCATCGGTGGCGATGAATGCTGCCGGCGATTTTTATATCGTTTATGATGATAAAAAGAGCGATACGGATCACCATATCAATGCGCGCGGTTTTGATGCATCGGGTAAGGAAATCTTTGCGGATCAGGCTGTTTCAGATAAAGATAAACTCGATTCCGATCCCCGCCCCGTCGTTTGTCTGGCTGATGATCGATCTGCTGTTTTTGGATGGAAAGCCATGGTGACTGCATCTGAAGATAACGAGCATGGGGATATTCGTAGAAATCGTGCAGATGCTTCTGGAAAATTAAAAGGAATAGCGAAAGCGCATTATAACAATGTTGGCGATCAGGCCAGCCCAGCTCTGGGATGTACGGCCAAAGGAAAACATGTCATCATTTATTCGGATGACGTCGATGGCAATGGTTATACCGAAGCAATGGGACGCGGTTATAATGGAATTTAGTATTTATATATAAAAAAGGCGCCGTATGCATCGCATAGGCGCCTGGCGAAGGCGTATCGGCCTTTAGGCCGATAGCCGAAGCAACTATTTAGAAAATACGACGATCGTCCTTGGTTTAATCGAATACTCGCCTGTAGCTTGATATAACCCGTTTGCCGAAGCATTCTGAGAGACTTTTTTGTCGGTTTCGGGTTTGTCACCATAGATGCCCAAATCGAAGTAATTTTGAGTATCGACGAGGACTTTCCATTCGCCCTCGGGCAGGGTGAACGTCTTTTCTTGGTCGGTTTCCATATTGATCATGACAAACAGTTCAGGTGAACTGGATTTCTGTTTGAAGTACATGGCGATGGATTTTCCGAGCCAGACATCGCTGTCCGAAACACCGTTGGGATTCCACCAGGTGAAATCTTCGGGTGCACTGAGGTAATTTGCAGGGGCGAGTTGTTCTTTGTGGGCTTTTCGGATTTGAATGAGGTTTTTGACGAAACTGTGCATACGCAAGGCTTCGTCGTTGTTTTGCCAGTCATCCCAGCGCAGCCAGTTGTATTCGTTGTCGGAGGCAGCGCCGTAAGGATTGTTGTTGCCGTAGAGTGTACGCATAATTTCGTCGCCGCCGTAAATCATGGGCGTGCCGTTGCTCAGGAACAGCAAGGCAAAGAGATTGCGCATCATCTGGCGTTTGAGTGCTTCGTTGTTATCGTTGTCACAGCGTCCGGATTCCTGGCGATGCGTCTGTTCGTCTGTGTAACCGGTATTGCACCAGTTGCGGCCGTAATTGTCGTTGCTGCCGCTCGTGAGGTCGCACATTTCTTCGTTGGTGCAGCAGACAGGATCGAGTTTGCCGCAGCCGTTGAGTTTGTCGGTATAAGTCACGACATCGTAAAGGGTAAAGCCGTCGTGTGCCGTTAAATAATTGATCGAATTATAGGGGGAACGGTTGTCTTCAAACTCATAGAAGAGTCGGCTCGAACCGAGTAACATATTGCCCAGGCTGATGTTATCCGAAAAATAAGGCGGCATGGTCGTTTCGGAAGAGAGCAGCATTTCGTCGTAGTTGACAAAGCCCTTCATGATATCACGGAAACGGCCGTTCCATTCGCTCCAGGCATAGCCTTGTTTGGATTTGGCCTTTAAGAATCCGCCCAGACCAAAGTGTGTGGCATCCCAGGGTTCGGCGACTACGCGCACATTGTGCTTTTGTAAGACAGGATCATCGATAATATCTTGTACAATGCTTTTGCGGACATCTTCGAACCATTCGGCGGTGCCGGAATATTTGTTGCTTTCGAGTACGCCCAGGACCGAAGCCAGATCGACGCGGAAACCGTCGATGTGCATCTCTTCGACCCAGTAGTGCATGCTGTCGAAAATGAGCTGTTTAAAGGGCCCGTCGTAGTTGGCGCGCGTCTGATTGCCCACGCCCGTCTGGTTTAGATAAGCCGCATTATCGACTGTAAATTCTGAACAATCGGGGTTCGTGCCCTTGCGGCCTTTGAAGTTCTCGATAATATAATAGGATATATTATCCAAACCGCGGAAAGAGTAGAGTGCAGCCGTTGTATAATCCGATTCGTATTTATAGGGCGACCACTCATCTTCTTCGTCCGGGCAGTCAAAATACTCTTCTTTTTTATATCGTTTCTTGGCGATGCCGCCTTCTCCCGTTTGTCCATAGACGACGTCGATGACCACTTCGACATCATTTTGATGGAGCTGATCGACCATCCATTTAAATTCGTCCATGACATCGTTCGGGGCAGCAGTTTTGCTTGCGATATTGGCATCGGGCGCAAAGTAATTGATGGTGTTGTAACCCCAGTAGGTATCGCTGTCCTGTTTTTCTGCAACAGGCATGAGCTCGATGGCATTGATGCCCAAATCCTTGAGGTATGGCGCCATTTCGCCGATACCGCGCCAGGTACCCGGGTTCGAAACCGTCAGATTGAGTGTGTTGATTTTCTTGGCGTTTTTAGTAAATCCCTTGGGATGGACTTCGTAATAGATCAGATCGTTGGCTGCGTGTCCGGCAAAAGCATCGCCCTTCTGGCGGTTGGCACGCCAAGTCGATTCGGCATCGCTCCACTTATATTTGCTCGTTGCTACAACCGATTTGGGCGCGGCTCCCCATGAAGAGATGGCGCGCGATTTCTCGCCGGTATTGGGTGATCCCTTACTCACATCAAAATCGTTGCTTAAACGTTTGGCATACGGGTCAATGAGGAGTTTATTGGGGTTAAAGCGGTTGCCCTTGTTGTCGACATCGGAGACAAATCCCTTGGTCGAACCTGCATCAAAACCGGCATCGTACTTCCAGTTGGGGCCAAATGCGATGTATCCATAATGCTGGCCTTCGCCAATGCCTTCGACGAAGATTGTCCAGATATTGTCGCTGCCCTTTTTCATGGGGAGACGCACCAGGGGCTTGTCAGCACTCGCATTTTCGAACAGGAGTACTTCGACGCGCTCGGCGTTGGCCGAAAAGACGGCGAAGTTGACGCCGCCATCGGCAATGGTTGGCCCCAAATACTGTTTCATGTTGCTGCTGGCGAGTGATGGGGCTTTATCTTGAGTTTTGTAATTGTCAACGCAGGCACCATCCGCACAGGATTTTTCACAGGGAGTAAGTACAATTTTACCTTCGCTCGAGCAGCTCTTGATTTGATTGCCTTCGCAGGTATTTTTGTATCCTTCTGGCGTGCATGTCTCGACGGGATCGGGCTTAGGAGCATCCTTACAGGCATTGTTTTCGCATCCGTATTGGCAATTCTCTGCGACGACTTTGCCCTCGTTGGAACAGGATTTGCGCTGATTGCCATCGCACCAGGGATTGTAATTGGCCGGATCACAGGTATCGCCCGTGGGCACAGGTTCTGGTTTGGGATTGCATGTATTGTTTTCGCATCCATATTGGCAATTCTCTGCGACGACTTTGCTTTCGCTTGAACAGGATTTGCGCTGATTGCCATCGCACCAGGGATTGTAGTTTGCAGGGTCGCATGTGTCGCCCGTGGGGGTGGGCTCAGGTTTGGGATTGCATGTTTTGTTTTCACACCCATAAGGACATGATGTCACAATGACTTTTCCTTCTACAGAACAGCTTTGGAGCTGGATTCCGCTGCAGGATGGTTCATAGTTTGCAGGATTGCACGTGACTGTTGTCGAAGAGGAAGGGGGAGTACATTCTCCATCGATACATCCATTGGGGCAGTCTGTTACAACGAATTTGCTATTCTCAGAGCAGCTCATACGTTGAATGCCTTTGCAATAGGGCTTGTCGGTGGTCGGATTGCAATCGATATCGGTTGGCGTCGGGGCTGGTGGGGTACACATGCCGTTTGCACAACCATTGGTACAGCCTGTAAGCGCTACGACCCCTTCGTAACAGGTCTTGAGCTGATTGCCATTGCAGGTCGGTACATACACTCTCGGATCGCAGGTCTCGCTCGTGGGCAGGGGATCGCAGGCACCATTGGTGCAGCCATTAGGGCAAGGCGTTAAAAGGACTTTTCCATTGTCTTGACAGCTCTTGACATTGTTTCCTTCACAGATGGTCAGGAATGATGCACGACTGCATTCTTCCCCGGTTTCATAGCCTTTGTCGTGATTTGAGGCGCTTTCAGAGGCACATCCGCATGCAAACAAGGTGGCCATTACCGAAATCAAGATTTTTTTATTCATACAGAAGCTCCAAATGGAATGATCATGTTTGCCCTTTTAAGGGCTTAAAAACTCCACATATCATAAGGCAAATAGGTGAGAATTTCCAGAGGTTACATGGATTTGCATAGGGTTACCAGTAACTGTTCAGCCCCAATGCTTGTTTTCTTCAAAAGTTCAAATCATTCGTTAATGCTTATGGTTGCTGTATGTGTGAAAATGTATGCAAAAATGTGTGTAAATGTGATGTAAAAAGAATTGTATATTTAATTGGAATCGGTGAAAATATTAACTATGCAGAAATTGTTTTGTATTTGGAATTTTATTCCAAATGCGGTTGCTCAATTGATAAAAAACGAAATTTTATTCACAAAAATGTTCGCAACATGACATCAAAACTCCTAAAATACTGTTTAATCGCAATTCTTTCTTTGGGCCTGACTGCCTGCGGAGACGATAACGACAAGAAGGATAACAGTACTCCAACGGATCCCATAACAGAGGTTCCCGGTACGAATCCCGGCACCGACCCCGGTACGAATCCCGGCACTGACCCCGGTACGAATCCCGGCACC
>DGWW01000314.1 GCA_002395385.1 Myxococcales bacterium UBA4248
ATCGTGAGATGCGAACAAATCCGTCTGTAAAAAAGGCTATGCTTGAGCTGCTGTTATTTTTTGCTTTGGCAAACAAAAAAAATTTGTATTTGCTCAAACTGCGTTTATGAATCAGCAAATCTGGCCAATCCACAAGAGAATTGGCCACCGCATGCGTGTACGACGCATTTTCATTTTTAACCGTTCTCCAACTCTATCATTATATATATGCAAAAAGCACTCGAAAGTTTTTTTGGTCCGGAAATACTCGGACTTGTCGGCTTTGCCATCATGCTGCTGATATTTATCCCCAAAGTTGTCCGGCACTATCGCGGCGTACGTTCATATAAAAAAGATCCGTCCAACAATCGTCCTCAGATTTTTGGACTGCGTGCGATGACAGCAGAACCTGCCGAAACCGCAGCATCTATCGATCCCCATCCCGATCACGGCGATGCAATCGCATTTTTGCACACCGACTACAAAGCGATTATCTTTGAATCCATCTTATGGATCGTGCCGATCATCGTAGTTCTGGCGACTGTTCCTGCCGGACAGCGCAGCCTGCTCACGGTTTTATTAGTGCCGACGGGTATTTTCGCATTTATCGGCTTATTTAACCTGATCCACCTTAGGGATAGCGTCATTTTTTATAAAACAGGTGCCATTCTGCGACATAAACTGCACAAAAGGATACTCGATTACAATACCATTTGTGAAATTACCGAGCGCAAACCACTCTTTCCCTGGATGGCTCCGAGCTACATTCTGCACCTCGAGGATGACAAAATCATCGATTTGGATGGCACCAATTACGTCGATGGCCGCAAACAGTTAAAACGGCTTTTGAATTCGCTCGATGCCCGTGTCATTCGCAGCGCTGCAGATGAAACCAAGCGAATGGGGTGATGGTCATGCAGAATGCATCATGCGCGGCGTATTGGCGCCACGCCAATAGACGCGCAGGCCGAGAGCGTATTGGCCGCAAGGCCAATAGCGAGGCCCACAAAATCGTAATATAAAATCATCCGAATCAGAGCGATTCGATTGTCATTTTATATTGATAATCGGTATCCCCATAATAATCCGAAACGGCAAATCCATAGGTGCATTCATCTACACCGCAATCCGCGTATTTGCTGTCAATAAAGCCATTGATTTGCTCATTGCGGTTAGGGTTGAGTTTTTCACCGCTCCATGCCCAGGATTCTGGGGTACTTGAATTATAAAGCAACGGAGACAGCACCGTCGCGTGCTTAGAATCGAACGAAAACTTCAACCCATTGGGACCGGCTTTGACTTTGTAATAGTGTACCTCTCCCATTTTGCTAAAGCGATTCGACTCGGTGCGCTGCTTTCCGATGGTGCCCAAGTCCTTGATGTCGATTTCCGCATCTGAAATCCGGACGATATACCGGTAACTGTCACCGCCATAGACATCTGAATCCGAGCATTGGTCATTGCCGTACATCGCTTCATTGTACGTTTCGAACACCTGAAGGTAGAAAACGTCCTGCGGGGCACGCAAATAAAATCCGACGCGACCATTTTGGGAATCATAGAACAGGAGTTGTTCGGCCTCATTTTTTTTATTTGAACTATAGATGTAACTGATGGGTAGGATCTGGGATTTGCTGGCAGGGCTAATCAAGATCGAAAGAGGTGCCCCGGCAGTCGTATGAATTTCGAGGATATCGCTGTCGGCAGAATATTTGCTGTCGTTGAGCAGCCTGCATTTGTTCTCGATTCTCCCAAGATAACCATCGGCATACCTTTTTTTGTCTGCAGCTGTATTGGAAGAGAAATCGCCAAGATAAACATCCTTTTCATTCACAGGATTTTCGCACATGCCCCCCGCCAGACACTCGCCAGCATCGCGTGTCAGATCACAATTCTGGTAATTGCCATAACTGCAATAATCTTCGATCATCGCATCCGTCTGATCCGCACAGGAAGTCAGGAAGCAGCCGCCCAATAAAAGAAAAAAACATCGTTTCATGTTACAAACTCCCTAAAGTACATCCGGAACTTTAGATAGATTTGTCAGGCAGGATTGTTTGAGTTTTGCAACTTTTTCACGCATCCCCACAGCATCTTCGGGAAGGCCATTCAGCAATGCTGTAATGGGTTCGCAGGCACGGCCATCTTTTGCTCCATTCTTCGTTTTGGTGGCCGATTTCAGAATCTCTTTAAACTGAGCGTTTTTTTCGGACAAAGTCTGAAAACCGGCCTTGATCTCTGCATTCATATCAGCCTGATTTGCATCCATATAAGCTAACAATTCATCTACAGAATCGAGTTCTCCGGCATTGATCAGTTTGGTCGACTTTTCCATTGCGGAAGCCAGGATTCCGTTCATCAGAACCTGCCTCGTCATTGCGGTGCTGGGTGGAATTTTTTCTGGTTCTTTGGGAGGTTCCGGCACAGCCACGGTTGGACTGTTTTCTTCCTCTGCGGCATTTTCAGCTTTTGCCATAATGTTGGTGGGAGGATCCTTAGGATTCTCTTTTGCAGGATCGACAATCTCATCCGCAGGCGGTTTGAGCCATTCGGGGGCCGAAGTCTGGCTGAGGTCAATTGCCCCACTTCGCGCAGCCAAAATCGATGCTATCACAGCAACGAGGAGGCAAATGACCGCAACGAGCAAAATCGTGCCCGTATGTCCCGAGCGAGTTTTTTCGATCTCAACGGGCTCCATATCCGAAATGCTTCCGATCACGAGCCCATCCCCCTCCTCCTCGCCTTCGAGAGAGAACTCAGGCTCGCTTTCACTTTCTTCCGAGACGTCGATGTTCCCCAAAAGGTGCATACTTTCTTTAGGTTCATCCTGTTTCTTAGAGGCTTCATCTTTTGCAGATGATTCCTCGCTATTCTCATTCACGGGATCATCCTCGAGTGTCGGAGCCGCCTCTTTTAATTCCGCTTGTTCTGTCGCAGGAACCGCAGCGATACTGGGTTGTTTTCCTTCCTGTACAGCAGTCAGATCGGCAATGACCTCCTCAAAAGACTGATAGCGCTCAGAGGGAGATTTCATCAAACATTTGTCGACAATGGCCTCCAGTTCGGCAGGGACTTCCGAATGATCTGGCCGTACACAACGCGGAGTGGGTTCTTCAGCCTGTTTTTGGAGCAAAGCGAGCGAAGTCTCTGCTTCAAATGGGAGTTTGTTGCAAATCATGACAAACATCAAAATACCAAAGGCATAGATATCTGCACGATGATCCACAGCCTGCCCATAGCATTGTTCGGGGCTCATAAATTCGGGTGTACCGACGATGACCCCTTCTTTGGTCGTCCGATCCCTGGTACGATCCATGAATTTTGCAATACCAAAATCGAGAATTTTAACCGAAAATCTTCCCGTGACCGTATCGAGCAGCATGACATTTTCGGTTTTCAGATCTCGATGAATGATACCCGCCCGATGCACAGTTCCCAGAGCATCGGCCAATTGCAGGCTGATATCAATAATCTGCCGGATGGAAAAAATGTACCCCGATTCGACATAATGGGTCAGCGTTTTGCCATGCACAAATTCCATGATGATGCACAACTGCCCGTTGACATTGAGCAAATCATGAAGTTTTACCGCATTGGGATGGGTAATTTTACCATAGGAACGTGCCTCATCGATAAAGCGTTTGACGATTTCCTCATCACGATTGTACTCAGGATGCAATTTTTTGATGGCAACTTCCTGCTGAACGCCCTTTTGAATGGCGAGATAGACTTCTCCCATACCACCGGAGGCGATGCGTTTTTTTACCAGATATTTATTATTGATAGATTTTCCGACGAAATCATCTGAGGAGTCTGCAACAGGTTGTATCGCGGCAGCACAATTACCGCAGAATAAAGCATCATCCGGGAGTTCTTTATGGCATTTGGGGCAAGTAATCATCGTATTGTCATTATTCAGGAGAGTACATTCATAAGCGTGTGCACCTGCGCACCGCCCAGTCATACACCCATCCAGTGAGTTTAACCATTTTTATGGGAATGCAGGACTAGTTGACAATGCCTTTTTGGCGCATGGCACGTGTGTACATTTCGGCAACTTTTCTGGTCTGCATATTTTCGGAGGTGTTGGAACCGATCGACCAAATCCAGTCGTAATCATTCGGATCCATCATATTGCCAACCGACCTTACAAAGAGCGACCGCATGTAATCATCTTCGAAGAGAATGATGGCGGCCTCTTCGTGAAATTTTCGGTACACAATCGGGCAATTGTCATTTGACCCAGCTTTATCGAATTGTTGTTTTAAGCGAGGCACGTCAGTCTTGGATGCTGTAAAGCGCAAAATATCGGCAGCATAGCAGCGTACTTCATGCGGTACATCGGGCATTTCGAGAATTTTAAGGCTCATCGGCGCAGCATCTTTGACATGCAGAGATTTCAGGTAGAAAAAAGCGTACTGCAAGACAGTTGAACTGCAGTCACCAGCCGAAACGCAAGTCTCGACAATCTTCATAGCATCTCTCGCGGCCATGGATTCTTTCATAGAATAGAAAGCATAGAGCGCGGCCGGAACCAGTTCTTCATCGCCATGGGATTCTGCAAAAGTATTGCGCATGACAGACATCAGCAATGCCACAGAAGGCTTCCATTCGAGCCGTCCCAGTGCGATGGCCGCTTCCCTGCGCACAACTGCCGGATTTGCATCATCACGGAGTACCGTCATCAGGTTGTCAGCAGCCTCGACATATTTGGCACGCCCGGCGAGATAACAGGCATTCGCCCGCACTTGTTCGTCGTCGTCCACAACGAGTTCGACGACGCGATTTTTGACATCCTCATCTACCCATTTATTTGCGTAATAAGGATTGGAGATGGTTTTCACGACGAGCGCACGTTCAGCCGCATCGGGACTTCTCATCGAAACGATGACGCCGCCGACGTTGTGATACCATCGAACCCCACCGCCCGTACAAAAATCACAGCCAAAAATGAGCGCCACGATCGATACGACCCAAATTAAAATGAAGTAGATATTTCGATTTTTGAGCAGTGCTTTTTGGTCTTCAATATCATCGGGAATAAATGTGGCACCCTTGGCCATTTTCTCGCGCCATGGCCCATGAAACACGAGATCGCCGATCGTCAGGGCACACAAGTACCCCACGACAATCGCGCTGATATAGAGGACAACGATGATCACCGAATTGATCGTCGACGATGTGCTAAGATCATGGATGTAATATCCCGCCCCGCCAAAAGCTGCGGTCAAAACAGCAACCGCACAGATTGTCGTTTTTCTAAGTCGACTGCTTGTCTGAAGGGTTTTCTTAAAAAACCCCAGTTCATACATATTTGGTATGAGTTCAATATGAAAGCCGGATTTATTCGCCATGATTTTCCAAATCAGCAGGATATTTTTAAAGAGGGGGCCTGGCCCCCTACGGCGCTATTGCGCGCAATACGCGCCTACCCCCGATGCGGGGTTAACTCACCCCGCAACGCCCCGCATCCCTTCATCAACCTTAGGCACGGAAGATCGTGACATGCTCAAGGATGACAGGATCCAACGGTTTATCGCGGCGATCTCTCTTGACGCGAGCGATTTTGGCAATCAAATCGACACCTTCGATGACCTTGCCAAAAACGGCATGACGATTATCGAGATGCGGTGTAGGAACTTCAGTAATGAAGAACTGAGAACCGTTGGTATTGGGGCCGGCATTAGCCATCGAAAGGATGCCCGGTGCATTATGGCGAAGTTTGGGGTTAAACTCATCTCTAAAGCGATAACCGGGTCCACCGATACCGATGCCCCGCGGGCATCCGCACTGAATCATAAAATCAGGGATCACGCGGTGGAAAATGAGTCCATCATAGAAAGGCCGCTGAGCGGGTTCGCCAGTCATTTCATCGACGAACTGCAGCTGTCCGGTAGCGAGTCCGACGAAATTGCGAACGGTATTGGGCACGAGATCTTCGTAAAGTTCAGCGGTCATATCGCCCATGGAAGTTTCGAAACGGGCGTAGAGTTTGCCGGAACCGGGGATGGAAACATTTGCAAAGAACTTGGAATCGACCAAAGATTCAGCCATGAGTATACCTCAAAAAAAGGGTGGAAGAACGCCTGACAATCAGGCCGGTGTAGGAGCAAGATATATCAGAAATGGGGATAAAATCCGCAGAAAATGGATAAAAAAAAAGGGCAGGAGAACCTGCCCTTTTTGTCCCAACGGGAGTTGGGACATAGCGTAAAGTGGATTAGCCACCAATCTGCATGTTTTCAACAACGAAGGTGATCTCTTCGGTCACAACATCATTGCCTTTACCATCGAGGGCGCTGATCTTCCAGGATTTGGGCCAGCAACCGAAGAGGTACCATGTACGGATAGGATTGCCAGCGTTGTCATTGAGGATAATGGAGATATCACGACGGACATACTGACCTTCGCGAGCGAGTCTCCACCATTCCTGGAGGTCGGGCGTAACGATGTAGCCTTTCTTTAAGGTGACATCACCGAATTTTGCACGGCCTGGACGTTTACGGAGGGTCAAATCATCGCCATCCTGGAATTCGATGACTTCCAGTTCAGCATTGATTCCGTCTACGCCTTTGAAGTAACCAGCGGTGACGCCACCGATGTCAACTTTGAAGTTGTAAGCACCAACATGATCGATATCAGTACGACGGCTAGGCATATTCACACTCCTTTTAGTTTTGTCAGCCACTCCAACCACTGGAGGAAATCTGACTTTAACTTATGTCCCCCCGCAGACGCCATGACTGCGGGGCAACGGTTTAAAAACACTTTTAATGAAAAAGTAACACGATTTCAAATTATTCGGAAACGTCGCCACCGGCTGCCATCTGGCCGATACGGAAGATGACGAATTCGGCGGGTTTCACGGGGCAGATACCGACTTCGCAGACGAGCTGACCGGCATCGATGACTTCGGGTGGGTTGGTTTCTTCGTCGCATTTGACATAGAATGCCTGTTCCGGGGTCTGGCCGAGGAAGGCACCGGTACGCCATACGCGGAGAAGGAAGGCGGTGATGGTACGTTCGACGCGTTTCCAGAGGCGCGCATCGTTGGGTTCGAAAACGACCCACTGCGTACCATTTTCGATCGACTGTTCAACCATGTTGAACAGACGGCGGACGTTGATGTAACGCCACGAAGGATCACTGGAGATGGTGCGGGCACCCCAGACGCGGATACCGCGGTTGCGGAAGTAGCGGATGCAGTTGATGCCTTTCGGGTTGAGGATGTCCTGTTCGCCCTTGGTCACATTGTATTTCAGGCCGAGAGCACCGCGAACGAGTTCATTAGCGGGGGCTTTATGGACACCACGTTCGGTATCGCTGCGGGCATAGATACCAGCCATATAGCCCGATGGGGGCTGATAGATGTTGCCTTTCTGAGGATCATAAACTTCGATCCACGGGAAGTAGTACGCACCGTATTTGGAATCACGGGGCTTCGGAAGTCTGTCGACGCCGCCTTTTTCGATGGTTTCGGGGCTATCGAGAATGGCAAAACGATATTTCATGTTTTCGCAGTGGCTCAGAAGAGCATCCTGGATGGCAGGATCTGTCTGACCGGGTGCGCAGACCAGAGAAATATCATCGATTTCTTCGAGAAGTTTGAGACCAGTACGGGCACCGGGGCCATTGTCCTTGCCGATATAGAGGGACGCTCTGCTTGCAATCTTCTCACCATCGGGATCGACACTTGCTTCGGGATCCCACTGACCGACGTTCACGATATATGCGCGACCGCCGCCATTGTTAAAGAATCCATAAACTGCGTGAGCCAGGTACTCACTGTTCTGGAAATCACCAAAGTTCTTCGTGAACTGGCTCCAGTTCGTGCACAGAATTGGTTCGTTAACCGGACCAACAGAGCACTCGCCGAGGAATGCCAGCGTATTCGTGCCCGCAGCCTCAATTGGCTTTGTACCACGATCAACTTCTTCAACATAAACACCTGGTGACAAATACGTCGACGCCATGAGATCTCCTGATTAATTTTCCGGTGATTAACACTGGGTTGATTACTCGAACAAAGGCCCATCCCTTGTCCAATATCCGCGGCTTTCTGCCTCGATATCTATTACCTTCGACTCTGTCCTGACAACTTCATCGAACGGTCAAACGTTCGACGAATCGGATCGCTGCGACGATCACTATCCAGATACGCCCACACACAAAATTGTGCCGCTGGCCTCACCTTCTCGCCCATACTGCGCCAGAAGGACATCGTCTCCTCATAACCAAATTTCGTCTCCTCTACCGGTCTGAGCGCGATGATTTCTCGTTGCCGGAACGAATACCCCTGTAAAAGTCCCTCTCCTATCTCCGGATGTTCATAAAACACCTTCAGGGCAAGTGCAAGCAATACATGCTCTTCCTGTGGCGTTTTTCCCCATGCCGAAACCGTATAATACAGCTTCAACAATAATGACGGATCTACAGAGTATTCAACAACCTCGCCTGATTCCTCATTCACACTCATCAGCTTTTGACCGCGTTCGCGAATGATCGGATCCACACACACTGCACTCAAAAAAAGTGACAGCGCCGGAAGCTTCTTGATGTTCTCTTCAGTCGGAATCGTCGTGTACAGCTCTACATCTTTGTAACCAGCATTCTTTAAACTGGACTCCAAAAGCTTCTGTAACGTCGTACTCACGTCTTTAATAACTTCAAATTGCCCCACTTTATTCTCCTAAGAGCGTTTATGGATTTAAAAAGACGATGCCGTTTTCACTAGCTCGAGTTTTTGGTAACTCACACAACCCTAAACTGTCAACGTTTTTTACCGAAAAATGCATTTCACAATTTCCGAAGTGCCACTGCGCCTGTGAGGTATCAACTCCTCATGCGAAGCAACATCTCGACAATACTGCAATCCACATGCCAGCGACAAAAAATCATCCATGAACACCGTCATCCGCCCTATCCATGCGCCAATCCCGCATTTTCCGACGCTCGGTCCACCGCTCATCCGTGACGCCATTGGCCATACCGAGGTCTACAGACCCTCCCTCTTCATGCCTGTTTCGCCACCAAATGGTGGTTTTTTGTCACCAGACCTCCATCCTATCTTCGCAAACACCTGAATCACCTCACTCCCTTTCCTCTATCTCCACCCGCTTTTCATCCACCTGCTTTTCCTTTTCCTCCGCCATCTTCCTGCGCGCCCGCTCCTTGAGATATTCTCCATACTGATTGAGCCATATCTGCCTAAAATCATTGCTGTTGGATGGATACACAAACTTCGGCGTCCAATCGTAGGCTGCAATCACCTCCGGCACCGATATATAGCCATTCTCCGCCAGCACCTTTAAGATGTAGCGCATCCGCTTGTGCCACCATCCGGTCTGGCCAAACCCCAGTTTATAGAAACGCCCTCCCTTTGCCGGTGATACCTTAAGCGATGCCAGATACGCACCCTCCAGTGGCGTCAGTTCACTGGGCTGTTTGTCAAAATAAAATTTCGATGCCTTCTTGATCCCATACACATCCGGGCCGAATTCGATAACATTCAGGTAGAGCTCGAATATTCTCGATTTGGGCACGACCGTCACCATGCGCCATGCAATAAACGCTTCCTCGAGTTTTCTCGCCAAATTCTTGCTTCGGTTCAGAAACAAATTTTTCGTCAGCTGCTGCGCTATCGTCGAACCGCCGTAAACATAGCTCCGCTGATTCAAATTGAGCCGAAGTGCTCGCTCTATGAACGATATTCTCAACGGACCATGATCGAAAAATCGCTTGTCCTCTGTCAAAAACATGGCTGCCCTGACATAGGGGGGAATCTCTTCGAGCGGCGTGTAGTCTTTTGTCCCCGGCCCAACAGTAATGGCATCTGTAAAATACGTATAATCCGTCGTAAAAGTATAATCGGGATCATTCAGGCGCTCTGGATGGTGCGGATCTACCGCCACCGGGTAACAACTGCCTTCGAACCCCGTTTCTTTCAGCGACGAAACGACAGGATTTTTCCATGGGATTTTCCCGATGATTTTGGGAGATATCGTTCCGCCCGCAATTTCCAGATTCGTTATGGTCGGCAAAAATCCTTTGGGAATGGCTTTGGGAATATCGGCACACTCGATATTTTCGCTGCCAAGTTCGAATTCAATCACTGGATTGCTTCTGACATTGCTGATGCCCAACCATCCCTTGATTTCCAGACCACCGCTGCGCAATTGAATGGGATCAATCCGAAGCCCGTCTGACCTAAAATTGTATTCAGCCTCCAGAATTGCAGACGCATCCATGTCCTCGACGACATTGGGACTGATTTTCTCGTGGTAAAACGCAAAATCCGAAAAGTCGATACGCCCCGCCAACCTGAGCCAATCATCGGACATGGCAATTTTCAGGTTCATCGATACATCGCCGTCATTCTTTTCAGGCACCGGCATGTTGATGATTCTCAAAAAATCCGAGGCATCCAGCTGCTTGATGTTGAATGTGATTTCCGGATAGGGACTTTTGTCATCATACGCCACCAGAAAACTGGCCACTGCGTTGCGGATATTGAAATCCAGCTGAAATTTCTGCGAATTTTTGAACAGCTCCGCCGTATTGAACGAAATCGCATCAAATTCATAGTGTGCATTCTCATGCACAATGTCCACTTTCCCATTCTGAATATCGATTGCAGGCAGTGCCTGCATTTTTGTCTGTACTTCGTCAAAGACGTGCCGCACCTCTTCGAGCGTCTTTTTGGAAATGGGATTCTTCTTATAAGTCGTTTTATCGCCCTTAATGTCGGCCTTGCGCACTGATTTTTTAGGTGCCTCCCCTAAAAACGCCCCCGCATCCTGTTTCCAGAAATCCATAAAACCCGAAAAAATGACATTTTTTTCGATCAACTCCGATTTGAGCAACTGCTCGGTATTGAGAGACAAAAAAGGCGATTCGACACGAATTGTCTGAATGCTTTCGCTATCGGGCTTCAGCCCTTTGAACTGAACGCTGAAATTTTCGAGATCTGCGCGGGCAACCCCTTCTAACCCCGGCGATTCCATGTGGATGCCATTCGCAGCCACGGCCAGATTCCCCTGTCGAACCAGAGCCTCCAGTGCATGCGCCCGGACATCGAAAACCTGCTCGCCATGCGCAAAAGCCATGGCAATTTCAGGTGTTCCAGAGAGTCTCAGCTTTACGTCTTTCTGATGAAGATCGGCCAGAACAGAGACCTTTAATTTTGGGGAATTGGTAAATGCAATCGGAGATTGTTTTATCGAGAATGCCGGTTCTGCCTCTGAGACAAACCGAAAAACGCCTTTTTCCAAATAAGCCAATGCACTGCCATTCCAGCTCAGATGCGAATCCCCGTGAGCGTATGTCAGGTGCAAATTCTCAATTTTCACTGCGGCAGACATCGTTTTGAGCGAGTTTGTGCTCCCATGACCCCCATGGCCACGTTCGTCGCTGCCATCGGAAAGCTTCTGAAGATCGCTGTGTTCAATTATCCCCACCACGTTTTCACATGCTATTTTTACATTGGGGTCATCAGACATCAGAGAGAGAATCCCCGATTTCAGGCATACCTGCATTGCCGTCACTTGAGTTTTTCCGCCACTTGCCAGGACAATCTCTTCATAACAAAAAGGATGTTTAAAAACAGAGGCAAGTTTGCCGTCGATAGACCATGCCCCTGGCATCCGATCCGACAATTTCGAAATGATCTTCCCGGATACATACGAACGGGCCATAAAACCAGCAGTCCCCATGCCGGCAATGAGGACGATAATAATGAAGAGAATGATGGTTTTCTTTGACATAATTGGACTTTTTTATATGGTTCGCCAAGGCATCCTAAACACATGCCTATCCTTACGATAATAATGAGAATGCGAGCCGGGGCAATTATTGCAATTAGCAATGGGAAATGGGAAATGGGAAATTAGCAATGGGCAGTGACCTGATCCATAAATAATTCACAATCAGCAGTGCGGAATCCAGAACATGTTTATTTACTATCACGAAGCGTTACAGTGCTGGGTCAAATCCCTCGAAATGCCGGACATCAGCCATGCACAGGAAAGCGGTCTCCTTGCTTTTGGCGGTTCCTATACCCCAAAATGTTTTTTAAATGCCTATCGAAGGGGCATTTTCCCATGGCCTGGTGAGGATCCAAATGACTACATTCCGTGGTTCTGCCCACCGGAGCGTTTTGTGCTCGAGCCTCAAAATATTCATCTTTCTCACTCTCTGAAGCACACGCTGAAGAAAACCCGGTTCACGGTATTTGCAGATAAAAATTTTGAGCAGGTGATCCGCAATTGTGCAAAAATGCCGCGCAAAGATGATGGCACCTGGATAACCGAAGGTATCATTCAAACATTCTGCAAGCTCCACGAGATGGGATATGCACACAGTGTCGAATGTTACGATCAGGATGTTCTCGTCGGCGGTTTTTACGGCACCTGTTTGGGGCAGATATTTGGAGGAGAATCGATGTTTACGCACGTTTCGGATGCCAGCAAAGTAGCCTTTGCAGTGTTTTGCAGACGTGCCGCGGCCAGCGGCATTCGTCTCATCGACTGCCAGTGTTATACAGATAATCTTGCCCGTTATGGCGCGCACCTTATTCCCCGTGACACGTTTCTGTCGCAGCTGGCGCTTTACAGGAATCAGAGTCTTGCGGAGGATTTTTGGGCAGGCCAGTGGCTCTAAGCATGCGCATGCGTATGGAGGGCACCGAAATAGCATGCGCGGCGCGGCGTATGAAATAGCCGCGCGATTGTAACCGTCCCCCATGCTCTCATCCGTGGCTCTGCCCCGGACCCCGCCAAGGGCTTTCAGTTCGCAATATCCAATGCACTTCTTTTCCCGCACCACCTCACCCCTTT
>DGWW01000196.1 GCA_002395385.1 Myxococcales bacterium UBA4248
ATTGGGATGCAACACTCAAGGGAGACTCTGATTAATTCGGAATTGTTTTGAATGTGCAGTGAGCAGAGCTGCGCAGGGGGTGGGCATATTTTACCGTGGGGGGGACGTAGCGGCAAAAGCACGGATGGGGAATGAAATTCAACGTATGAGCATTGAATCGATTGGGGGAGCTGGCAAACGCACAATAAATGGCAGATCGTATGGCGCAAGCCATAGAGCTGCCCATGTGCGGCGTATGGTTCCATAGCCGCACACACACGATGAGACTTCTAAAGTCAAATAAACCCCACCAACTTGACATTAGCTATATTTTGCGCAATACAAATAGATAACGAGGGGGATGTGATCCCTTTTTTTCGTTTACATTCGGAGTACTACTATGAATCATCGTTTGCATAAAATTGCCAGTTGCGGCTATGCCTTTGGACTTGCAGGGCTTTTTGCTCTGTTTATGCCAGTATCTGCGTATGCGGAACGCCCAGAAATTGACTGCAGCACGCTTTCAGATAAGGACATGCAGACCTTTTACGACCTATCGGGTAAATGTGCCAATGCCGCAGGTGAAAAGAATTACTCCGAGGCTCTGACGATGTGCCAAAAGGCCATGTCGATGTGTACGTCGGATGTGTACACGGAATACACGCTGGGTAGGCTGTACCAGCTCACCGAAGATATTGCCAATGCCTGTTATCACTATAGTATCCTTATGGATCGCCCTCCCGAAGTTCAAAAGGAGAATGGTGATATCTATAAAGAGCTCAAGAAAAACATGAAGTCTCTGAAATCCAAGTGCAGTGAGTTTGGTAAGCTGGAAATTACTTGCAAGATGAAGGATACCGAACTGACGATTAATGGTCTTGGAAGTATGACCAACTTCAAATGCCCATTTTATGGCAACGTTCAGCCAGGAAGCTATCCGATTACGGCGGTCAAAGAGGGGTATCAGCCGCGCAAGGAAACAGCCAATGTGTCTGCCGAAGGTACCGCAACCATCGTCATTCCTGCACTTCAGGCGATTGAATATGCGGGATTTTTGAGGGTTAAATGCCCCAAGGGAGCATCCAAATTTATTCTGACGCATTCGGACGGCAAAGTTGAGGAGTATGTCTGCCCATGGGAAGGCGAGGTTCCGGCGGATACCTATAAAATCCGATTGGGCGGTACGGAGCCGAGTGAAGATGTGACCGTTTCTGTGGCGCAGAAAGGCCGTGAAGAATACACCATTCCGACACCTCAAAAATCATCGAGCTGCAGTGCGGCTCCGACGAACACGACGTCATCTGCCGTGGGCGGTATCTTTGCCCTGTTGGCGGCACTCGGTTTGGCCGTTGCCCGCCGTCGTCGCGCATAAATATAATGATGTCAATTGTCGATCTTACACCTGGGACCCTCGTCGAAGGGCTCCAGCGACGTCTGAAGAAAAGCCTCGGGCAAAACTTCCTGCTGGATGAGAATATTACTCGCTCTATTGCACGCGAAGCAGATAACCTGAGGCCTTTTCATATTTTGGAAATCGGCCCTGGTGCCGGTGCTCTGACGCTGGCATTGATCAAACTTGGCCGTCCCATGACGGTCATCGAAAAAGATGACCACTGTGCCCGATATATTGCACAGGTTTTTGGCGATATTCCCAATTTTCAGGTGATTCATGGGGACGCTCTCGAAACTGACCTTCCCGACTTTTGCAGCCATGCCGAGGATCGTCCCATCCTCGTCTCCAACTTGCCATACAACGTCGCATCGCAGATCTATTTTCGTTTTATTGATGCAGACCTGCCCCTCGTAGGCATGGTGCTGATGTTCCAGCGAGAAGTTGCCAACAGATTTCTGGCAATGCCCGGAACCAAACATTATAGCGCGCTTTCGGCAATATCACAGTACTACCATGAAATTGAACACGTCATGGATGTACCGCCCGAAGCATTCAAACCCGCCCCAAAAGTGACAAGTACTGTGTTGAGGTTTATACCCCGAAAACGGGAGCTTTCCAAACCGGAAGAAGATAATTTCAGAAAGCTCGTCCATGCCGCTTTTGCATTGCGACGAAAAACACTCATCAACAGTCTTGCAGGTTTTAATGGATTCGATAAACTAGCATGGTCAGAGTGCTTGACCCGATTGGGATATGAGCCCTCTGTGCGTGCGGAATCGCTTGGATTTCGCGATTTTATCAGAATAATGATTGGTGCCGTCCCAAAAGTCTAAGTGCATATCCATGGCGATGGGTGTGTGCTATGACTCAACCGGGGAGCTGCCCCGGACCCAGACCTATTTTGTTTTTACAAACGGATTTGCTCAGGCCTAACGGCCTTCGCGTTTTGGATTCGTAATTCCATTTGTGCTGACTTTTCCGCTTGATTATTGCATAGTCGTTCTCGGTTCCGAATTCCAATTTTGTCGTGAGGTTCATGATGAAGAATGGTGCGATCCTTTTAATGGCGGTTTTATCTCTCACAGCCTGTTCCGAAGAGGTGCTCATTGCGAATCAAGAAACGCCAGGTGATGTCGATCCTCCCGAAATCCAGGAACCTGGCGATAAATTGTGCACCAACGGCGATCTCAGGTGCAAGGGCGATGACCTGCAAAAATGCAAATCCCGGGAATGGGTTTTATCCAAGTCCTGCGAGCATGGATGCGATTCCACGACACTTCAATGCAATTCCGATCCGGATGGCCCAGACGATCCCCACCACGAAGTGCCCGAGTGTACATCGGGCACCGCTCTGTGCGGCGGTGGCATCTTAAAGACCTGCATTCAGGAACATTATCAGCAAAAGACATGTGAATTTGGGTGTGATGAATCCGGAAGGACATGCGCACTGCCGCCGACTTGTACAGACGGTGATGTGGTCTGTAATGATAGTGCCATCAAAACATGTACCAATAATACCTGGGAAACGACGACCCCATGCCCATACGGCTGCAATCTGGATGAAAAATCCTGTGCCACGGCTTGTGAGGAGGGCAGCATTCAATGTATCGGTAGTACCCTGAAGCAATGCCAGGAAGGCGAATGGGCCAACACCAAGGATTGCCCGCTTGGATGCGCCCAGTCTGGAACTGCCTGTGCAGAGTGCAATGCAGACAAGTGTGAGGGCGATCAAAAGACCACATGTGTTGGCGGCGTATGGGCCTCGTCTTCCGACACATGCCCCAATGGCTGCAATGATACCGGCACGGATTGTGCCCTTGGCCAGACCTGCACCGAAGGACAGACGGTTTGTACCGAAAATCAGGTTAAATCCTGCTCGGGGAATACATGGACCAAACTCAAAGATTGTCCCGATGGATGCGATGCCGCTAAAAATGACTGCTTTGTCAAGGTCTGCGAAGAGAATGCCCTTCAATGTTCGGGAAATGAACTTCAAATATGCACGAGCAATGCATGGACCAAATCCAAGGATTGTCCGGTTGGGTGTGATGCTGCCAGGAAAGACTGCGTTGCCAAAGTGTGCGACGATAATGCGCTCCAGTGTTCGGGAAACACCCTGCAGATATGCACAGGCAATGCATGGACCAAGAAACAGGACTGCGAGAACGGGTGTGACGCTTCGGCCAAGAAATGCAAAGAAATCAACAATAATCAGCCGACGCGCTATCTGATGAAATCGAGTACGCATAACTCGCCCATTACACCTTATGTCGTCCAGCAGATGAAAAACATCATGGCCAAAAATGGCAGCCGAAACAACAATGTCATTATGAAGGTCGGCGATTCCCATTACGATGCTGCTATTGGCGGCGGTTCGCTGAATTACGGATTCATGCGGTGTTTTTCGAATTCGACGACGAACCTGCCGGTGAATTTGGATGGACGCAACGAACTGCAGGCAGCTATCGACGAATTTCAAAAGAAAATCGACTCGTTTATCCGTGATTCCGAGGCCGCCGAAGGCGGCATGTCCACACGCTATTGTTTCCAGAACAACCACTTGGCTAATGAAATCAATGCTATAAACCCGCGTTTTGCCGTCTTTGGACACGGATCCAACGACATCGGCAACGGAAGTTTTACCTACGAGCAGGTCTATGGTTCTAACAGCGGTTATGCCTGGGCCATGCAGGATTATTATCGCCAGGTAAACAAAGCCCTCGACCAGATGATCTCGGGCGGCATCATTCCGCTCATTCAGGGTATTGCACCAAACCTGTCCACCCCTGCCAACATCAACTACATCGGCGGCGGCCCCATCGACAAACGTGACTATCCGCGCTATATCGTTCCCGCTTTCGATGCCATTTCGAGAGGTATCGCAGAAGCACGTCAGCTTCCTTGGTTCGATACTTACAATGCATTTTACAAATTAAACAATCATGGCGTCAGAGACGATGGCGTGCATGAAAGCACCAATGGATCCCCGTGCAACTTTACGGCAGAGGGCCTTAAAAATGGCGCAAATGTCCGGAATCTCGGTTTGATTCAGGCGCTGAACACATCCTGGCAGACCGTCATCAATGGCAAAGCCGCACCAGATGCCATTGAAGAAGCCTTTAAAGGCAGCGGCTCCAGCTCTGATCCCTTCGTCATCACCAGCCTCCCCTATACCCATTCCGCCAACACCTCCAATAGCGCAAACAAAGGCATTACCGCCTATGCAGGAAGCTGTTCAACCACCGGTGAAGCCGGCCCCGAGTATTATTACAAATTGGAACTCCCCAATAAATCACGCCTAAAAATCTTTGCCGTCAGTGCAGCAAACGTCGATGTCGATATCCATGTCATGAAAGGCAGCATTGCTGCCGACAAATGTACTGCACGCGCCGACATTCTCCTCATGGGCACGCTCGATGCAGGTACTTATTACATCTCAGTTGATACTTGGAGCGATGCGAACGGTTCCTATAGTGCTGGCCAATATCTCATGGGTATCGTCGAATGTATGAGCGATGATCAGCGGTGCAATGACCCCATTAAGGCCTATTGATACCAATTTGGGGGGCGGGCTTTTTGGCCTGCGGCCAAATGCGCCCTGCCCATGCGCGCTGCTATTGCTTTGCAATACGCTGCGCGCTTTTAATTTGTTTTTCATTCATAATGATCCCGGGAGTCGCTCATGAGAAAATTCTCACTCCTTGTTTGCGCTGTGCTCTGTCTCTCTGCATGTTCAGATGAAGTCGTAACCCCACAACAAAATACGCCGTCGGATCCCACCAAGCCCTCCGGCTGCCACGAAGGTTATCGCCGGTGCAAAGACAATTTCGTGCAGTTCTGTGAATCGGGGGAATGGAAAAATACCGATGCATGCCCATACGGCTGCGATACCCAAAAGTTCGTCTGTCTGTCCGATCCGGGGGAAACCCCCGAACCGCCGACAGCCAAATGTCAGCAGGGCGAGGAGCTGTGCACCAATGGCACAATGATGACGTGCCCAAATGGCGAATGGGAAAAGCAAAACTGTGAATTCGGCTGCGCACCTTCGGGTAAGGCATGTGCCGAATGCAGTTCTGACAAATGCGAAGAAGGCCAAAAATCAATATGTGAGGATGGCCTCTGGGTAAAGACTGTTGTCGATTGTCCCGAAGGATGCAACGAGGAAGGTACCGATTGTGCACCGCCAAAAGACTGCACCGAAGGACAGATGCTTTGCTCAGAAAAACAGCTTAAACAGTGCACCAACAAGGAATGGACTACTGTCAAGGAGTGTCCGGATGGCTGCAATGCTGAACAAACGGATTGTCTCATAAAAATATGCAATGATGGTGATGCCGTTTGCACGGATGGCAGTGTCAAAAACTGCATGGATAACGCCTGGAGTACACCGGCCCCATGTCCCTATGGCTGTGACAATGAGGGTAAAGTGTGTGCAGAACAAAATCTGAACCAGCCAACGCGTTATCTGATGAAAAATCGCATTTCACCGATAACCCCATACGTCGTCGAGCAAATGAAAGCCATTGCCGCTAAGAATACTTCACGCGATGGCAATGTCTTTATGAAAGTAGGCGATTCCCATTATGATGCCGATATTCAGGGGAACGGATGGAACTATGGCTTTATGACTTGTTTTTCCAGTAAGGATAAAGATCAAGTTACACTTGATAGTCACACCGAACTCCAAGCCGTGATTGATGCATTCCAATCCAAAGTAGATTCTTTCATCCGTGATTCCGATACGGCTGTCGGAGGAAAAATGACCAATTATGTCCTCAGCGAAAACCGTCTCGAGAATGAAATCAAGGAGATTAACCCCAGGTTTGCATTGTTTGGTTTTGGTACAAATGATGTCAATGCGGGGGGAAACTCCTACTCAAAAGTATCTGGCGTGGGGAATGGCTATCCGGGAGCCTTGCAGCTCTACTATCAACGTGTCAGCAAGGCACTTGATATCATGATGAATGCTGGCGTAATTCCACTTATTTCTGGCGTTGCTCCGAATTCAAAGACCCCTGCATCGAATAAAGGCGATCAACCACAATATGCTGTTCCACTGTTTGACGCGGTTTCAAGAGGAATCGCTGAACATCGGCAACTCCCATGGTATGACACTTTCAATGATTTTATGGCATTGCCGTCAAACGGATTGCAGAAAGACAATATACACGAAAGCAAAAATGGTTCTCCCTGTAACTTTACACCCGAAGGACTCAAGTACGGTGCCAATGCGCGCAACCTGGGAACAATTACTATGCTGTATCATTCGTGGCAAACTATCGTTAATAGTGTTGCTCCCACGGATGATATCGAAGAAGCCTTTGCTGGTGCAGGAAGTCCAACGGATCCATATCTCATCACGAGTTTGCCTTACACACACTCTGCCAATACCGCCGAGAGTAGCAATTCACTCATTGACGTTTATACCGCCTGCAAAGACTCGCCCGAATATGGCCCAGAACTTTATTACAAACTCGTCCTCGACAAGAAAACACGCGTTAAAATATTTGCCGTCAGCTCTCAGGATTCCGACCTGGATCTCCATGTGCTAAAAGACGGTACGACCGCCGACAAATGCTTCAGACGTGCTGATATCTTTATGCAGGGATATCTGGAGGCTGGAACATACTATATTGTCGTCGATTCCTATGGAAATAGTGGTAGTAGTAAAAAGGGGCAATATCTCATGGGGGTTGTCGAGTGTTTGAGTGACGATCCCAATTGCGATGTCGAATTAAAGTCCTATTAGATACAATACCCTGCGATAAGCTAAAAGCTAACTTCATAAACATAGTCTATTTTTTTGTAATGAAATTCCATTCATTTGACGTTAACATGGATGAGTGGTGAGTGTGACGTTTGGAAAAACGTTTTAACTCGACAAAGCTATTAACATTGCTTTTCTTTTGTAAGGGGGAGTGTGGGAATGCTTTTCTTTGGGTACAAAGTTTCCCACACAAAAACAAAACAAGGAGATAATATGCGCACGATAGAATTGCAGGACATGATGCGAGGATCCGAATTTATTAACGTAAAAAGCGCCCTCGAATCGGGTGGTATTGTATGCATTCCATGTAAAACCAGTTACCGTATTATTGCAGATCTCACCAATCCCAAAGCCGTCAATGCCCTGTTATTCTCCAAGCATCGCACAGCAAAAGCTCCTTCTCTTGTGTTCATCTCGAATTATTCCGCACTCAAATCTGTAGCCTCGAATATTCCCTCCAAAGCCAAGATTCTCGCACAAAAATTGTGGCCGGGGGAGCTCACCATTCGATTCGATCCCAATGAAGAAACCATTCCTGCAGCGATATTAAAACCTCTGACCAAGGCCGGCGGAAAACTCGGTGTTCGCGTACCATCCGAGCCCTGGCTGCTGCGCCTGCTCAAGGAACTCGACCGTCCTCTGCTCGTTTCGAGCGCCAACCGCGAAAAGAAAAACGGTGCCTCCAGCCCTGCTATGATTCAAAAAAATTTCATGTCGCATGTGAGTATTTTCGTCAATGCCGGTGACATTCCCCAATCGACACCCTCCACAGTGATTGATTTTGTCGATGGTGAGCCCATCATTAAACGCGAAGGTGCCATTTCACAGAATCAGATAGAGACGGCATTGATCGTCTAATGTTTGTTATTCACGATTCACTATGACGTATTCACTCATGTGACAGGTTAATCACAACGTAGATTCATATAAAGCTCAATAAAGCAACAAAGACACATTGGTTTAGAGACTTAAAGTGAATTGTGAATCGTGAATATGTGATACAAGGCAAAGGGCATGACACACACACATCGGATAGCGATCATTTTTTTTGCATGGGTGCTTTGCACGTTGTGTGCCTGTGCCTCCTCTCCCAAACCCGGTGAAGTTCAGACGGCAGCAGGCTCTGCCAAATCCACATCCGAAGTCTCACAAAAGAAAGATCCTTCCCTGATCTATGGTGATCCGGAACTCAACCGGGCTTTCGAAGACTGGAAAAATGCAGGCTTTCCCGGACATCCCGACAGCAGAAAATATGATCTTTCCGGAAAAGCAAGCTGGTATGGGCCTGGACTCAACGGGAATAAAACCGCATCCGGTGAAATCTTTGATATGTATGGCATGACCGCTGCTCATAAGAAATTGCCCTTTGGTTCTGTCGTACTCGTCACCAACGAGGAAAATGGAAAAAGTGTCGTAGTACGGATTAATGACCGGGGCCCATTTGTCTCCGGCCGGGTCATAGACCTCTCTTATGGGGCTGCCTATCTCATTGATATGGTACGCGCAGGCGTCGTCAAAACCCATGTTGACATCATCCGGATTGGGGATGGCAAGCGAAAATAAATTGAAAAAAACAGATTCCCTGTTAATATCTATTATTTTATCTAGGAAAAGTGAATGGTTGAAGAATGCTTGGACAATCACGAACAAACTTGAAGGGGTAAAAAAATAACATCATTTCTGTAAATGTGAGTCTGAGTCTTCAGCCATCGTGGAAATTTGTGTGTGATATGTGCGGTCTATGCTGTCTCGCAGTATAGGTCAAAGGAGCGCATTGATGGCTATCAATAAAAGACAGTTAGAAGCTGTAAAGGGGCTATCCTCTTTACTCCATAAACCTGTATCCTCGCTGCTCAACCCCAATGCCATGCTCGAAAAGAACAACACCAATAAGAGCGTGGGGGCATCATCCAAGAGCGCGGGCACAAAAACGGCTGCAGCCGGTGCAAAGACCCTCTCTGCCTCCAGACTCAAAAAAACCGGGACAACCTCCGGTTCAAAAACCGGGGGCTCCAGGCCTGGCGGTTCGATAGTCAAACACGATGATCCCATCGGAACGGCGACCGTCACCTGTGGTGCACTCAATGTTCGAAGCGGTCCGGGGATCGAAAATCCACGTATTGGTGGCCTCACAAATGGTAAAACGGTTAACGTTTACGCGGAAGATGGCGAATGGATTAAAATCGGCTATGGCACCGATTTCGGCTGGGTTTGTGCCAAATACACGACATACAAACCCAAGGAACCTGTGGTTACCCCGGAGCCCACGCCAGAACCAACCCCAGAGCCAACCCCAGAGCCCACGCCCGAGCCGACCCCA
>DGWW01000033.1 GCA_002395385.1 Myxococcales bacterium UBA4248
GAACAAGAAAAGCACGCTTCGGAAATTGTTCGCGATGATGCATATTATGCTTATGAATCGATTCAACAGCGTTTTGCGGATGTATGTAATTTAGTGAAGGGGCTGATTTTACGCTACATTCGCCGTTACAGTTCCAGATTGCTCAATGATAAAGGCATCCACGATCCGGCTCGCACGAGTGTCCGTGAAGTGCTTCATATTGCGGGTGTTGCTGCAGAAACAGCTGGTGACGCCTGGCTGACGGGATGCGGTTTTCCAGCAATCGGCGACATCCATGAGCAATTGGAGGGATTTCGGGCGCTGATCGAACGACGCATCGAAGCCACATACGCTTTGGAGCACGCTGAACGCATGCCTCCCGAAACGATACAGGCACAGTTTCAGCTGAGTGAACAGGAACTTCTTTTGTTGTGTGCGGTTGCTGCCGGACAGCTCAACATCGATATTGCAAGACTTTATCGATTCGCAACGGGCTTGGATACGACGATCTTTCCTGCCTGGTTTTATGCGGATTTGCTCTCGGATGAACCCGATGATCGCGCTAAGATATTGCATTTGCTTGAGGCAGAACAGCCGTTGTGTATGTTTGCACTTGTCGAGGTTGGCCAGCGAACGGAGTGGGGTGTTCGAACGCCGATATTGCAGGCGCCAGTGAGTGTGCCCAATCGCATTTCTGCTTTTTTGATGGGAGATGTTTCAGAGATCAACATTGAGTATGCGAGCCTTTGGTGTCCGGAAGATAAATTGCAGGCAGATCTCATTTTGCCCGAATCCTTTAAAAAAGCAGTCCATAAGCAGTTCCGCAGGATGCATGCCCGATTTGGTCTTTATGGTGCCGATGGCTGGGGACGGCGCGCCTATGTTCGGGAATGTGCTGCTCTTGCCGGTCAGAATGTGCTCGAAGTCGATCTGTCTGCTTTAACTTCGAACGAAACCGAAGCCCATCTGGGAATGGTTGCCGGGCTCTGGTTTCGCGAGGCACGATTGAAAAAAGCCACGATGATATTCGACTGCAGCCAAAGTCTGAGTACAGAGAGCCAACAGCTGTTGGCACAGATGGCTCCCCGTATTTTACAGATGAGCCAGAGACATCCTGGCGCGATCTGTATTATTGGCCGGACGCCGGCGTCCTGGATTCGAAATTTGCTGGGCGATCATACCGAAATTTTCTGTCCAGATCCCAGACGTTCGGAACAACCCGAGTTTTGGCGTGCAGCTTTGAACGGCAAGCTCTCTGAGACACAGTTGGAGGAAGCTGTACAATATGTTTCTTCGAGTTATTGTTTGACGCCCGGTGAAATTGTACGTGTCATTGATTCAACGATAGCCCGACTTGGGAACAAACACGTTACCGGGGAATCCCTGAGTGAAACGCTTCGCCTGACACGGGGACGCGAGCTTGAGGGGTTGGCTGAGCTCAAGCCCACACCCCTTGGATTAAATGATATCGTGCTCAATGCCGATTCCCGTGAAATGATCCAGGAAATACTGAATTATGCACGATATTCGGAACTCATACGTCAGGATTGGGGATTTGCACGCATGCATAGCGGAAGCAGTCTGAGTGTACTTTTTTCTGGACCTCCGGGGACGGGGAAAACTTTGACAGCCGGCGTGCTTGCACATGAATTACGGCGCGCCCTATACGTGGTCGATATCTCGCGCGTTGTCGATAAGTACATTGGAGAAACAGAGAAACGACTCGCCAAAATCTTCGATCATGCACAGCAAAGTCAGGCCATTTTGCTGTTTGATGAGGCAGATTCCCTGTTTGCAAAACGAACCAGCGTCAAATCTTCGAATGATCGGTATGCCAATCTCGAAGTCAATTATCTGCTGCAACGCCTCGAATCTTATAGCGGCATTAGCATTTTGACGACAAATCTGGCGTCTTCTCTCGATGAAGCGCTTGCACGTCGCATTCAGTTTAAACTTGAATTTCCGATGCCGAATGAAAACGAGCGCGCCAATTTATGGCAGTGCCTGATTCCCAAACAGGCTCCCTCCGAGTCGATAGATTATTTAAGATTAGGGGAAAGTTTTGAGATGAGCGGCGGACATATTAAAAATGCAGTTTTCCGTGCATGTATTGAGGCTGCTTCGCAAAAAATACCCCTCAATACGGAAATTTTATGGAGTGCCGGTTTGCACGAATATCGCGAAATGGGGCATGTGATTCGGGAATGAATTTTAATTGATAATTGATAATTGATAATTGAATGCATAATGCTGAATGCTGAATGCATAATTAATAATTGATAATTGATAATTGATAATTGATAATTGATAATTGATAATTGATAATTGATAATTGATAATTATGAATGCAATTGCGCAGGGTATTGCAGGATGCGTTGAGAAAGTAATCGTTTGGGATTTTTGTTTTTACAAACGGATTTGTTCGCATCTAACGATGCTCACTTTGTTAATTGATAATTGATAATTGATAATTGAATGCTGAATGCTGAATGCTGAATGCTGAATGCTGAATGCTGAATGCTGAATGCTGAATGCTGAATGCTGAATGCATAATTAATAATTGAATGCTCAATGCTGAATTGATAGTTCATAATCACATGATTTCAAATCATTACAATGAACAATTTTTAAATTACACCAAAAACAGCGATCTCATTTAGCCTCATTATACATCAACGCAAATATATATTCAGCTGATCCTGTGTACCACAGATGCCACATCCAACCACATAAACGTACACCTACCCACACAAAACGCAGATCTCTAGGAAACCCAAGGGTTTCCGCTTTCCCTTCCCGCCCGCCGACTCGCCGTCCAACCCCAAAAACGATCGGTCTTGACACACCACCACCTTTCCGACTTGAACTGTCGTAAAAAAAAAGCTTCCGATGTGCCTGGCATATACGGATCTCCAGCATTGATGCACGCGTTCGGACAATAAATGCTGCAGCCCCCCTCGCTTGGCCGTATATTATGTTGGGGGATTTATGCGTTAAACAAAGCCAGATGGATACATATTGCACCTCAAATTTGGAAGGACCATTCCTTCACTCTAATGATGCCAATGAAAAAGGCATTGTTACATTTAAAGTGCATTTTTTTTGAATTTTTTTTGACGCGCCTATGGGCTCATCGCCCATACGGCTCGTCAACGCGTCTATCCCTGCGGGATACGCCGCGTTAATATGGATATATGGGCGGCGTATGCAATAGCCGACCATGGAGCGACGTATGCACATGAGCGGAACAGCGTGACGCCATGTGCATAGGCGCGAATCGGATGCGTATGAGCACGAAGTGCGTCATAGCAGCCGAATCTGAATTTATAAACTATGAAAAATAGGAAAGCATACGCGCATTGTTGGCGGCAGAACGCGTTCTTTCGGAAGCCCATTCACGCAACCTTTTAATATCATCTTCGCGTTGTCTGTATAATGGCACGATATCCTGAATGGCATCAAGTATATCATCCTGAGTGAGTTCACGATGCTTATCGAAAGCGGCAAAGAGGGCTGCAATAATAGATTGTTCGATTTCAGCACCGGAGAAATTTTCAGATTCGATGGCGAGTTTTTTACAATCGAAGTGTGACGGATCGCGATGACGTTTGCGCAGGTGGATTGCAAAAATATCTTCTCGTGCGTGAATGTCGGGGAGATCAACAAAGAAGAGCTCATCAAAACGCCCTTTTCGGATGAGTTCAGAGGGAAGTTCCCGCACATCGTTTGCGGTAGCAACGAAAAATGAATTTGCACGTCGTTCCTGCAACCAGTTGAGAATATGTCCAAGCAGTCGGCGCGTGGTTGGATCGGCACCTTCGGCAAAGGATTTTTCGATTTCGTCGCACCATATTACGGCTGGTGCCATGGCATCGGCAACCGAAAGTGCACGCTGAAGCACGGCATCTGGGGAATTCTGATTTTCGGCAAAAATGGCACTCATATCGAGGCGCAGGAGGGGAAATTTCCAAGCATTGGCAATGGCTTTGGCGATGAGTGACTTGCCGCAGCCCTGGATTCCGACGAGTAGGAGCCCTCGTGGGGGCATGAGTCCAAAATCGCGAGCTTCCTGTCCAAAGACAGCTGCACGTTGTTTGAGCCATAATTTGAGTTCATCGACACCTCCGACATCATTCAGGGATGCGGGATCATCTATGACCTCGAGTGAAAGATCCGCAGCGAGTATGCGTTTTTTTTCATCAATTACGCGGCGCTGCCATTCGTCGAAAGTGGGATTTTCGCGAGCTTCGACGAGTGTTTTTGAAAGGATCCGATAGACCTGAGCGCGAGTCAGGCCAGCCGATGCAAAGGCAAGCTGATCGAGTCTTCCCGGTTGGTTGGCATAGGAGCCAATTGTAATAGATATGAGTGATTTTCTTGCATCGAAGGAGGGCAAAGGGGCAATGAAGGCTGGGAAATCGGATAGTGATTGAGGCTTTATCGTAGAAGGGTGTGCCAATATGACAATGGTCAGCAGGGAACGCATGCGTCTGGCGATGCGTATCAATGAGCGTTCATGTGTCGCAAAATCCTGTGAACAGGCATTGATCCACAAAAAGATGGTGCGTGAAGAGGCTTTTTCGAGGGTGGTAAAATCGGGATTTTCGCCGATTTCACAAGGCATTTTTGTGGTTGCCAATTCTCGTTTTATGGCTTCGATAATCCAATCATCGTCAGGGGTTTCTATCCAGATGACAGGTTCGGAGGCTTTAATACTGAGATAGATAGACTTGAGGAAATTGGATTCGAGCATCAGAGCATGACCTATTGAACGCAGAAATCGATAGCGATCGACATAGAAACGAGAATGCGATCACCGGGTTTGAGTTCAGCACGTGTTTTATTGAGGGGAGATTGGTAGCTGTTGAGAAAAGTTGCATTGTGATTGCAAAGATCTTCGACAAAATAGACGCCATTGACATCCCGATAAATTTGCAGGTGTTTTCTTGAGATGGTTCTATCTTGGCGCCAATACATGGCGAGATCGATATCGGGATAATGTCCGGCCATGACATCCCTGCGTCCGACGGTGATGGTTTCCCCTGTAAGGCGGATTTTGGTGACGTATGCTCCCCGATAGAAGACTTCCTGGCCTCCTTCGATGGACAAAAAGACATCTTTGCCTGCATAGGGATTCGGCATTTCTATAATCTGTGAGATTGACGGCAAGGATGAATCAAGAATGTCCTCATCGAGTGCTTCAGTTTCTTCGATGATGATTCCGCCACGATCAGTGAGATAAATTTTTTCATCTATCATAATCAGGATCCTCGTTTGATTCAGAAATGTTTAAAGCACTGGTTATTTGGGGAATGAGTTTGGATAATGAGCGATCATTTTCTGTTTCGAGAATAAAAAGTGCTTCTTCGATGGTGATGTGTTCGATATCGTCGAGTCGGGTAACTTTTTCATCTCGATTAAAGTCATCGCATAAGATGAGGATACGTTTTGCGTAAGGACAGTTTGTTAGCGTAAGCTGAAGCAGTTCAATGGCTTGCGCACGCGTGGAAGCTCTCGAAGCCGCCAGGGACTGGAAGATAGTTTGGATCATATCACGGCGATACAGTGCCATCAGCCCTTTAAACATTCGGTAGAATGCTTTTTCATAAATATTTTGAATGTCGGATTCAAGATTTTTGGGATGGGTGTCAGCATCCAATTCACAGATTGCTTGTTCAATGATCAGGCATGCCTGGCACAATTTGGCTTCGTGAGCAACCAGAGCGAGTGCACACCTTCGAATATCACTGTGAATCTGAATGTCCTGCGTATTATCGAGCAAGACAGCGTCCAAAGTTGCTTCACGAACTTTTGGACTATCGTCAAGCATCATATTGGTGTCGTATTGAATGGAATTTTTCTGAGTGGCGGGTTCGGTTATGGGTTCGGGAAGCTCGTTTTTTTGCGATTCCGGTTCGTTGGTAAGTTGTTTATAGAGATGGTAAGCCGAATACCGGTTGAGATCTCTTACAAAGAAGAGTGTGAGTCCGCTCACGGGAATGAGCAGAAGTGGGGTGAATTGAGGTCCGAGAATGGGAGCGAGAAAGTTGAGCAGTACACCGGAACAGATACCTCCCAATGGATTCATCACACCTTTGAAGACGACCTTAGATCGATTTCGCAACAGTCTTGGGAGTGATGAGATTGCAATTTCTCTTGCGGAATCCTGTATGGTGAATCTGAGTGCAACATCCATGAATCTGAGTGCAACCACGCAGATAGCATTGTATATGAAACAAAATGGGAATGAGAAGAAGAGGAGTACGAGAGGTGTGATGGCGAACAGTGTTCTTGTTTTAAAACGTGTCAGGAATTGTGAAAGCAGTGTGAGTTGAACGATGAGATTAAAGGTGTTGGAAACGGCATTAAAATGTCCGTAAAAGATAGCGATGCCTTCTTTGTCGAAATTTGTTTGCAAATAGTATTTAAGAACGAAATCAATAATATTTGTTGCTAGAGCGGTTAAGAAAAAGATGAGGGATAGATTTTTGAGCAGAGGTGATCCGGCGATATCGCGCACTGCATAATAGAAATCTTCTTTGAGTGTTCTTTTGGCTTCGCTGGTGGTTGAAAATTGTGTTTTTTCAGATCGTCGATATTGCCTTAAAACGATGACAGGAATTGCCATGAGAATGAAGCTGACAATATCTGCAGCGGGCAGTGCCGGCATTCCGAACCATCTGACCAGTCCTGGGATGATGCACCCTGATGCAATTCCGCCTAAAGTGGAGGCGGCGCTGACGAGATTAAAAAGTCTCCTGCCCTGTCTGGCATTAAAAGCATCTCCGATGGCATTCCAAATGATGATATTTCCAATTGCCGGTGCGGTAATGAGGAAAATAGAGTATGCGAAGATGAAGCTCGGAGATTCGAGATTAAAAGATTGAAAGCAAACGATGCTTAAAGCAGAAAGTATTAAGATTGAAACATTGAGTTTTGTTGCAGAAACAAAACGGAGTAATTGAAAATAGACGAGAGAAACCGCCATTAAAGCGAGGCTTGAGAAGATAAAGAAATTTGCAACATTGACGGCAGGTTTTGCAGACAGCAAAACAGCGTCACTCAATGTTCTTCCCAGAACGACGCTTGCGATGGATGAAAAAGTTCCCAAAGCCGCCATGAGTAATGGAAATAGTTCTCCCTGGCGGATATTAAAAAACCGAGAATCCCGAATCACTTGAACCTAGTAAAAAAGAGGCGCGAATGAAGTCGCGCCTGGAGTGGCGCCTTCAAAAGGCGCCGGGTAGTTTACCGCAAAACGGAACTAGAATCTAGCCTGAGCAAAGATGCCGAGTCCCAATACATGAGGATCGCGCATGTAGTATTCGGCTGTATAGTCGACGGTGTCTTTTCTTCGTCCCAACTGATTGCGATCATAGTTGTAATTGATCTGTCCGATGAGGCTCATCATATCGGAGAGATCCCATCGTAGAGCAAGCTTGACGGAGTAGACGACTTCAGGTTTGTGTCCAGATGGGAAAGCAATGATGGTACTGGAATCCATGACGGCAACGGTTTGCATTCCACCGGTGAGTTCAGATGCATTGAGTGTTTCGCTGATACGTCCACGATAAGAAGCAGGTTTCTGAATACCAAACTGGATAGAGGGCAGAAGGTTGGTGGATTCGAACCAATATTCACCTTTAATTGCAGCGAGCACTTCTCCTTCGCTAGAGGAGCCACCAGGGAGTGTCATGTATGGATCGAGTCCAGGTACGTTGAAGAGAATGAAATAGAGATCTCTATAGACAAGGTCGACATTAATTGCGAGTTTACCCACATACATATCTGCCCGGAAGGCACCGGCGAGTGCATCGATTCGTTTGGTTGAACCAATTTTGTCCGAATCACCGAGTACTTGTGTCAACCAGTTTCCTTCGATGGATGCTCTCCATGTAAAATGATCGTAGTTGGAGGGTTTACGCAGGAAATAGTTGGAAGCTTCGAAGGCATCGTCATTGTTTCGATAGAGGCGATAGTCAATGGAACTTTCGGGCTTGAAACCATCTGAGAAAGCGCTGAGACGAGCCGAAATACCGCCAGAAACAACTTTTTTACCCTGAACACCTTGTTTGGGATTGTGACCGGCATCAAAGATAGCGCCATTAGCTTCGATACCAAACATTCCTCCGATGTATCCCAAACCAAAGATACCGCCCCAGAAGGCTCCGAGTTCGCGGTTTGCCACATCCGTTTTATCTTCGGTGAGGATAAGCTGACGTGTAGATTTTGCACCAGCGAGCAAATAGAAACCATCCCAATCGAATCGCAGTCTCATACCTGGTGTAGCAAACTGTGATTTTTGTTGTGTAAAGATTTTATTTCCGCCCCATGAGAGATCATAGGTATAACCAGCACGGAAGCGGTCGGCATTTGTGGGGAAGAACGTGAATTCGAGCTGACGGGCGGAGTCTTTCGTATGACCTTTATCGTCTTTTTCAGTATCAGTGAATGAATATCGGGCTCTCAAATAAGAACCGGCATCCCGAAGTTTGATGTCTCCGGCGCTGAATCCATTTTCGGGTTCGGTGAGCACCCCGAGGCGCGCAACGAAAGCAGCATCAGTGGTTAAATTATCTATAAAACCGGGCATCTCTTTGTAAAGAACAAGGTGTGTGAGTGTTTCATCACCATTGTCCTGGCTGTTGAGATTTTCGAAAGGGTAGAACACACCTTTACGGGCACCGAAGTCGATTTCAGGGCTGTTGACTAGAGATTCACCTGGACCAGACAGAAGGTTATCATCGCTGAAGACGAAGCTCAGGCGTGTATCGACAAAATCGCCTGCTGTTGCAACAGGTGCGGCTAGGACAGAGGCCAGAACACAAGCCAATACTGTACGGACGCCATTAAAGCCTTTGTGATTAGAATGAGAGAATCTCGACTGCATGAATGCTTCTCCTAAGATGACGGGAAAAGAAAGAACCCGAATATAATTAAAGTATAAAACTCAGTAACTTAGTTGTTGTAGTTTTCGCGGCAATGAAGCAGCGAGGGATCGAGGGGATTGTTGTCCTTGTCTGTATTATGGGTGATACGATATTTTTGGAATGCTTCGCACGTACATACACCGCCGTCGGCTTTGCATGTTTCCCAGCAGCCATACTGACGATCATCGGCGTAGCAATCGGCAAACTCTTTTTCAGCCTTGGCATTAAATTCTTCGTCCATAATGAGGTCTGTTTTAATGCGTGGTTCAATGACGGTCATGACCATAGCAGGACGCCATTTGGAGGCAAAACAGAGAGCCGTACCGGAACAGCCAGGGAGAATCTGTTTTAAATTACCAGTGAGACGGAGCAGATGCCTTTGCGGGCAGCGCATCATTCGTCTTCCTGAGGTCAAATCATCCCAAGTGACACAACCTTTTGTAATATCAAACCCAGAAATGAGTGAGGAACTTGATACAGAAACTTCTGCACCAGTGGTATCTGAAATGCTGCCATCCGGATTTTTTTCTATCGTCCAGGCTTTCCATTGGTCATAGCTGTCGAGATTGGATAATTCTGTACAGCGTTTAGAGTTATTGGAACAAGCTGTACGGCAGTCAGATTCCTCGGAATTGGATTCAATTTTTCCGTTGCCATTGTCATCACAGTTGATGAATTCGGTAGATAGACGAATATTTTCAATTGTAACGACAGAGCCTTCGAGTTTTTCCAGGGCATTGGTTTGAGTTGGATGGGTTCTGAGCGAAGAACCGTCAAAACCAACTTTGCCCGTTGAGGCCGAGAGTTCTTTCAGTTTGAGGATGTCTGCTGTGAGTACTCTTGGCGCGGGTGGTGCGACGTAGGCAAATTTTTTCTTTTCTTCTTTTGTGAGAACATGATCATAGTAGACATCGGAGCAGTCGACGATCGCGTTCATGGCTTCAAGTTCTTCGGGTGTACAGTCACGAACCTCACCTGTTTCTTTGTCAACACAAGTTCCGACTCCTTGTTCGCCATCTTCGGGAGCGGGATCCGTATCTTCAGCAGTTGAACGTTCTTTGTTTTGGATACCCCACGATGGGAACTGAAGCTGTGTCATACCTGTAAATTCTGCGATGCCACCGGAAACTTCACAAACACGGTCACCGATTTCTACTCGGCCTGGCTGTGAGTAGGTGAAGATGAAAATGGAATTGTATTCATCATCGCCAAGATCGGTCAGATAAAAGCCGGTTGACACGACATTTGTGACGACAAGATCGTGACCTTTTCGTGCTTTAAGCTGAGCATATTCGCGCACAAGCGGCGAATCACCGTCGAGTTGATCAGGGTTGTATTGAAGCATTTTGACGGTTTGTGGTTCAAACGTATATTCCTGGCTGACCCCGGTTGCAAGTGAAGGCTCACAAAAACGGGGGTCTGCAGCGACACGGTCATTCGGGCAAGACATTCCGGGCATGCTTATAGCGGGTTTTTGCTCAACGTCTTCGATCCAAATCCGAGTTGGGCCATAAGCGTAGCGCAATTGAATGTCTATGCCTTCTGAAAATGTCAAGGTACCATCTTCATTTTCGACATATTCACCGGCAATACCGTTTTTGAAAGTGACATGATCAATATCGAGTTTTCCAGGAACGGCATTGACTGAGACCGTATCGTTGTAGTCAGGAAGAAATTCTCCATCGATTCCGACAGCACGAGCTTGCAGACGCATCTTAAAGCATTCTTCGCCTGTGGGGCATTCACCTGCTGCGTTTACAAAAGAAGTTGGATACTTGAGCGGTGCAGCTTCAGTCCCAAATCCCCCCGCATAGGGAATGACTGTAACTTTGAATGCGTGCACACCTTCAAAATGGGTTTCTTTTGTTTCGGTGCAGCTCAGCAAGAATGGGGTAAAGGCAAAGCATGCAGCCAGTGCAAAACAGGATTTTAAAGCAAATCTATTTTTCATCTGAATCGCCTCCCCCTATTAATAACAAGCATCATACCCTGCTTCCTGGAGTGCTTCCATGATAGCCGGGCCATTGCTGTAGCTATTGATTTCTTCTTCTTCGAGATTTTCGTTTCTAGGACGAACGGAATTTTGACGTCCATCGGTGCTTGCGATGAAACATGCCACTGTTTCACAGATTTTTTCTGCAGTTGAAGCTGCTGTTTTGACGCAGGTGTCGTATTCACTGATCTCACTTAAGCCATTGCATTGAGGGAGATTCGGCAGATACTGCTTGGCACATTCCTGGTACTGGCTCGTCTTTGATTTGTCCGTGCATCGCGAACCTGCAACAAACTGACCAGGGTTATCGGGATCAGGTAGTGTGCCGCTTTCGCCATCCTTGTAACAAGATTCAATCGCGTCATCGTAATACTTGTTATCACAGTATTTCGCATACGCACCTTTGATGCAGGTATCGTACTCGGATTCTTTGTTCATACCTGCACAACGGCTGGGACCTGTTCCGTCATTCTTATCGTCCGCATTGGCTAGACAAACTTCCTGCTCACTATATTTATAGAGCTCTTTACACCACCGAAGTTCGAAATCCGTTGTGTCGGCTTTGCAATTTCTCAAGCGTTTGCAGGTGCCTGGATTCTCATTGAATTCCATCTGGCTTTTGGCAATGTCAAGATCTTTTTTGTTCTGAAAATCGGGAGAATTCTCCCGTGCAGCCACTTGAGCTTCAATCTGTTGATGTGCTGCCTCATCCAATTCCGCGACATTGTGTTCAGTCATATAGGCATTGATGAGCTCAGCACGATAGGCGTTGAGCTGAATCTGATATTGGTTGAGAATATGCTTTTCGACGTCATCCAGACATCGGTCGTAGCATGAAGTTTGCTTCTCAATGCCATCAATGAGCACTTCTCGAAGTGCAACGCCGGTATCCTTTTGGGTTGTGTTGTACTTGAGCGTTGAGAATCCGGAACCACCATGAGCCATATAGTTGTTGGTTGCGAATTTATAGAACCATTGGGGCTGCATCTTTTCGACACAGGCTTTGTAAATGCCGACTTCGGTATCCTCAATTTCCTTGCAAACGGAGATCTGCTTGTCACCTTCACCAAAGGGACAATCAGCATCGGTCTCACAGCTCTCGCGGACGAAGGTAATGTCTTTTGCAAAATGGACATTATAAATGTTGTTGTCCGGATTGTCGGGGTCTTCGTAGGTGAGCTGGCAGTAGCTTGGACGTGGCGAAATGCGTTTGCAGACGGTATTGAAGGCATCTGTTCGGTATTGATACTCGAAGAGATAGCCAAGATCCAAGTAATCGTCAACGACTCGCTTAGCCGTATGGCAGTCGAGGGTGTAACGTACACCTGCGACCTGAATCTGGCTTTGACACCCACGGTTCATGGAACGATACGTATTGAAGTCGAGCAATGACCAGACTTCGGTACCCGATAGGAACATGGATGCAAGTGTATTGGGGAAAGGAAATACATTGTAGAGCTGATCGTTGGTTACCGGCCCCTGATTGACGTCGGTTCGGATGCCAAGAGAGTTGGTTGCACCAAAATCGGATTCAACACGCTGGCGCATAATCATCATATCGGCGAGGAAGTTGCCGAGAGGAGAGTCCTTGCCGCCTGAACCAAATCGTTTAAGGGTTTGGGGGGCATAACCGACAATATGGCGCAAATTGAGGCGTCGTGCGAGTTCTCGCTCATAGGGCGCAAGCAGAAGTGCAAGCTCTGCGTCCTCGGCAATATTCGATTCGATCGGAATTGGTTTGTATTTGTGGCTCACAAGTGTCAAGTCCCATGGGCGCTTTTCGACACTGTTTGGATAAAGCTCGGGGCGGACCGTGTAATCGGGATAGAAAACACCTTCAAAATGGCCAACATATTTCATGAATGCACCGGAATGCACAAGTGGAACCATTTTGGGCGCTTCATTGCCATTAATGTCAATGTTGGCGTCGGGAATGATTTTGGGAGGATTGAGAACGACGTGGAGGTGACCACCAAAGACAATGTCAAGTCCCACTGTCTTACGAATGATATCCTCATCCTCACCCAGACCAAGGTGGGTGACCATTGTCAATACGTTGGCATCGTTTCTAAGCAGGTCAATGTAACTCTGGACCAACTGAACATTCTCGAGAACCGTAATACCAAGGCTGTTGTCACCATAGGTACTAGAGGACATACTCGAATAGTTGGCCATACCAATGACTGCGACTTTTACGCCGTTTGCATTCAAAATCGTATAGGGGCGAGCCACATCTTTGAGCGGAAGATACTCATTACCTTGAGTCGGTTTCCACTGATAGTTGGCTGCCAAAATTGTAAACTGTGCTTTCGAAAGCTTATCGTAAAGGTTGGCTACGCCATGATCGAATTCGTGGTTACCAATGATAAAGGCATCCATCCCTAAATAATTTAAGGCATAAATCTCCACCTCACCATTGTACTCATTGAAAATTGGTGCACCCTGAAATACGTCGCCACTATCGACATGAACGCTGTGCTGTGCCTGTGAACGTATTTTCCGTATCACTGTTGCTGCACGCGCGATTCCGCCAAACGGCTCATTGGCTTGCGTCATACCAATGCGCTCGTCGGTTGCCATCAAATCCATATCATAAGGCAATAGTCGACTGTGAATGTCGCCCGTATGGATAACGGTCAATCGGATACCGCTTTCAAAATCGATGTCGTCACTTTCCACTTCCGTTGTACATGCAGACAGTTGCCCTGCCAGCATCAGAACGGCCCATAGACCCATCAGTTTTTTTGTCGTTCCCATGTTACTCCCCAGGTTTTAGCCTGTGCTACTTGTGCACTGTACACATATCAGCGCGTTGCTTTTTTTTATTCCATATTCTCAAAAGTGTAAACCGACAAATAACGCATTTATGCATTCATTCTTTTAATTTTAAAGGCGCTGCACACCCACATTTTGCTACATGAAAGTTTTGAGAATACATTTAACCTACCTGTGCTGAACTCAATGGCTTTTAGATGTGCCTGCAAAACATGTTTTCTAATACAGAATGATTACATTGTTCTTCATTTCATGCCGTTCTCGCCTGAACCTTAGATCAATGAACATAGATAAGGTGTTGTCCCTCAAAGCAATTATTTAGAATCATTCGTATCTATGTCGTTTAACACAACCTCAAAATAATGACTTTATAAAAGAGAATATAAAAAACTCAAAAAATAAATGTAACAACTCCATTTTGATTGGCATCATTCATATTGAAGATCTCGGGGAAGGGATTCTCATGTTAGCCCTTTACCCCGATGATTCAATATGGCTTGAGTTCGTTCGATATTTGCTTGTTTTTTGGGTATTTAAGGAGGTGCAGTATGTACTCTTCCGGTTTTGTCTAAAGAAGGATTATTCCCCAACATAGTGTAAAGTTGACCGAGGGGCGGTCTACATCATGTTTTTATCCGGACGCGGATTGTCATGATGGAATACTGTACATGCCAGGCGCATTGGGGTGCCTTTTTTTACGACGATTCAAGTCGGAAAGGGGCACGTGTGCCAAGACCGTGCGTATTTAAGGGTTGGACGGCGAGTCGGCGGGTGGGAATGGGACTAAGGTAACCCTAAAGGTTACGCAGAAAAATATCCTTTGTTCGGCGTATGTCTAACACCTGTATGTAGTTGACTTGCTTCTTTTGCAAAACCCAAAAGATTGCCTCATTTCTTTATTCGCATAAACATATTCGTCGGGAGGGGGTTGATGCATGGTAACTGTTCAGCCCATCCCTTGATTTTTTCGCGTTGAAATATGCATGTCAAACGATAGACATAAGAAAACGTAATGTTTTGGTTAGGAATGGGAGAGGGGCCCAGGGCTGTCGAGTTCTAAAAATGGTTGCCATTGAGGATAAGTGCAAGAAACAAGATAATTGCATTAAAATCGCCCAGAAGGGGCGAAATATTACAGTCCGGGGTGAGCCCGAAGGGCGTA
>DGWW01000145.1 GCA_002395385.1 Myxococcales bacterium UBA4248
GTATTGCCGCAGGCAATAGGCACGCAGGCGAGCCGTAGAGACGTTCCATGGGACGTCTCTAGGCGAGCGCCCGTAAAAAATCAAAGTTCCCAGCAAATTGTATAGATATCGCGACGAAGCTGCGCAATAGACTGAGGATTTTGGTTTAAATGCGTACGATTGGTGAGCAACGTCACACTACGCTGTGTATCGAGATCAATCCAGACGGAACACCCGGTAAAACCAAGATGTCCAATGACATGATCACCTTTTTTGCGTCCAGAAAGTGAATCATCCGAAGTTGGCCTATCCCAGCCGAGTGCATAGGGCGTTTTGGGGCTCCGATATGTAATAAACGCGTCGATCATGTCCGGAATAACGGGGAAATCCTTCGACAGAAGTGCACGTACAAAAGCTGCGACAGCTTCTGCATTGGCAAAAAGTCCGGCATGACCAGCAATATGAGTCAGTGCACGGGCATTGGCATCATCGGGATGTCCCTGATTGTAGGCGCCTTCGTAAGGGCAGGTAGCAGCAATCTCTTCACGGTTGACATGCTCAAGCGGGACAAACATCATGTCATTTTCGAGGCCGAGCGGACAAGCAATCTTTTGTTTAAAAAGACGGCCAAGATCGATGTCGTAAGCCATTTCCAGCATGATTCCGAGCAGAATATAACCGAGGTCAGAATAGCACCAGGTTTTACCATCATCTCTGGGGGGCATCTGTGCTATTTGCCGCATGACATGATGGGTAGCAATCTTATGATCGACGCATCTTGGGAGTTTGCCATGAAAATCCGCCCATGCAATCAAATCGGTCTGATGACTGAGCAAATCGGCAACCGTGTTGGAAAGTAGATAAGGCGGGAAAGCCAAGCCGTCGATGGATACGAGTTTCTGCTGGATGTTAAAAACCTTTTCTTCAACAGCTTTCATCATCAGTGATGCTGTCGCAAGCGGCTTAGTCAAACTGGCGACATCAAAGAGTGTTCGTGCATGCACAGGAAGCGGTGCTGCATTGAAATCATTTTTAAATTTTAAAGTTCTTGTTTTTCCGACGGCAAGAGAGACAAGATTTTTATGATTATCAGAAACGACGAGCTGTGCTGCAGAAAAAAGGTTATGATCAATTCCCTGACATAAAATGTCATTCAGACGGTTCAAATATGCGTTATTTGGCATAAAAGGGTGATAATTGAGATGGCGTTAGGAATAAAAAAGCCTTTGCGGTAAACATCCACAAAGGCTCAAGAAAGGAAAACTAGATCCGACTAGGCAAGCAATTTTTTATCGGGGCAGGAGCCGGATTTATCAAAAGAAATCGCCTTGGCTGCGAAAGCATTGACAAAAATCTTGAACAGATCTGTGTCACGATTCTCAAGAATCTGGAGGAGATCCATCTGGAAATAGGTATTGAGCATTGCAGCGGTATTTTTGTGGAAAAGTCTCCAGATGCGACCATTTGTCAGAATAGCCCACTGAAGATTTGTGGCTCTCATCTGCTCATCGAGTTCGTATGCAGGTGGATCACCGGCTTCGCCATCTTCATTTTTAACAGGTTCATCGAGATTATCGGCCCAGGCAGCGAGTTTGCCAATACCACAGGCACCGTTGAAGAAAGCATTCGTACCACGACCACTCACATGTGCGAGGAAAGCATCTGCACTATTGAAGAGGGTGTACTCGATGCGAATTTCTTCGCCAAGGGGCTCATTGTGGCTATGGGTGTAGCCAAGGATATGCAGCGCACGGTTTACAAGGAAAAAACCAACCTGAGCAGCCGTCGCATCATCATTGAGATGTGCATGATGGCGTTCAAAGTGCTCACAAATATGCTCGAATTTCTCTGCAAGTTCTTCACTGGTAAAAAGGTCAGATGCTGCAAGACGCTCTTCGGCATCAGAAGCAAAGAAACCACCGGCATTCACAATCACGTTGGAAGTTGTCATAAATAAGTGTTCTCAAGGAAAAAAGGGGAAAAGAAGGGACGTGCCAACCACAGCACGCAATAAAACGGGGAGTTTTTTACGCTGATTTATTTTGTTTGTCAAACATTTATTCAGGTAAAACAAACAACTCAACCGGGATGCTCAATACCTCACCCTCGCGGCGAACCTTGACCATGACCTTATCACCGGATTTATGTTCATCAAGAATGTTGTACAAATCATCGTAACTGCCAATCGTCTTATCATCGATACCGATGATAATATCACCGATAAAGGTACCGCCATTGCCGCTTGTCAGGCCCTTGATGCCCGCTTTTTTCGCAGGGGAATTGTCCGACACTGCGCGAACGATGACCCCCTTGATGCCATGCTGCCGTGCAACGTAATCGGGGAGAATCGAAACACCCATGCCTATCTGCTGCACATGGCCAGTCTTGATGATCTGGGGAACCACGCGTTTGATGGTCATAAAAGGCACGGCAAACCCAATGCCCGATGAAGTACCGGATTTGGAATAGATCAATGTATTCATGCCGATAAGCTGTCCGGATGAATCCAGAAGTGGACCGCCCGAATTGCCGGGGTTAATCGAAGCATCCGTCTGAATCATATCGCGAATGGTCACACCACCATAACCGGGTTGATCCCGACCCATGGCTGAAACAATGCCCGTCGTCAGCGTATGATCAAGCCCAAATGGATTGCCGATGGCGATGGTCTTTTGACCCACCGACAGTTCATACCCATCATCCGGGAGTTTGACTGGCTGAAGCTCGCTCGAGGGGGCATCAATTTTTAGAACGGCAATATCTTTTTTGGGTTCACCGCCAACCAGCCTCGCCGGGTACGTTTTTTGGTTGTACAACGTCACTGTCAATGAAGTTCCGCCATCAATGACATGGTAATTCGTCACAATGTGCCCGGATTTATCCCAGACAAATCCGGTTCCGGAACCCGCCGGAACTTCCATCGCACGCGCAGTCCGCCAATCCTTGACCACCTGATTCTGCGTCACAAAGACCGTCCCAGGAGCAGCCGCATGAAAAATATCAACTGTGTTCTGCTCATCCTCGAGTTTAAAATGACGGTCCTTCTGAGCGCGACTGCCCGTCTCAAAACGGGATTTCCCTGAATCCGGCGAATTCTGTGCAAACGTCGGAGCCGGCAGCGGTTCCATCTGAGCCGGTTTTACCTCCGGTGCATGCTGTTCCAACGAAGATCCACTCTGAGCGACAGAATCCGCATGCTCCACCTGCACCGGTGCTGCCTCAGAATCACCAGTCTCATGGGACCGACCACACCCTAAACTCAACGAAATGACCAGGATACTTGCAATAGGTATTATTCTTTTCATAATGAATTCCTGAATTCGCAATTGGTTTTAATCCGCAATTCGCAAAGAATGAGCTCCCTGTTTAATAAAGAGTCGCATATTGGCTTCAGAATCCCACTCTCGTTTTACTTTCTAATTGCAAATTGAACATTGCTCATTTGAACGCCATTCCCCTTTGTCCCAGGGGGGACATTTTAATGTAAAAATGAATGGCTCACTCAACTCGCCAAATCTCCAAAAGATGCTCAGTCAATACGGCGAGACGTTCTCCATTGCCGACGAAGGCCAATGCCTGCACCGCCCCCGAAGACGAACCATATAGGTTCTTCACGTTTCCTGCTTCGTCAACGAGCAAAACGCCACTTTGAATTCCTAGAGCATAGAGATTTTTATTGGGATGCACGGCAATGGCACCGACATCCATCAAAGGTGTAAAGTCTTTAAGTATGCGGTCTTCTTCGATGCCCACGATAAGCGTTTTGAGCGTCGTCGTAAGCGCCATTTTTTTGTGGTCAGGTGTCAGCCTAAGGCGCTTAGTCTCCAATGGGACCTCGACAATCGGAATTTCAAGGTAAGGATTGATCCACGGGGCAACGATCAATTGGCCACGTCCACTGACACTGAGAATATCTTCCCCGCCGGACATCAGATTGAGCGCATAAACATGTTCAGAATTATCATACACATAATAGCCCTTCTCAGGATGAGCGAGATCGGACTCATACCTGTGTTTGGGACCGAGCATTCTGAGTGTCTGCCCCCCCGGCACAAATGCCAAATCCGTGATAATTTCCCCCGGCAGAGACAGACGCTTCTCGGCTCGTTCTTTGACCACATCGAGCGTCCAAATCTGGGTCTCAAATTCTTCTGCCGTCTCACGGACAATCACCGAAAATGCAAAGACTTCGCCCGAATCATCCGCAGCCAGAGACCGAACGGAATCCAGCAGCACGGGATAGGTTGCAGTCAAAGGCTTTTTTGCCTCCTTCAGGCGATTGTTCAACGCACGCGCTTTGTCACGATATGGTTGGCGCATTTCAGCGGCGACATAGCGGTCCAGATAAAAACTGGCCTCATCCCACTTTCCCAGTTCATACAAGCGATACCCGGTCTGGTAATCATTTTCACAGGCTGGTTCAAAAAAGGCGCTCTTAAGAAATCCAAACTTGGGATCATGTTCCACACCATCCAGAAAAACCGCATGCGCTTCATCCCAGCGTTCCAAACGGGAAAGCGCCGATGCCAATCCAAAATACGCATGAGGATTCTCGGGATTGTGCGCAATCGATTGACGATACATAGAAACTGCATTCTCACAATCCCCTTCGATCATATAGAGCTCGGCAACATTGCTTTCGACGACGCCCCTGCCCTCATCATTCGTCCCCGGGCAATCCGCATACCTTTGACGCGCCTCAGACCAGCGGTGAAGCTTCGTCAAAAGCGTTGCCTCCGAAAAACAATAGGACTCCGCAACGCGCGCATCATGAATCATCGGCTTGATCCTGGCCCCCAAAGCGAGTGCTTCTTCAGATTTGCCATTCTTGTCGTACAGCTCATAACAAACGGCCATGATGCGAAATCGCGTATCCTCATCCGTTTTGGCATCCATCGCATTCATCGCCTGTTCGCAATAAACGAGCGCCGAGGCATACTGATCGCGATGCACAGCCTCCAAAATGCGTTTCCCGAACTCTTCGAGAGAGAGTTTTTCTGCGGCTTTGGACGATTTTTTGGATGACTTCTTCGACTTTTTCGACTTACTCGCAGAATCTGCATCCGCCTTTGCCTTATGCGCATTATCCGCAAACAGAATCGCATCCTCATTCGATACAGCCTGTGCATGCAATACAGCAGGCATCATCATGCCCCATGCAAAACACACGCAACCCAACACTATCTGACTTCGAAACGGCATCGCGATAACTCCTTGTTTGCCATCCCACAATAGGATTATAACGCAGGCATGATGCATTCGCATCCCATCCTATTTAATAACAAAGGAAAGAAAACACAATGGCTACATTAGATCTCACACCGGAACATCAGGTTTTGCTCGTTCTGTCACCGGGATTTGAAGAAATCGAGGCGATTACCGCCATCGACATCCTGAGGCGTGCGGATATCGAAGTAACAACTGCCGCACTTACCCCAAACACGGGGGTCACGGGCTCTCATGCCATCCCCGTCGAAGCGGACACACTGCTATCCCAGGTAAATCCTGACGATTTTACATCACTGGTGCTTCCCGGCGGCATGCGCGGCGTCGAAAATATGCTCAAAAGCGAGCTTCTGTTGGAAATCATTCGGACGATGCATCAAAAAAACGCCATTTTAGCGGCAGTCTGTGCAGCACCGCTCGTCTACGACCACCTCGGCCTGCTCGAGGAGCATAGATTTACCTGCCATCCCTGCATCTGGGATCGCATTTCCCACCCGGCACAGGATGTCCCCACCGTCACAGACGGCGCATTGGTCACGGGCCGTTCGGCGGGCTGCGCCATGCCATGGTCGCTCGCACTCGTCGAAAAATTGCTGGGGGCACTGCCCCAAAAACTCCTTCCAGGCCTCAGACTCCCCTGAGGTCAGTTTTCCCCACCTTGGGGGGCCTCTACGGTTGCTCATTTTTTGAGGCGATGGACGGCCACTTTGTTGGGAATAGCTTTGAGCTTTGAGAATATAGACACGAACACCAAGCGCCAGGCTCAGAGCTTATTAACGCTTTCGTCATGCTGAGCCTTTTTTTAATTGCCGCGGCTATGGGGCAAGCCCCATACGCCTGCGGCCATGCGCCTGTTGCCTGCGGCAATACGGCGCATGTTTTTCTTTTGGGCCACGCCACACAATAATGGCAGGGCGTATTTCGCACAGCGAAATAGCCATGCCCGCAGTGCGCATCGGCAAAGCCGAAAGCACGCGTTCAAACAACGCCCACACAAAATCGAACAGAGCAAAAAAAATGATCTCCGAAGGATTTGATCTTGCATATTAAGGATCAGAATTTTGTGATTTTTAAGAAATCACGCCATTTTTTAGAGTCATTCATTATCAATCGAGGGAAATATGGAACGCAATCAGACAGAAACGATAGCAGCTCTGAATACACTTCGCGAAGACATTCGCCGTTCATCCCAGGATACCGCCGATGTTATCACATTAAATCAGGCTGCAGACCGCCTGCTTTTGGGTTACCAAAACGGAACATTCGATGACAAAGCCGTCCAGGCAGGCATCGCGGAGATCCGCAGCACCATCGCCTCCAAAGCGGCAATGCCGCTGCGCCCGACATTAAAATCACAGCGCGACGAAGTCCTGAACCGCAATTACAAAGCGCTCGCCGAACGCATGCTCGAACAAGAGCGCGGCACATGGGACAGCCGCCACCTCGAAATCGTCCAGGGCGCCATTGCACAGCTGGCCAATTCGAATGTACAGGATGCGCTCGAAACTGCACGCAGCCTGCAAAACCGCATGTCAGACAGCGTCTGGCTGGGCAACATCGAACTCGCCAATTCCGTCTCCGAAATTGAGCAGGAATCGCAGGCACTTCAGTCTGCCCTCCTCGACGAAATAGCACAACGACAAAAAGCACTCGCTCCCGAAATGCGCGATGTTCCCGACTTCGAACGTACGCTTGCACAGGATGCCGAATCCGTCAAAGCCTCCGTCGAACAAGCAAAACTCCAGGCAATTCAGGCAAATAAGAAGGCCGAACTGGATGCACTCAAGGTTTCGAAAGAATACGTCCAGCAGCTTTCCCGAAAGGTTGCTCAGGCACGCCAGGCCAATGCACGTAATGAAGAAGTCAAACGCGCAGAAGCGAGTATCCGCGAAGCGAGCCAAAAACTCATCGCACAGGAAAATGCACGCCTCATCCGCGCATTCAAAGCTGCTGTTGCCAATTCCGATCTCTCCCAGGATCCACAGACTGCAGCCATCCTTGCCAATGTAACCGGCAACATTAACGAGAATTCCGGTCGCTCGCTTTCTGATCGCGCACACGAAGCCATGGACGCCATCAAAACCCATGCAGCCGATAACAATGCCGTTCGTCAGTCCATCCGCGAAATGGAACGCATCCAGCTCAGAGCCGGTATGCTCGAAGCACTCTCAAATGAAAGCAGCAACATACCTGCCCCCGAAGTGACCGCCGAAGCACAGTTGCTCGATGCACGCATGATGTACGAACAAAAACGCATGCAATTCGAAACGACGCGCGAATATCAGCCTTCGGCTTCCGACCTGCTCAAAGCACTCGATTTCGAAGTTCCCGCTCCGGTATTCGAAGCTGCCGCACCATCACAGCCCTATCTCAACGCTCAGAATAATGTCCAGCGCATTCGTCAGCTGATACAAAGCGCTTCCTCCGGAGACGTCGGGCTTTATGCACCCACTGCAGGCAGCGAACACGCTAAAAATGCCCAGCGCGCACTGCAAATTGCCGATCAATCGACGCCCAATGCCACGGCAATCCCCACCATTCAAAGCGAAACCGCAAAACGTTCCAACCGTCTGATGCGCGATATCAAACAGCTCGCCTATATGCCTTCGGTTCGAGCCGACATGGGATTCGCCGTCCAGAGAGCACAAATGGATGAAGCTTCGGCACAACCGCTCTTTAAGCGCGTCCGATTTAATAAAGATGATGCAAAAACGAATGCACTGCTCCCGTCGATCTATCGCGTTGCCGGTGTCAAACTGAAGAAGAATGACGGCACACCACTTAGAAAAGCCTATAACGATCTCAATCTGCGCGATGCCAACCTCGAATTGGTCAGACTCATCGAAAATGAATTCGGCAATTCAACTTCGGGTCGCCAAAGTGACAAAGTGTCCAGCGTCGCCAATGAGCCAAACCAAAAAGTTCGCAACACAGACAATCCACGAGAACGCGTGGCCGATATCGTTTCTGACTGGGTCGACAGCCGCAGGGATACGCGCAGACTCTCAAGCGCACCAAAAGATCTCGTGCAGACCGGTCGCTTGAGCCAGGGTGCTGTCTCCGCATCCCTTAAATCCGAAGGCAACCCACTCCCCAAATCGGTTCAGGACAAACTCTCCCCGTTCCTCGGATTCGATCTCTCTACCATCAAGGTCTACTCCGGCCCCATCGCAGCAATGGCATCCGAAGCCATGGGCGCACACGCATTCACCCTCGGAAAGAGCATCTTCCTCGGGCAGAACAAACTCGATTATAACACCCCAGAAGGCCTCGGTCTGCTCGCACACGAAATCCTGCACACCTCTCACTTCAATTCCGGCGATTCTGTCGAATCCAAAGAGCAGGCCGCAGAAACCATGGAAGCTCGCGTTAAACAAGCTTTCGGTACCGGCAGCAACATGTCACTCGCTCTCGAAAAAGATGCCTCCGGAAAAACTGCCAGCAAAAATGTCATGCAGAACGCTACAGGACAGGTTAAAAAGGATACCGTCGGATCACGACCGACTTACGATGTCGATTATATCTTCGACACCATCTGCGAAAAAGTCGTCGATCTCATGCATGAATCCATCGAACGTGAAAAGATCCGCTACGGTCAGTCGTAATCCTGCTCACAGGATCTAATTTAAAAAGGCGATTGGGCAACAACCAATCGCCTTTTTTTTACAAAGATAATGTAACGATTCAGCCGTATGCAGAGCCGTTCTTCAAAGTCTATACAACGACATGACATCGGGCAGGATTGCGTCACACACAATCCCCAAGCTGTTCTCAAATGCCGGGACTCATCAACCGGGACGCTGCACCGGCTGATGAGTTACTATCAATCAGTTACTACTCAGCCGGGGCTCTG
>DGWW01000088.1 GCA_002395385.1 Myxococcales bacterium UBA4248
CATACAAGGCTGGCGGCTGAGTAGCAACCATTTTGGAGTTATCCGTTCATTCTTTCTTTTATTTCTAAAGAATAGGGGATAAATGGATACAGGCTGTGAATTGTGAGTATCCTGTCATCTGACTTTTTATGTAACTATTTTTATTGAGGAGTTCATCAATGCCCCTTTATCTGACAAAACTTCAGCTTCAGGCCGAATTGAATCGCTGTCTTGGGTGTAAAGCCAAACCTTGCATGAATGCTTGTCCGGTCAATTGCAATCCACACGATTTTATTCAATTTGCCAAGGAGAATGATTGGCAGAATGCCGTTGGTGCCATTGTATTGAATAATCCGATGGGGCAGACATGCGGATTGATTTGTCCGGATAAGTTTTGCATGAAGGCATGCACGCGTCGTAATGTTGATTTTCCGATTAATATTCCCAGGGTGCAGGCTACGATTTTGAATACCTGGCGGAAGGATAAGACGCATGTACTTAAGCCGCTCAATGGCAAAAGAATAGCGATTATTGGTGCAGGACCTGCGGGTATTGCTGCTGCGGCCAGGCTCATTACAGAGGGGTATTTTGTAGAGATTTTTGAATCGAGGCATGAAATTGGCGGCGCTCTGAATATGATCCCCAGCGAGCGTCTGCCTCATGAGGTGATTGAACGTGACTGGTCATTCATTTTTGAACCGGATCGCATTTTGTTGCATTTGAACAGCCGAATAGAACAACCTGCAGAACTGATCGATAGATTTGATGGGGTTATTGTCTCTACGGGTGAACCCAATTGCGTTTCTTTGCGCATTCCTGGGGAAGCATTGAGCATTTCGTATATGGATTATCTGTATGAACCCGAGAAATACCGTACAGATGGCGCAGTTGCCGTGATTGGGGGGGGGAATGTAGCGGTTGACTGTGCACTGACTGCTCAGCGCATGGGGGCTTCATCCGTGGAGATGTTCATCCGCAGGCGCATTGCAGATATGCGCATTTCGAAAGCAGAGTATCTCGAACTGATAGACCACAAAATTAATCTCAATGGGATGACAAGCCCCGAAAAAATCGAAGAACACGGCGACTTGAAAATCCTTTGGATACGTCGCAATATTTTTGATGGTGAACGGTGGCATGGTCTTGAGAATTCGAGCATACCACTACCTTATTTTTCGCTGATCATTCGTGCGATTGGCAGCAGGGCAGATGAGAAAACCGATAATTGTGACCGTCTGATCTATGCAGGTGACTGCAAAACAGGCGGATCGACGATTGTCGAAGCGATTGCTTCTGGACGGACAGCAGCCTCAGAACTTATGAACACTTTGGGAATGGCAGGATAATCAGCAATCTGCAATTCGCATGTTTCTGTTTGAATGGTGCCATTAATTTTAATTCGTGGGTTACGATTACGTTCACCCACGATAAAAGCTACGAATCATAGGACAGCACGCGTTGAGTGCCATCCCAATGACACACTGCTTACAAGCCACCGAAGAAAACAGAAACACCTGCTTGCCAAAGAACAGTGGAGATGTAATTTCTCGACTTGGTGTCGGTATTTTCGTCGTTAAAGGCAGTAGAATAGAGGTTGGTATAGATATTAAATTCTGGCTGGAACCAGATACCTTCGGTTAAGCGCAAGGGCAGACCGAACATCCATCCAAGATATAGACCGGAATCCTTCCAGATATCATCACGTTTGTCTGTCGAGGCGACGAGAATACCGAGGACTTTGGGGCCAAATGCAAGACCAACATAGGGATTGAAGTGCTTTTCCATGAGGACAGGCACCTGGAGCTGAATGACATGTGAGCTGGGATCATCTGTCCCTGCATTTCTCACCCATTGGTAGCCAGCTTCGATACCGACGGCTGCATCAAAATCGCCGCGCATGAATTGGTATTTGGCGCCGACTTGCGCACCGAGAAGGTCGAGTTTTAAGCCGACATCGACGTTTTCGGCAACACCATATCGAACTGAAGCTTCGAAGTTTGGATCAGCAGATGGTTTGGTATCTCCTTCACCGCCCGTGCCTGTTGATGCAATTGCCCATCGAACCTCTCCTTCGGGAACGACGCCTGCCGTCTGCATTGTTGTGAGGCTGGCGCATGATGTCATGACAATTGCGATGAATAGCAGAATAAGCAGTGAGAGTATGTGTTTATTTCGCATTTTTGGTATCCGTGATTTGAATTCACTGTATGACTTTAACAATCGGTCAAAGGCTGACTTCTGTCAGCCAGCTTTATAACCGACATGTCGGCATAAATATTCCACTCTGAAAATAAAATCTAGGGTTAATGATCAAGGCTGTGGCATGAGCACTTTGGTGCGTTCGAGCTGGATTTTGCTTTCGAGTTCGCGGAGAATATCTTCCTGAGAAACTTTTTCGAGAATACGTGTAATGAGCATTTCGACGTAATCTCCGGCAATTTCGCAGGATAAATCTGCCGTACAGCCATGCAGTGTTGCTGCCGTTCCTGGGCATGGACATAGTACCGAGTTGGTATAGAGCGCGAGATCTGCTCGCTTGTTGGCAGGCAGTAATGCGTACATTTCTTCATGCCCGGGGTAGGGACAATTTTCGAGTGCTTTGGTACGAGCTTTTTGCTTTGCTTCCTGGGAAACTGCAGGAGGCGCAGCAATTTCCGCATCAATTCTGGCGATCATACGTTCATAATTGCCACCAGATTCGATAGCGACACCGTTGACATAAAATGAAGGAGTTCCTTCGACGCCGGCTTTTTTGGCATCTTCAACGTCTTCGATGACGACTGTACCGTAGGCCTGCCCTTTAATCGGATCAAACAAATCGTCAGGATTTGCACCCATGGATTCGAGAATTTCGGTTATCTTTTCTGGTCCCAAATCTGCTTGTTCTTCAAAAAGTTTGTCGTGAACTTCCCAGAATCTGTCTTTAGATTGTGCATAGACGCTGACAAGTGCAGCTGCTGCTGCATAGGGATGAATCGAAGTCAGTGGCATTTGCTTAAAAACAAAGGACACTGCATCGGGGCGTGCTTCGTAGACCTTGTGCATGCTGGCTGCTGCGCGGGCACAGAAGGGACACTGGAAATCGCTAAAGACGACGACTTCAACGGGGGCAGCTGCATTTCCCAGACGCGGGCGATTTTCGGTATTAAATTCAATGGGGGAAGCCATCGCTTTGGCCTCAGATTTGACAATGCCTTGAGTTTTAAGTTTCTCTATTCCCTTCGAGAGGAAAAATGCAATGTCATCCGAGAGAATGGCTGCCTCATGACACGTTTGGCCTGCCTCGAACAAATCATCGAGTGTCTTGTATTTGGCAAGTGACTCTTCGAAGCAGGGGTTGGGAATTTCTTTGGCAACTTCGCGGAATTCCAGTTGTTGCGATGAATTCAGTGTCGAGGGAATGAGTGCATTTGAGGTGGTGCTTGATGCACAATGAGAAGTGAGAAAGGTAATGCCTAGGCAAAGGAGAGAGAAGCTGAAGTATTTGATATGAGACATGGCAGAGGGATGCGAGAGTGCGTCAACTGTCAGCAGTCGTTATTCTGCGACGAGATGTTTTCTTTCGGTGAATGCAATTTTCCAGGTGTTGCCATTCTTGAGCCAACGATAGCTGATGACCGCGTCTTCGACGTGTGGTTTACCGTTATCATCCGTATACCGCGAAATCTGGCGTGTATGAATGGTTGCTGCATTTTTGGTGAGCAATGCGAATTCGACAGCATGAATTTCGAGATGGAGGTCTTTGAGTGCCATTGCTCGCTGCGCATATTCACGCTCCAAATCTGGATAACGCATTCTTTCGGGAACGAAATCGCTCATATAGCCATCAAGATCGCGAGTATTGGCATGGGTGAGGTGTGCTTCGAGGGCTTCCTGAACTTCTTTGGCTTCGGCAGGGAATTTACTTTCGAGTTCTGCAGATTTTGCCGATTTGGTCGAGTTCGCATCGTATGCGATATGTTCGTCGCTGTCCGGAGCAATGTCGTCATCCTTGTCTACAGCAAGTGCCACAGGCACGGCAATTGTCATGGCAATGCACAGTATGGTTGCAAATAGAAAACTTCGTTTGCGGTTCATGTTACTCTCTGTGTGGCAGTTAAAGCGAGGGATGTCCGTAGGGCAATCACAGCCTTCAAAACAAGTAGTTTACGCCATTTTGCTGGGATGAACAATTAACATTCAAGAATGTGGGGCATAAAAAGTTACTATTCAGTCTCTATGCTTGTTTTTTCGAAAGCTCAAATCATTCAATGCATAAAGCATAATTATGAATGCACCATGAAATGACATACTCAAAGGATTTGAATGATTCCTTTGGTTTTGCAAAATCATTCAGCATTATGCATTCAGCATTATGCATTAAAGAGATTTCAAATATGTTGGGAAACAGGAGTGTATTTAAGGGCTGAACAGTTACCGTAAAAATAAACGCCGCGTATGCCAGTGGCATAGCGGCGTTGAGCGAGCCGTATGGCGGCCTTTGGTCGCCAAAGGCGAGAAATTATTGACGCATACGACGGCGGAGCGGAATGAGCCCGAGGAACAGACCGGCAAAGAGCATGTACCAGGTGCCGCCGACGGGTGCAGTCGGTGTCATGCTGCAGGAACCGCCTTGAAGCATGCCGTTTTCATCCGTTTTTAATTCTTCCGACAGATGGATATTGACATCATAGGAAACGGGAACACCATTGATGGTTGAGGTTGCGGTAATGACGTAATCACCGGCAGGAATTGTCGTCTGACCGTCGGTGAGGATGCATTGCCATGCACCGTCTGCATCTGAGACTGTCGAACAGGAAGCGTTCATTTGGGAACCATCTTCGGCCGTCAGGATGACAGAAACAGGCGTATTGGGGTCGGTTTCGCCGGTGACGGGGATCTCGGTACTGCTGGGGATGATGGCATTGCGGACAGGTGATTTGACCATTGAAGAGGCCGATCGGGCTGCTTTCGCTTCGAAAACGAGATCTTCCTGACGCGAAAGGCCTTCATCGTCGGTAATGAGTGCATGTACACTGAATTGTGAAGGCGAATTCGGTGCCGTGACCGTGACTTTAAGCGTCGAATTCGTGTCGACCAGGTCGATATTGGCATCCGTCGACCACCAGGTAATGTCGATGTCGCCGCCATCGGGATCGTATGAATCGGATGCATCGAGTTCGAAAGTCGAATTGACTGCAACGGAGGTGCTATAGTCTGCAAGGACGAGGACGGGACGTCCATCGTCGATGGAGGTACAGTGGTTGCTGACGCAAACACCGATGTAGCAATCGGCGTTGGTCGTACACGAGAGCATGCATGCAGGGGAACTTCCGGTGGTGCAGCGATAGTTGCCGCAATCATTCGTCACTTCGGTGCATGTACCATCCTGGCAGATTTCCTGAGATAATACATTGGCCGAACAAGAGGTTGCGCCGCATGCGGTGCCATCGTCCAGTTTTTGCAACGTACAGCCGGATTCGGGAAGGCAGACATTGGGTGCGCAGATATTGCCCGAATCTTCGCAGGTAACATCTGTCCATTCAAAATTGTTTTGAGTCGGATCGCAGACGTGACAACGGTTTCCGGGTTCTTTCTTGCCTGCGGCATAGCAGGTGTCCCCAATCAGGCATTTATCCACCGAATAGCAGACGTTTTCGCTGGCATAGAAAATATCGACTCGTCCTTCATCATTGCCTGTCTCAGAGTTGTAGGCATTGGGGGCAGAAATCATGAGATCGAGCCATCCTGTGCCATCGAGCTGCTCTGCAATAATTTTTTGACCGAAATCGTCGTTGTGTGCAGAAGAGACATCCGAAACATATCGCCAGTAGGGCTGTAAGCTAAAGACTTTGCCGTCATGCGAACCCATATAGACGTATGCATAAGCCTGTGAACGATCGGTCGTGCCGCGCAGGCCGACTGCACCGACGACGAGATCATCGACGCCATCCTTGTTGAGATCTGCGACGGTGACGGAAGTACCAAATCTTGCGTGGCTGCGATTGGAAACTGCAGACCATTTCATATCATTGGTATTGAATGCCTTGCCAATGCCGGGGTTCGTATAGGTTCTGACGCGGCCTTCGCGTTTTTTGGTCGTTTTGTACATCGGTTCGCCGACGATCAAGTCGAGGTCGCCATCGCCGTCGATATCCGAAAAGGCCACATCATTGATGGATGCACCGACATCACCGACGAGCATTGGTCGGGACTCGGTAAGGGAATTGCCGTCAAATGTATAGAAATGGATTGCACCTTCGGAGGCACCGGCGGAATCATCTTCTCTGTACAGACTGTCGAGCACGATGATTTCGACAGTTCCGTTGCCATCCAAATCCTTGAGGTAGATCTTGGAAAAGCTGGAATCTGGGGTCGTTGCGGAAACTGTGGCATCGGGGTTAAGTGTTCCGAATTTTGAGCAAATGTCACTGACGACACTCACGGTCATGGGCAGATAGTCGTAATCTTCGGTGAGAGGCATAGAGGAATAGACGAGATCATCCATGCCGTCGCCATTGACATCGCCGACAGCAATGGCAATACCATCGAGCCCAAGCGCCTGATGTCCATAGAGCTCTTTTATTTTACGCCAGGATCCACGCAATCCCCAAATGGAGATACCGCCCTGCATGGCATTGCCCGCCGTGGGCATAGAAATAATGGCAATATCGCCTTTGCGTTGGGTCGCGAATTTGCCGACACAGAAATTACCAGCAACGATATCATAACCAAAGGAGTCATCCTGATCTACGTCGCGAGTCAGTTCTATGCTCGTCGTATCTGTTAGATGTCCCGTTTTATTATTCCAGATACTGTAAACGTGGCCTTTGCCGGCCAGCGTTGTCTGGCCAAACATCAGGTCATTGGCATAACTTCTAAAATTACCTACTGCAATGGCCTGGCCAAAATTAACGTCAGGATTGGCTGAAGTCAGGGAAAGTACATTTCCTTCATCCGACCATGGGGATCCGCCGACTGAACCAAAATTGCGGAATTTGATTGCCTGTTTGACGACGGCTGCATCGTCGGCTGGCACCGTCGTGTCATTACACGCGGTTAAAAATGAGCAAATGGAGCAAATACAAAGACTATAACAGAAAACTCTTTTCATATTACCTCACAGTTCGCCCATACTTGGGCAAAAATATACCCAATCAATTTACTATTTTAATCTACCCGTTTCAAGTGATTTGACTTGACTTTTGTGCAGGGGGCCAAGCCCCCTGCGGCGCTATTTGCTGCGCAAATACGCGCCTACCCCCGATGCGGGGCGATGCCCCGCAACGCCCCAAATCACATTCCTTAGGCTTTATGCTTTCTTCCACTTGTTGAGCAATGGGTAGCCCATCTCCTCGCGCTGCTTGAGATAGCATTCGGCGGCCATCTTCGAGAGCGTGCGGACGCGGTTGATGTAAGACTGGCGGTCTGTTACCGAAATTGCGCCGCGTGCCTGCAAAATATTAAAGGCATGGGAACATTTTAAGACATGGTCATAGCCGGGGAATGCCAGACCCATGTCGAGCAGACGCTTGGCTTCGGCTTCGTACATCTCAAACAATTTGTACTGCAGTTCGACGCTGGCTTCGTCGAGATAGTATTTGGATTGCTCAACTTCGGCCTGCAGATGGACATCCTCGTATTTGATGTCGTTGACCCACTGCAGATCATGGATGCGGTTGACATTCTGCATGTACATGCAGATGCGCTCGAGGCCATAGGTGATTTCGGCAGTAACCGGATTGCAAGGAATGCCGCCTACCTGCTGAAAATAAGTAAACTGCGTGACTTCCATGCCGTCGGCCCAGACTTCCCAGCCGCAGCCCCACGCACCTTGTGATGGCGCTTCCCAGTTGTCTTCGACCAAACGGATGTCATGGGCGAGCGGGTCGATGCCAATGGCACGAAGCGAGCCAAAGTAGAGGTCGAGCACGTCCTTGGGACTCGGTTTTAAAATGACCTGGAACTGATAGTAAGCTCCCCAGCGGTTCGGGTTTTCGCCATATCTCGCGTCGACCGGACGGCGGCAGGGCTCGATAAAGGCAACCGAATAGGGCTCTGGCCCGAGGGCCCTGAAAAATGTCGCCGGGTTAAACGTGCCTGCACCTTTTTCGATATCGTATGGCTGCTGAATGATGCACCCCTGTGAGGCCCAATATTTTTGCAGTGTCAGCACCAAATCCTGAAAATTCATAGATAACTCCTTAAAATGATCGCTCTACGCGAGCACAGTTCGTGGCCACAAGGCCAAACCGGCGGCCTTTTAACACCTTTTTCAGTGAATTTCGACAGGATTGTTACACAAAGGGAGTGAAACCGTTACGACTCAGCCACCTGTCTTTTTATTTTAACAAACGGATTTGTTCGCAACTAACGTTGCTCACTATAAAAATGGGGGCGAATTATTCCACGTGTATCACCGGCATGTCCCCAAACTGGACGCCAGACGTGCCTTTGGGAATTTGAATCAGTCTCGAATGGCAGAATGCGTCATCCAGGCAGTGCTTAGTATCTTCGGACTCGAAATGCAATGTATCGTCACAGAATTGAATATATTTTTTTTGATTGGAACAACTATCATAAAACACAGCGCCGATAATATGATATTTATCGAAATCGAAATGATCATAATCTTTGGTGTTTGAGGATAAACCTGTATGATTTGTTTGAGCGATATATTCTATGAGTTCTTCTTTGCTTCGAATCCGTTTAATCCCAACAGAACCGTTAAAGTCGACATAATCATAAGCCTCTGTATTCTTGATCGGGAATAGCTCAGATATGTTATTGCAGTCATTGTCATGAAGGATGACTGCCGAAGTACAGTCTGAACTGCATCCTGTTAAGCTGCATCCTATTAAAATGAATGCTAAAAATGTATAAACAACGAAAATGTTCATCAGGTTAGAATTGGGCGTGTTAATAGTATAAGGCATAGCCCATGAAGTGTTTTTTATTGTTCCAAGAATTCGCATACATCTCTCTTATAATTTTGCGCTCTCATTGAGCTGTTCTACATCAATTAATAAAGTTTTTGTCAGACTGTGTCAATTTGGTTTTATTGTAGAAAAGTGTTTTTGGGGAAACGAATTTGTTCTATGTGTCACATCCAAATTGGACATATTGGTTCATGAGAATCATGGGATTTCACAAAAATGAAAATGTGAAGGCCGTATTTGCGCAGCAAATAGGCCGAAACATGGCGGACGTAGGGCGAGGCGGCTGCCGAGCACAAGGACGCCCAAAAACTGAACAATACTTTTATGAAATGCAAGCTATTAAAAACAATTTTTTCATCTTATAAGATTATCACAGTCTCTCGGACTGCGTACTGCACGCCGGGGGACGCGTCCTCACCCGGCGCGGTCTCGTTTTATGCCCATTTTGCAAATGGCTTGGTTCGTAGATCGCGTTGCTCTCATTCCCAAAAGCGAAGGTCGTTAGACCTGAGCAAATCCGTTTGTAAATGATTGCACAACATAGAGGAGGAATCATGCCCGGATTTGTCCACCTTCATGTCCATACGCAATACAGTATTCTCGATGGTGCCATTCGCGTCAAGCAGTTGTGCAGCGAAATTGCAGGTCGCGAGGTCAAGGCCGCCGCAATGACGGATCACGGCAACATGCATGGTGCGGTCGATTTTATCAATAAGGCCAAAGCGGCAGGAATTAAGCCCATTTTGGGATGCGAGTTCAACATTACGGGCGTGCACCCCGACAGCCCCGATAAAATGTACCATCTGACGGCGATTTGCCGAACGCTCGATGGTTACAAGAATGCGCTCGAGCTGCTGTCGAAAGCCAATATCGAGAATTATGATGAACTGACCGGAATTGGGACGATTCAGTTCGAGTGGCTCAAAACTCGCGCACAGGGACTGACGATCCTGAGCGGCGACCTCGGCAGCGAGTTGGCGCAGACGATCATGCGAAACGGCGATGTCGAAGGTGTCATTCGTATGATGCGCGATACGTTCGAGCCGGGACAGTTCTATCTCGAAATGATGGACAATTCTTTCGAGCCGCAAAAGCTGGTCAATGCGCGGTACAAGGAACTTTCGAAAAAACTCGATTTGCCGCTCATTGCCACGAATGACTGCCACTATTTAAAGAAAGACGAGGCACTGGCGCACGCCGTCTTGGTGTGCATGGCGCTCGAAAAGCGTGTCGAGATCGAAGAGCTGAAACAATATGTCGTCGATGATTTTTATCTCAAGAGCGACGAGGAGATGTATGCGGCCTTTGCGGATTGCCCCGAGGCATGTGAGAATACGGTAAAAATTGCCGAAGAAGTCGATTGTCCGGTGCGGCTGGGGCCCGTCTTTTTGCCGCAGTACAAAGTGCCCAAGGAATTCATGGAATCCCACCAGATTACAGACCGCAAGCAGGGCATTCACGAGTATTTTAAGGAGGTTGCGCGCAATGGGCTGGTCGCTCGACTCGAAAGTTTTAAAAAGAGCGGAAAAATAGTCGATGAAAAGGAATACTGGGATCGACTTGAACGCGAAATCGGCGTCATTACGCACATGGATTTCCCCGGATACTTCCTCATTGTGTGGGACTTTATCCATTGGGCCAAGAGTCATGGCGTGCCCGTCGGTCCTGGCCGTGGTTCGGGCGCGGGGTCGCTCGTCGCCTATTCGATGACGATTACCGATTTCGACCCGATGCCCTATGCGTTGCTGTTCGAACGATTCCTAAATCCCGAGCGCGTCAGCATGCCAGACTTTGACGTCGATTTTGCCGAAGACAAGCGCGGTGAAGTCATCAAATATGTGACCGAAAATTATGGAATTAATAATGTCGCCCGAATTTCGACCTTTGGCGAACTCAAACCCAAGGCCGCCATCAATGCCGTCGGACGCGTGCTGAACTTCCTGCCGTCCGAGCTTCGAAACATCACCAAGATGATTTCGGACAATCCCAAGATTACACTCGAACAGAATATCACCGGCAACGAAAAACAGGGGTTCCCGGGCAATCCCGATTTTAAAAAGCTCGTCGATGAGGATCCGCGCGTTGCGACGCTCTATCACCTCGCCCTGCAGGTCGAAAATCTGTTCAGCCAGACGGGCATGCATGCCTGCGGGCTAGTCATCAGCGAAGAGCCGCTTTGGGATTATGTACCCGTATGCCGCGGCAAAGAAGGCGAATTCGTCTCGCAGTATGCCAAATGCGAAGTCGAGCAGGCGGGGCTCGTCAAATTCGACTTTTTAGGCCTAAAGACGCTCACGGTGTTGCAGACTGCCCTGGGACATGTCAATCGCACACGTGCCGCCAAAGGCGAAGAACCGCTCGATTTGGGGCAGATTCCGCTCAATGATCCCAATGTTTATAAGATGATCTCCTCGGGCAATACCCTCAATGTGTTCCAGCTCGAATCGGAGGCATTTACCAAGCTGCTCGTCAAGCTCAAGCCCGACTGTTTCGAAGACGTCATCGCTGCGGTTGCCCTGTTCCGTCCTGGTCCGTTGGGAACGGGCATGGTCGATACCTTCGTCAAATGTAAGCACGGCCTTCAGGAAATTGAGTATCCCCACCCACTGCTCGAAAATATCCTCAAGGAAACCTACGGCGTCTTTGTGTACCAGGAACAGGTTATGCAGGCCGCACAGGTTCTTGCGAATTTCACACTGGGCGGGGCAGACATCATGCGCCGTGCCATGGGTAAGAAAAAGCCCGAAGAAATGGCCAAACAAAAGGACAAATTTGTCGATGGGGCCGTCAAGAATGGGATTCCCGCAGAACAGGCCAGTGATATCTTTGAACTTATCCGCGGTTTTGCCGAATACGGCTTTAACAAGAGCCACTCGGCGGCTTATGCGCTCGTGACCTATCAGGAAGCTTATATTAAATGCTATTATCCGGTCGAGCATTGTGCCGCCCACCTGACGTGCGACCAGGATAACCCTGCCAAAGTCATTCGAACGATTAATGATGCACGCAAACGCGGCATCAAGATTCTGCCGCCGGATATCAACGAATCCGAAATGAGCTTCAGCGTTTCGGGCGGCCATATTCGCTTTGGACTGGCCGGAATTAAAGGTATTGGCGAGGCCGCGCTCGAGTCGGTCTTTAAAACACGCAAAGAAGATGGCCCTTTCAAGAGTCTTTTCGATTTTTGTGAGCGCGTCGATGCCCGCGTAAACAAGCGCGTCATCGAGGGGCTCATCATGTCCGGGGCATTCGACTCGATATGGCCCAAAAAACTGCGGCACATCGGTGATATTGGTGCGGCACGCGCCTGCATGTTTGCCAGCGTTCAGAATGCACTCGACCGCAGCAAGCAATCCCGCGAAGATCGCAGTGCCGGTCAGACGTCGCTCTTCTCATTATTTGCAGCAAAAGCCCCCAAACAATCGGCTGCGATGGAAGAAAAATATATGCAGGCACCCCCATGGTCTGAAGAAACCGTGCTCGAAAATGAATTCAATCTCATCGGCTACTTCGTTTCGGGACATCCGCTCGATCACTATCGACAGGAAGTCGATTTGTTCTCATCGCACCACACCTCGGATCTATCCATGCGTAAAGAACGCGACAAAGTCACAATTTGCGGCCTCATGAAAGGCGCCTCAGTGCGTACCACAAAATCCGGATTTAAACTCGCCAGCGGTATTATCGAAGATCTCAATGGACAGGTCGATTTTATATGTTTTCAGAAAACACTCGAGCGCATCGGCGAAGACAAATTTCAGAATGAATCTCCCGTTGTGATGACGGGATCGATTAAATTCGAGGGTGAAAATGATGGCGAGGAAGATACCCGAAAGATAGAAATCATGGTCGATAATGTCGAGTTTTTATCGGATGTTCGTTCAAAACGCGTCACACATATACAATTTACAATCCGCGAAGAAAATACCGAAGAAGATATACAAAAACTCAATCAATTCCTGGCATTGCCCGGTAACGAAGGATCGACATATACATATTTGAAATTTGAATGCGGTGAAGTCGATGCACAGATGCGCTTGCCCTATCATGTCAATCTGACAGATGATTTCCTGCGTACAACGGATCAGATTTTGGGCATGGAATCATATATGTTAAAATAATCTATATTATGTGCGGTGCTATCGGCTTTGCCGATACGCACTCGCCGCTCGCCTTGAGACGCGTCACGACACGTCTCTACGGCTCGCAATATTATTTTACATGTGTAAATCGAAATTCAGGTGATGGCGCATCCATGATCTGAATTCTCGTCGAGAGTTGACCGTTATGATATTCGATAGGCATGAACATACCGCCAAAAATATAACCCTCGTTCGACTGGCTGACAATATAATACCTTTTGTTTTTCTTATCGGAAAAACTGCGTGTTACTATGTGAAATGTATCTTTTCGACCGTCATACTCGATGTCATTCCCGTGAATGGTTAGAACGTTTCCATTCTGATCCTTCCAGTCTCCTTCGATTTCGGGAATGATCGCTTTATCCATGATATAACGTCCAAAATATTCCGGTTTGCGCAAAATATATTCAAACTTGTGGTTCATAAAATCGGAATGAATCGACAATAAAATGGCCGTTTCGTCGAGATAATATAATCCAAATATATCATTTTTAATATTGCCGCTGTCCAAATCATAGCTGTCCAGCTCGATGTGTGCCGGATTATTGCTGGATAGATGTATTTGAGATGACAGTATTTCTTTGGCCTGTGAATAGATTTTTATATCTTTGTCGCTGATCGTCACTTTATAGTTGCAATTGTCACGGCCTTCCCATGTGCCCTGTATGGCCTGCAATATTGTTTTTGCGGTATTTGGGCTGTCTGTATTGTAAATCAGATTGGGTTTGGGTTTGATATCTTCCAATGCGTCCAGTGCTTCTTTGGTCAGACCCCGGCTCAGGACGAGCTCATCCTCGAGTTCGTCATCCCTGTCTTTGGGGCGCACATTGAGCGTAATTCGGTCATTGACATAATACATGCTTAGGATGCGATAGAATTCACTGTAACCACGCCCTTTTTGGTAGTCATACTCTGGCGTTTTGGGAATGATTCGAATCGGCATGCCGGCTTTGACATCGAATTCGATCTGCCCCAGCTCGCGGTCGCTGTAGCCGAGTGTCATCTGATTGCCTTCGATTTTTAATGAATAATTAAAGCCGTTCTCTTTCGATGACCATTCGCCCTGAAGTGCCTTGATGATATCTTCTTTCGATGCTGTCTGCGTCTCTGCAAAATGATAATTGTCCATGGGAACTACCTCGGCAGTGTTGTTTTCCTGGGTGGCTACAGCTTCTTTCACCGTGGGGTCCACTGTCGCTTTATTGCAGGAAAATGTTGTGAATGTACAAAAAATCAGAATGGCTGGCCCGATGATTCGCATAAAGTATCCTTCATAGTGGGGTTGATGAAAAATGGGCTAAGTGCGTTCAGTATTGTTTTGTTGTAAAAATATCCCTGACAGCGCTCTGTGGTAGGTCATGTTTTTGGGTATTTCTTGATAACCGAAATGAATGATTCAGAAAAAATGTGAGCATCGTTAGATGCGAACAAATCCGCTTGTTAAAAAAACAAAAATAGGCGGCTGAGTAGTAATATGGCCGTACATAGCCCCCAAAAAAATGATTTAATCCTCCAATGTATAAGTAATCATATCCCCGGTTCCATCCTGATTCGGCACGCGGTTCATTCGAATTTTGGGGGGCTGATGGTATGTTATATAGGATAATGGCCCTACTGCTCTCGTACTCTGTCCCAAAATTTCGCCGAATTTCCCGACATCCGAAAGTACAATCGGGAATGGGATGCTATAGACATGCTCATCCACGCCGTCGCTTTTTATATAGTACAATATTGGTAATGGATCACCAACTTTCAAAAATGACTCTGGTGGCTCACGGACAATAATGGTATGGACCAAATCATTCGGATCGCTGTCATTCGGTGGGTTGAACTTGTACTTAACTTTAAACTCCGGTCTTTGATGTACTGCAATTTGTGATGTGTAAATATTCTGTTCACAAACGTTATCTGAGACGTTGATATATTGAACGCTGACAATGGTTGCGATGGTTTTGCATCCTTTTTTTTGTATCGTATAAAATAAATCGTTGTCGGATTCGTTGCTTCTTGGATTTGTAAAAAATTCACGCACTAATGTCGCTCGTTTGGCCTTTCTTTTCTTGATAACAGATAATAAATAATAAGGTAAACCAAATGCCGGAATGGCTCCCACAAAAATGAGAATTAAATGAAATTTTATACCTACATGTATAAAAAACAGCGGAATTGCGATCCAAATAATCATGGAAAAAGACAGGAATATACCCAAAAGCCTGTCTCCAATACCAATGACGCCTTCTCCTTTGGTGTGTAGTTTGTATTTATTATCTATATCTCTAAAATTTATATTATACTGTTTTTGATAAATATTGCTCTTTGTTCCAAAACACAGAGGCTCTTCCGTTTCATCCGATGGCTGGATGTCCCGAGCATTGTACGGGTAATACAATGGGCGTTCATCTGGCAGTCTTTGCCAGAGGTCAATATTGCCCGGCTGTGCATAAGAATGTACTTCTTTAACTTGTTTTAAAAAATCAGAACTCGATATTTCTTCCTGATCCGCATGCAGACTGTCATAGTTGCCCTGCTTGAATTTCGTAAAGGCATCTATCAATAGTTCCGGATTCGATAACCTTTTTTCGACATCGGGTTCGAGCATGTGCCGCAATGTATTGACGACCTGCACGGGCATGAATTGCATGTCGGGCTCAAAGATCAGATGAAAATCCCTGACCGGCATGTCCTGCGGCGATTTGCCGGTAATCAGGTTTACGGCCACTGCCGCAAGCGCGTAGATATCGCTTTGGGGGACTGGCTTGCCCATGAGCTGTTCGGGCGGCATAAAACCAATCGTTCCCGCAACCGTCGATCCGCCGCTCTGCAGCTGCGGGTTTGCAACGGCACCAAAATCGATGAGATAAACCTTAAAATTATCGCCTTCGAGCGGATGCAAAATGATATTCGACGGCTTAATATCCCGATGGACAATGGGCGGCGTATGCTTGTGGAGCTGCTTAAGGATATCTAACAACTGAATGATAATATCGTAGACCCTGTCGATCGAGAACCGATGCCCGGCTTTGATTAAACTCGCAAGTGTCTCACCACGAATATATTCCTGCACAATATAGGCACATGGCGAATCGGCCTCGAGGTCATCAAACGCATCATAAAATGTGGCAATGCCGTCGATATCGAGTGACTTGAGAACTTTTGCCTCGCGTTCGAAGAGCTCGTAAGTCTTCCAGGTCTTGACCGATTCGATGTTCAGGCGCTTGATGGCGACTTCGAGGCCGTCGAGATTTCGGCGCGCCAGAAACACTTTGCCCTGTGTGCCACTGCCGAGTGGCTTTTCAAGTGTATATGCAGAAATGCACGAAGGGACGACGCTCTGTGTATCCTCGGGGGCAATTCGATTGGACTGAACAGATTTGCTAATATTTTCGGACTGAATGGTTTTGCTTTTTATCATGGTATGGATTGTTTGTTGAGTGCGACGCTATCTGCGATACGCTTCGCTGCGCCGCTATGCTACCATACGCGGCGCAAACCCTCAATATTTGCCCAAACCTTCAGTGTGCGCTTTTATACCCTTGAGCGTCAAATTCGACGCAGCGCAGGGAAGCGCATAGCATCATTATGGAAGAACAGCAACAACCCCCATCGACAAATAAAACGCCTAAAAAACAATACTGGCGTCGAATACTGCTCATTTTTCTAAGTATTTTCTTAGTTTTTTTAGCCGTGAGTTATGGGCTGCGGACGAGTCTGTACCTCAAAGCGCGTCTTACTCCCAAGTTGGCAGAACTCGGCGAAAAGCTCGATGGACAGTTTTCATTCGACGATATTCATGCCATGGGACTGACCGGACTCATTCTCGATCAGGTCACATTCACTCCCAACCAGCCTGATATTGCTCCGCTGACATTTCAATCGGTCACGGTATACCCTGCACTTATGGGTATGTTTGTGGGAGATCTCGATGCATCTCTCGTCGAAATTGAAGGAATGAACGGACATTTCAATTTTGGCGATGACAATTCTCCCGACGTGCTCTGGCTCAAATCACTCGCCAATCACGCCGCTCATGAAGATGAAGTCAACATCGTTACTGGAATTGGCATTTCCGAAAATTCACACAGCATTCCTGTCATAAGATGTGACAATTGCAAGGTCACTGCAACACTGCCGGATGATATTAACGTGAGTGTTCATGTTTATGAACATGAAATTACTTTTCACTCGATTGAAGATATCCAGCTCAAAGGTCTTCCAATTCACGCATGTCTCATTCGCACCGAAGCCAATGAGTGTCTCGATTTTTCGATCGATGGACTTGCTATTGGAGATACCATCCATATTGCCAATGCCGAGATCTCACATTTGGACGAAGAGGGAATCTCCTTAAATTCCGCTAGTTTTCATAGCATTGGCATTGCCAGGAATGAAAGACGCAATATGCTCGTCATAGAAAATGGGCAAATCGATATGCATCTTTCGGACGAGTTTCCGCTTCAATTTCTGTCCGGAGACTATTTATTCGAATTCACTCAACTGGAAATACTGCACGAAAGAGAAGCCAATCGCATTGGAATCGGCATTCAGCTTCGCGAACCAAGCGGGGCAACGGCAAGAATCTTTGGAGGTTATGCCTTCGATGATCAAAAACTCGCATTCACCTTTGACACATCACAATTTGATCTCGCAAGATTTCTTCAAACGGCAGATTTTGTAGATAAACTCAGATTTGATTCGTTTCCCATTTCGGGGTATTTCAGCGCCATTATTGAATTGAGCGAAAAACGGGCATGGTTTGATGTCGATGCAGGCGTTCAGCATGGGGCGATTTTTTCGCCAATGCTATCCTCGCAATCCATCAGTGAAATCAATGGTACCATCAAAATGAAAGCCTGGGCTGATTTGCTCGAAAAAACATTCGAAGTCGAAGATGCCGAGGGCATGCTTGGAAAAATCCCATTCCATGCGACTTTATCTCGCATGAAAACGATGACTGACAGCTATCAGTGCAATTTTAACGTAAAGAGTTCCGGAGAAAGTGCCGATTTTATCCCGTCACTCCCCAACGGATTTGCGCCAAACATTACGGGCTACCAACTCTCAGGACCGTACAGTCTTCAATTGGGAATCGCTTATGACGAAAGTGATCTGGATGACCTTGCACTCAATGTAGAGTTTAATCTGGATCAGGTCGAGACGGTCAAATATGATCCAAGAAGTGATTTCAATCTTCTTGCAGGTGATGCCTTCGAAGTCAAAGTAAACGCAGCTACGGTTCCAATCACCATAGGACCGCGCCGTCCAGAGTGGACATCGTTTTATGATTTGCCGAGACACACGGCCTATGCATTTGTTGCCTCCGAAGACGGCAAATTCTTTACGCATTCGGGTTTTGATATTCGCGCCATTCGTGCCAGTTTAATCGCCAATCTCAAAGCCGATAAGATTGTACGCGGAGGATCGACGATCTCTCAGCAGGTTATCAAAAACCTGTTTTTGAACCACGATAAAACAGCATCCCGAAAATTTCAGGAAATGTTTTTAACCTGGCAAATGGAAAAGAAACTTCCCAAATTGCGCATCTTCGAAATGTATCTGAACCTGGCCCATTGGGCCAAGGATGTCTATGGCATCCGCAGTGCAGCTCAATTCTATTTCCAAAAAAATGTTTCACAACTCACACTGAGGGAATCGCTCTTTTTAGCCTCAATATTGCCTAATCCCATCATCTTTGGGCGTCAGTATGCCAAAGGCAAGTTGTCGAGTTCACGCTTAAATAAAATGAATGTCGTGGGGCAGGCTCTGCGACAGGCAAATCGCATATCGAGCGCCGAATGGGAAGAAGCTCAGCCGCTGATTCAAAAAGGAATCATCTCGGACAGACCCAAACCCGTGATTGAGTGAATCATCGTTTACAGCAACAAAAAAACCCCTCCAGGGAGGGGTTTTTCTAACGAATCATAAGATTAGAGGCCGAGGATGCCGGAAATGCTGGCACCCATGTTTTGACCTGTACCGCTGCCATCAGCACAATCCTGTGCACCAACGCGACGAGCATTGGTCACAACATTGTAAGCGGTGCAATTCCATTTATCTTTAACACTGGCAGGAAGTCCACCACCTGCGGCACCGGCAACGACTTGAGCGGCCTGAGCGGCACTGATTGCACCAGCTGTTGCAGCTTTGCCCTGGAGATCTGCCCAGTTGCACTGACCAGAGGTCTTCACTTCGGCTTTGCTCATGGTGTAGGAACCACCAGCACCCTGGATGAGGACATATTTACATGTCAAATCTGAGCCAGCGGGAGCATTCGAATCCTGACGCTGATATTTGGCCTCAAGCTGTTGCAATTCTTCGGCTGCGGGGGCTGCTGCTGTTTTGGTTTCTTTCTTGTCTTTCTTGCAACCCATGGCACCAAAAGCGAGAAGAGCAATGCTGAGGCCGATAATAACTTTTTTCATCGTAACTTCCTTTTCAATAAATGGTTAAGATGCGCCACTAAGGCACTAAGAAGCCGGATCACCTTTGATCCGAAACTCCAATAAAGATATAACGATTTATATTCGAAATTCAAGCCCTAATCTGCAATGCACCTCATCCCTCATGTTACGACTCAGCCACCATCCTTGTTTTGACAAACGGATTTGTTCGCATCTAAAGATGCTCACTTTTTTAGTACGAGTGTTAGCTGGTTTGTAGAGGTAGAGGTTAAAGTCAATACAAATACTTTAGAGACAAATACTTTAGAGAGATGGGGGAGGGGCCCCATCGAGAGAAGGATTGGCTGGGTTTATGAAAAGTAATGAATAAACAAATTGATTGTGGGTTCCAAGGGGGCCGAAATGAGCACCGTCCGGTGAACGGTGCGAATTGAGGGCACCGAGAGCAAATCAAATGCCACATACAGTTTCCCCTCGCCATTCATGGAGAGGGGAAATGTCACGAAGTGACAAAGGGGTGAGGTGG